>JAXDCM010000065.1:0-8144 GCA_034677965.1 Syntrophales bacterium
GGGTAATGGGGCTCCATCTTCTGCAAATCCTCTCCCGTCAGATAAGAATTGGACAGCGGGGCGGCACCCAGGGAAAGAAAAAGATGCCGCAGATGTGTGTTACAAAATCGACATTCCATGACCTTCAACCATCCTTTTCAAAAATGAAGGCCGCTTATACACAATTGGCGGCCAAGTCCGCAACCTTTTTTGCGATGGCCAGGGGCGCGGTCCGTCCCGGAGACTCGATTCCAAACGACACAGAAGGCTCTTCAGGGAACCATTCGTATAATAGATTCCGGCGTGGATCGCCTCGCTGTTGTGGCTGCTCGTCTCCCCGCCGTAGCTGTCATGCCTTTCCAGAACGAATACGTCCCTGTGTGTCGAGGACAATCCGACCGCCACGGCCAAGCCTGCGACTCCGATGCCGATGATGGTGATTGCTGCTTTATCCATTGAGGCTCAAGCCACCTCGGTATCTCACGATTGGGAACGGAACGTCCATCGCAAATGCTCGTCCAGCGCGCCGATCTCTCTCAGGGAATCGATGACTTTCAGCCTCATGAATTTCGTGTTCCGGAAATTCTGTTCGCGGAAAGCCATGGCTTCCAAGCCGTTCTTCAGTTCCCGAATGGTTGTATCAAGATCGTACAGGGGTTGATGATCCGGCGCCAGAGCCCGGAATAGGTCGAAATTGACCCGGTAGGAGCGCCTGTCCGGCTGGGCGTCCTTGTTGATGGAAACAACGGTGCCGGGGATGATCCTTGCCACGGCCTCCGCCAGGTTGCGCACCTGGTAGTTCCAATCGTTGGCTCCCACATTGACAACCAGAAAGGGGCCTCCGGAACCTGCCGGCCGTTCTATGCCCCAGTCGATTGCCCTGGCCATGTCCTTGATGTGGATCAGCGGACGCCAGGGCGTGCCGTCGCTCAAAATGGTGATTTTGCCCGAGGCAACCGCGGAGGCCACGAAATCGTTCAAAACGAGGTCCAGCCTCAACCGCTCGCTCATCCCGCAGGCCGTGGAGAACCTCAGGCAGGTGACCCGGAAATCCTTATCCGCAAGGGGCGCCAAGTCTCTCTCCGTGCAGACTTTGGACTTCGCATACGCCGTGAGTGGATTCAAGGGAGAGTCCTCTTTCATGGCGTGATCCTCGGCGAATCCGTAAGTGCTGCAGCTCGAGGCAAATACAAAAGACTTTGCACCGGCCGCCTTGGCATTGACCGCAAGGGCCACGGCGGACCGGTAATTGATGTCCAGCGTCACTGCTTCGTATTTGTTCCCCATGGGATCGTTTGAGATGGCCGCCAGGTAAACCACGGCATCAACATCCGTCAGGATTTCCTTCGGAAAGGTCCGCACATCGGCGTAATACTGCCGGGTCAGATGGCACTCGGGAAGATAATCCACACGGGTCAGCTGACTTGCGAAATATCCCATATCGTAGCCGATGAGTGTCGCCTCGGGATGGCTCTCCCTCAGGCGCTTTACAACCGATGGTCCGATATAACCCATATTGCCGGTTATCAGCAGGTTCATATTCATCCTCATTCTTCTTGGTTCGTCCAGACCCTTGTGTGTGCCGGGGTTCTGTTGTCCGCTCAGACCCGTCAACACAATACACGCAGTGCAAGAAGTCTTTGCGGTTCGGTTCTATGGTATGTGGGTGGCCGTTAATGGATTGAACCAGGGGAAAGAGGGTGGAGGGCGATCGCAACGCGTACACAAATAAACGAGAATTACCCGATCAATTTCATCAAGTGCGTGAGAAACAGATAAACGTTTCTTGATGTCAAAGGCATCTCGCCAGCGGGTGTTTTGGCGAGCTTTAAGAGAATAAAAATTGCCCCGACCATCATCCTCCTCGCCCTCCATCACAACAAAACCCATATTCCATGGGGCCAGGTGTTCCGAGATTGCATTCATCCCGGCTGACAGGAATGAAACCATGATGGCGAGACAGAGGGTGGCTTTTCCGGATATGATGATCTTCTGCATGTTCGAAATTTAAACAGAACTCCCTAAAATCATTCGTTAATATTATTCTCCATTGGACATTGAAATGCAAGTTGTTTCAGTAGGGCGACAAGCTGAATTGCAAACAGCAAGATTTGACAACAAACACCGGATTGCAGATTTGCATAAAACCGGGGATTCCGTGATTCCGGATATAACCAGCCATTCCATAAACGTCGTCAGACTTGTCATGACTGCTCCTGCAAGGGTGATCAATCCACCAAGCTTTGCCACTGTCCGGAAGATAACTGCCGCAACCCTTCAGTCGAACCGATATCCAGGTACCGGTGTCCCCGGAAAAAGACGCTCTGCGCCCGGATGCCCGCACGAATGCCTGCCTGGATGACGTGTCCCACCGTCAGTTCTTCCGGCAACAGCGAGCCGGGAAGCTGCGCGGAAGTCCGCGGCACGGCGAGATAGTCATGCATGAACTCTGTAAAGACCGGGGTCCAAACCGCGAACATCCATCCCAGCCTCAGATTTTTCTCGCACGGTTTGGGTATGACCTCGAGCACCCGGCCGCCACGGTCGACGGCAACCATGTCTGATAACCGGGACTGGTATATTCGGTAAAGTCCCAGCACGATGTCCGTCCTTGAAGCGGAGAGATGGTCAAGCGCTTTGCGAAACGCATCCGGGGGACCCAGCAGGATGTCCGGAAATCCCAGGGCCACCCGTTTGTCCCTCACGAAAGGATATGCCTGGTCAAGCGTGTAGGCAGGGCCATAGGGGAGGCCTGTGATCAGGTACCCCAGCGCTATTCCGACGGACGATCCGTCGCCGTAATAGTCCGGAATGTCCCACTTGCCTTTGCGCAGTATGAAAAAAGCCTTCCGCACGCCTCCCATGCGGAACCGGTCCAGGAGGTAATGGGAAACCACCTTGGGCCGCAACGATCCCTTTTCATTTTGTTGAAGTCCGACAGGGAGGATTTCCTTGCTACACGGCAGGGGCGAGATCCGGCTGGCGTAGCCGCCGCACGGGATGAGACCGATGACTTCGCTGTCCGACACGATGGTAACGGAGCGATCAGGCGTCTTGGGGGATGCGGGGTGTTTCTGAAGCACCGATGATTCTATGTTACCATTATCCACGAGGGGTCTTCGTCGGGTTTGATTTCCCGCGCGTCCGGATGCTGCGAGCGGACGACTATGCGCCGGCCGGCGTGCATGAAATACGCTTTCTGCATTAGCCCTTCGTTCCACCTGTGAAGAAAATCGAGCAGCTTTTTCGCCTTGTATGGGCCCTGAGGTCGATGCATTCGGCATTCTGCTCGATGCTCCCCTACAGATGTCCGGTGACGGATTCCACACACACATCAATGCGCTGTCCGTTCTTAACGAAGTAGGCCGCCGGATAGGGGGATAGGTCCACAATGCTCGTTATGCCTTCAGATAGTCGATGATGTTGATGATGCATCCATTTCCGATGTATTTTGATGCAGCGGTTTAACAGGTTTCGAGGAAAAAGCGAACGGATAGAAAAGCGGAGTTTGGGGTTCAATCAAACGGAGCATGATTCTGCCGGTCCGGGATGTAACGATTGTACAGAGGATGGTCAAAAACATGAAGCGCATACATGGCGTTGCACCATTTGCTTTTTATGATTCTGTTTTGAATCAGTCCATGGATCAATGCGATCTTCCTTGCCTCGTGCTTCTCATTGAACTCCCGAATAGCCAGCAGTTCGCCCGTAAATTCGTTGTACAGCTCCTCCATACTGCCCATCGTATCATCAAAATAGCAGTAGGTTCTCGGGAGAAGCCTGTCATGGTCGGCAGACAGGATTTTCATGGCGTGCACCGTGGAGCTGTAAAAATCCAGGTCAAAGGCGGCAAATCCGACAGGGGAGGTGTTTGTCTCCATGAATGTGGGGACCGTATCAGCTACGTTACCTAAAATCAAACGGGTCGTTTTTTTAAGCTTTGCTTGCAGTTGACCGGTGTCCATTTTATAGAAACCGCCTTTGAAAAGGTACGGCAGGTCCCGATAATCAGAGGGTGCCGGCAGGCCGGTTCCCATGTCGAATCCAAGGACATCTATGCCGACGCTGGTGATCTTCGTTACGCTTTCCGCAATGCCTTCCATGGCCAGCAGACCATTCCCGGCGGCGACGCCAAATTCGATTGCACTTATTTTCTTCAAGCCGAGACTCCGTGCCTGCTTTGCCGCAGAAAACAGAGCATATCCGTAATTCGGCCGGGTCATACCGTCCAGTGCAAGTCTGAACTCAAACGAACCGATCTGAAATTTCCTCAGGGCATTGCTGACCGCTAGCGCCGGATTGAACAGTCCCGCAAGCAGCATTTCTGTTTTTTTCATGATTCACACCGTACTTGTTAGAATAAGAATTCCGTTCTGCCTCTTCGCAAGTTCCACAATAAACCGCGAGTGATCCATAAATGATGGTTCTTAAACAAGGGAATCATACTGTACCGGCATTCTGATAACTATGCTTCTTTCCCGATGCCCTAACGCCATGGTCGGCAAACGCTAATCGAGACCTTTGAAAACGTCCCTTTTGTGTCATTCCTGCGCAGGCGGGAATCCAGGAGTTCTTGAAAAGAATGGATTCCCGTTTTTACGGGAACGATAAATTGCCAGGGTTCGAGAGAAATTCAAAGGTCTTTAATCATCGGTATCGACGATCAGAATTTCAGCCCGGGACATTTTTTTATAGCGCCTAAGCCGACCGACATATTTTTCGAACGCTTCAAGCAGCATGCGCTCCATGGATCTGTCGGGGGGGGTGTTATCGATCAGTTCGAGAATGGCAACTTCAAGCGACTCCAGCGACATTCCCGAAGGTATGGCAATCAGATTGCGTCCGGGCGCAATTTCCACCAGTTTCAGCCAGGGTATCTCGGTAAGCCTTGTCTGGGAACCGACGACGAAAACCGACTTGCCGGGCGCCACCCGGACGACCTCAAAGGAATTCCCCGTGGGAAAAGCCTTCTTACCCGCAAGTTCGGTTGCTTTTACGATGGCCTGGGAAAGATCCGTGTCATACGTTTCCAGTACATTTAAGGTTCTTTCCGGAAGTGTCAATGTGACAACTCTTTTTTTCTCGTCTGCTTTGGGTGTTTGATCTTCCAGATGT
Organism: Syntrophales bacterium; assembly: GCA_034677965.1. Lineage (GTDB taxonomy): Bacteria > Desulfobacterota > Syntrophia > Syntrophales > UBA5619 > UBA5619. The sequence goes on from JAXDCM010000065.1 coordinate 5,095, forward strand.
TTTTCCTGTTTGAGCATATCATTGCTCCTCGTTCAACCATGTAAGTTTTATGGTTTGATCAGCTTCCTCTGAAGCCGGTCCGTGGGCTGCGGGCAGGCCCATCTGACATTCAGCTCTCTTGCGGTTTTGATGTACGTCCTAATCTGCTCCACGCCGAAATCATACATCGCCGCATTTTCACCCTGCCTGTGCCACTCCTTGTACCATGCCACCGTATTTTCGAGGACATCGGACAGCGCATAAACGGGGTGCCATTCCAGGCGGGTGGCCGCCTTTTCCCAGCTTAGCGTCAACCAATGGGCTTCAGGAGGTTCGCTGCCCCCGCTAATGTCCTTCCATTGGCCGGAGCCCCAAAGTCGAATCACTTTTTCCACAATGTTTTGAACACTGTCGCTGCTCAATTCCACCGGACCGAAGTTCCACGGTTCGGCAAATTTTGTGCCGTCCAGCATCAGTTTCACGCCCAGCCACATGTATCCGCACAGTGGGGAGAACACAAACTGCCAAGGCCGTGTCGCCCTGGGGCTGCGAATGTCGATGGAGCGGCCCTCGATCAGGGCGCGAATGATGTCCGGCAAAAGACGGTCCCTGGCCCAGTCTCCTCCCCCAATCACGTTTCCTGCCCTTACGGATGCAACGGCAACGGCATTTTCTCCACGATCCTCCCACGGGAAATAGGCGTCACGATAGGCCTCGATGGCAATTTCTGCCATGGCCTTGCTGGCACTGTAAGGGTCTCCTCCGCCGAGGTCGTCGTTTTCCCGATAACCCCAGATCCACTCTTTGTTCCGGTAGCACTTGTCGCTGGTAATAAAGACAGCGGCCCTGACCGAGTCCGTCAGCCGAATGGCCTCCAGCATATTGATGGTGCCCCAGGAATTGATGATGAACGTATCTCTCGGATTCTTATAGGATTCCCTGACGATGGGTTGAGCGGCCAGGTGGAAGATGATTTTGGGCCGATATTCTTCGATAACGCTGATGAGCCTGTCCAGGTTTCGGATGTCATCGCGAATGTCCACAATGCGATCCTTCATGCCTGAAATGTCAAAATGATTCGGTTGTGTCGGCGGATCGTCGCTGTACCCGATGACCCGGGCGCCCAGCAAATCCAGCCACATGCAGAGCCATGTGCCCTTGAAACCGGTATGTCCGGTCACCAGGACAGGCAGGTCCTTATAGATTCCTGAAAATGTATCTCGAATGTCCATGGAATTTTATCCTTCTGTTTCGGGTGTCCCTCGCCGTCAGATCGTGATTGCCTGTATTTGTTTTTTAAAAATTGTCAACCCTTTTAAACGATTAAACAATAACCTATGCCCTCTCTTCGTGTCGCTGAACGGTTTGATCTTTTATGATTTTTTCTATTCCGGGAAATTGATGTTCATCGCGTTAATGCGCTTCGAAAGGTATTTGCGATGATCTTATGGCCCGCGCTGTTGGGGTGCATTCCATCGGAAAGAATATAGCTTTCGTTCCAGCCAAAAGACGCTTCCAGATCGGCGCATGCGATCCCTTCCTCGGATGCCAGTTGACGAATTCTTTCATTTAAAGTGACTTCACTTGATTTGCGCCAAGCCCATGTACCAAATACAGGCGTCAAAGTGGCGATGACCGGTTCTGTGCCGTTCGCCTTGGCCTTAACGATTATGGAGCGGAGGTTGCTGATGATCCAATCGACATTGTAAAAACCGTCATCGTTATTTCCGTAGAAGATGGTGATATACTTGGGGTTGTATTCGTCCAGAACGCTGTCGATGATATTGGCGCCATAGGAACTCAGGGCCCCCAAGACGCCCTCATTGTATATTGTCTTGCCCCAGGCAGCGCTGAGCAAAGGCACATAGGACTGGGCATAAGTTACACCATAGCCCACCGTGATGCTGTCTCCCAATGCGACACAGATATCGTTGCGACTATCGGGAATCGTCACCGACACGGTTGCCGAACGCGAACCTTCTCCATATCCGTTCACCGCAGTGACTGCATAGTAATACACTGAACCTTGTGCCAAATTTGCATGCGTGTAGGGACTTGTCACACCGGTGATTTCTGTCCAGCTCGCGCTTGATTCGTTCGCATAGTAAAGGTTATAGGATAATGCATTGCCGACGGCACTCCAACTAATCGTGACCTGACGGTCTCCCGCCGTTGCGGTTACCTCTGTCGGGGCTGGGGGAGGGGAAAATGTATTATCCGGTTTAGCCGATGCCTCCTCCGATTCGATGCTCTCGCCCCGCTGATTGACCGTGGTCACCACGTAATAATAGGACGTGCCGTTGCTCAAACCCTCATGCGTATATGGACTGACCACATCGGCAATTTTTTCTCCGGTCGTCTTTGTGACACCGCTGAACGTAGACCAGTATAGGTTATGGGATGTATTGACATCCTCTGTTTCGGTCGGCGTCCAGCGGACAATCACCTGCTCGTTGAGCGACATTGTGGCAATGTGTGTCGGAGGCAGAGGAAGGCTGTCGGACGACGGTTTGGCAGAGACTTCTGCCGATTCGTTGCTTTCGCCATACTGGTTCTCTGCCGTGACCACATAGTAATAGGTTGTGTTGTTGCTCAGTCCATTGTGGTAATAGGGATTATCCGCACCGGAAATCTTCGTGCCCGTCTTCTTGACAACTCCCGCTGTCGTGGACCAGTAAATGTTGTAGGTTGTCCCCCCGCCGGCACTTTCCAAAGTGTCTTGCGAGCTCTCCGATGCATTCCCCCAAGATAACCTGACTACACCGTTCCCACCGGTCGCCAAGACACTTTCCGGTGTCGATGGCGGGGTATTCGGGCTGATGCTTTCGCCACCTCCGCCGCCCCCGCAGGAAAGGATGAACAGGCTAAGTATTAAGAAAATAATATGTATTTTTCTGTTCATATCAAGATCCTTTAAATAACATGAACATGGGGAATGGGTACGATAAACCGTCCTCCCCACTCCCTGACATGCTTCATCTGTTCCATGATTTCCTCTTTGATATTCCATGGAAGGATCAGGACATAATCCGGTTTATCCTCCCGAATCCGATCCGGGTGCTTGATCGGAA
>JAXDCM010000066.1:0-34036 GCA_034677965.1 Syntrophales bacterium
TAATACAACATATTCGGCCGGGAGCATGGATATTTTCGACGAGCCAGTCCCGTCTTGGTATTGCATCATTCCATCAATATGAACATCTGGCGGAGCTGAAGAATGTTCTTGAGGCTCATTCAGAGCTCAAAGCGGCGCTTGGCGGCGATTATCTGATAACACCGGATATTGTAGTGTCGAGGTTGGCTGTTGATGATGCCGAGATTAATAAGCAAGAGGCAAAGGGGATTAAAGTAATATCGGAAAGTGATCATATCGCCAAGCACACACCTCTTCGCTCGTCGAATTATAGTAAATCCTGTGAGATGCTTCATGCGAGTATTTCATGTAAATGGACGATGCGTAGTGACAGGGCACAAAATACACGAACAGAAGCGTTGAACCTCCTGCGAAACCGGAAAGGACGAACACCTTGTATTCTTGCCGTCACGTTTGAGCCGTTGCCCTCAAGACTTGCCTCTATTGCTTTGGGCACAGGCGATATAGATTGCACCTACCACGGAGCACTTTATGAATTGCTGGCGGCTGCAAAAGAAAGCAGCCACAGTGACTCGCTGGAAATGCTCCAGCTGTTGATTGCCGGACGAAGACTTCGCGATGTCAGCGATATACCTTTCGACCTGGCAGTATAGTGCGTATGTATTTTAGCAATGCCGACAGAGACTCTAATTTTATGCAAGCATTGACGACGGATTAATGGGGATCTCCATCGCCTATCAATCACAGCATCATTGACCTAAAAATTGCCGCAACCTTAAGGCACCCGAAAGTAAAAACTTAAAAAGACTGCAAATGACACCCTTCAAACCGTTTGTGGGAAAATGGCGTATCACCGAGATGGAGGTGTGGGATCGGGATTATATCGATATGGAAGTGCCCGGATACATCCGAATCAACTCGGAGGGAACGGGACAGTTTCAGTTCGGCCTGGTATCCGGAGATATCGACGGCCGTATAGAGCAGTGGGGCGGTTCGCCCTGTTTTGCATTCTCTTGGTCGGGTCAGGACGAAAATGACCCTGCCAACGGCCGGGGCTGGGCTGTCGTCGAAAATGGCGAACTGCACGGGCGGATCTATCTGCACTTGGCCGATGACTCGGCTTTCCTGGCCGTTAAGGGCAAGTAGAGAGTCACCTCTGAAAGAAAGGCAAGTCCTTCGTCCTCAGCGACGTAAGGACTTCGATTTGCATCCAAACGAGAAACGTATCTGTACATCGATAAGCCGATGCGCCCCTCGGAGATTCAGGGGCTGTTGCGTTGACATGCAGGGGCGTTTCTGTTATGAATCGTCGCGTTTTTATTCGGCTGCCGCTCCCTATTCAGGCTTTTCGATACGGAGCCGTTGTGATGCAGCGTCGGATATCCGGGAGGTTTGCTTGGCCAGACAAAGAATATTAAGCGGGATGAGGCCCACGGGAAAACTCCATCTGGGGAATCTTCAGGGTGCGCTTTCCAACTGGATTGCCCTCCAGAATAGCGGCCGTTACGACTGTTTCTACTTCGTTGCCGATTGGCATGCGCTGACGAGCGATTACGCGGAAACCGGCGAGATCCGGGCAAATACGGTCGATATGGTGGTCGACTGGCTTTCAGCCGGTTTGGATCCGGCAAAAAGCACCCTTTTCATCCAGTCTTCGATCCCGGAGCATGCCGAGCTTTTCCTGCTCCTCGGCATGATCACCCCCCTGGCGTGGCTGGAAAGAAATCCGACTTACAAGGAAATGAAGGAGGAACTCTCCCAAAAGGATTTGTCGACCTTCGGTTTCCTGGGCTATCCGGTGCTCCAGGCGGCCGATATCATCATGTACAAGGCCTATGGGGTTCCGGTCGGCGTCGATCAGCTTCCCCATGTCGAGCTGACGCGCGAGATCGCACGCCGCTTCAATTTCCTCTACGCCGAGGTTTTTCCCATTCCGGAGCCGCTGCTGGCCGAGGTGCCGAAACTGCTGGGCATCGATGGACGAAAGATGAGCAAATCTTACGAAAACGCAATATACATGAGCGATCGGGGGGAGGACTTGCGCAAAAAAGTCGGGGCCATGTTCACCGATCCGCAGCGCCAGCGCAAGAGCGATCCGGGACGGCCCGAGCTCTGCAACGTCTATACGTTTCATGGGCTGTATTCCAAACCGGAGACGGTAACCGAGATCGCGCCCGCCTGCCGCACGGCAGCCATCGGCTGCATCGAGTGCAAAAAGCGTTTGGCGGAAGCGATCGCCGAGGGGATGGGACCGATTCATGAGCGTCGCGACCATTATGTATGCCATCCGGAAGAGGTCCGGGCGATCATCGAAGACGGCAACCTCCGGGCCCGGAAAATCGCAAAGGCGACGATGGCCGAGGTGCGGGAAGCCTTGAAGATCAAACATGAGTTATGAGATCAAGCTCGACATCTTCGAAGGGCCGCTGGACCTTCTGCTCTATCTCATCCGAAAAAATGAGATTGATATTTACAACATCCCCATTGCGCTGATCACCGGGCAGTATCTCTCCTATCTGGATCTGATGCGCTCCCTCAACCTTGACCTTGCCGGCGAATATCTGGTGCTGGCTTCAACGCTCGTTCACATCAAGTCGAAACTGCTTCTGCCGCCGGCCGAAGGGGAGGGCGAGGAGGAGGAAGGGGAAGATCCCCGCAAGGAGCTGGTCCGCCAGCTTCTGGAATACCAGGCCTTCAAGGAGGCGGCGCTCCATCTGGATGAGCGGCCTCTGCTGGAGCGGGATGTCTTCACGCGGGGGGCCTTGACCGAAGACCCGGTCTCTTCGGGTGAGGAAGAAGAGGAGATGACCGAGGTCGACATTTTCGAGCTCGTTTCGGCTTTCCGTCGAATCATCGCCGGCCTGGAGCTCAGGGAGGATCTGGAAATCGACGCCGAGAAGATGTCCCTGACGGATCGGATCAACGAGATTTTGGAAAAGCTGTCCGAACAGGGACAGATCACCTTTGCCGAGCTTCTTGGGGACAGGATGGACCGGCGAAGGATTATCTACACCTTTCTCGCGATTCTGGAACTGATGAAGCTCAGGATGATCCGGGCTTACCAGTCGGGGCCTTTCGGGGCGATCCGGCTGTTTCCGGCAGTGGAGGGATGATGGAAGAAAAAATGGCAATTGTCGAGGCGCTCGTGTTTGCCTCCGAGGGACCTTTGACGGCGGAGAGAATCCTGGAGATTTTGCCCGACACGGAAAAAAAGGAGATTCTCGAGCTGCTCAGGGGACTGGCGCAGATGTATGACGTACGCGGGGGAGGAATCGGACTTCTCGAAGTGGCCGGCGGCTTTCAATTCCGAACCCGCGCCGATCTGGCCCCCTGGATCCGGAAATTGAAGGCAGGCCGTCCCGCGATGCTCTCCGCCGCCGCACTGGAGACCCTGGCGGTGGTTGCCTATCGCCAGCCGCTGGTCAAGTCGGAGATTGACCGCATCAGAGGCGTTGATGTCAGCGGCGCGCTGAAGGGGCTCCTCGATAAAAAACTCGTTAGGATCGTCGGTAGAAAAGATGTTCCCGGGAAACCGATCATTTACGGCACGACCCGTAAGTTTCTGGAGACCTTCAACCTGAAGGATCTTTCCGAACTGCCGACCCTCAGGGAACTGAAGGATTTGCAGGAACAGCCACCACAGGATTGATGGAGCAGCGGATACAGAAAATCCTCTCGCAGGCGGGAATTTCATCCCGCCGGGCGGCGGAAAGGATGATCGCCGAAGGTCGGATCCGCGTCAACGGGACCGTGGTAACCCAACCGGGGACCAAAGCGGACGCCGACCGGGACGAGATCCGTGTCGACGGACGTTTGATCTCCTGCGAGATCGAAAGGATCTACATCGTCCTCCACAAACCGAGGGGTTACGTAACGACGCTTCATGATCCGCAGGGGAGGCGGATCGTGACCGATCTGATTGGCGGGATCCCCGAGCGCCTGTTCCCCGTGGGGCGTCTCGACTATGACTCGGAGGGTCTTCTCATCCTGACCAACGACGGGGAATTTTCCCAGCGTCTCCAGCATCCCCGTTACAAACTTCCGAAAAGTTACCGGGTGAAGGTCGAAGGGAATCTGCGCCGGTCTGAATTGCAGGATTTGGAGAGCGGCATCGACCTGCCCGACGGAAGGTTCACGCCCGCAAATGTGGTGGTGGAAAGGACCAATCGCGGGTCCACCTGGCTGCGCCTGACCATCCTGGAAGGACGAAATCGTGTGATCCGGAGGGCATTTGAAGCGCTCGGTCATCCCGTTTGCCGTTTGATCCGTGTGGCCGTTGGAGAGGTCGCATTGGGTGCGGTTCCTGAAGGGGCCTGGCGTATGCTGAGCCGGAGGGAGGTGAATCGCCTCCTTCAACAGACCGGACAATTGACACCAGGGGAAAAATGGACACCGGGGGAAAAATTGTCTTGACATTCATTTGAAAATAAATAATAGTCGCCGAAACCAAAGACATATTATCACGTTATTCGAGAAGTCCCGGTTCGGAAGGGTCCTGGGAAAAGAACGTGATGAGCCATCATAAGGAGGGGTGCATGAACAAGTCTGGACTGATTGAGGCGTTGAGTCGGAAGGAGAACCTGACGGAAAAAATGGCCATCGACGTGGTGAATCTGGTCTTCAAGGGATTTACCGATGAACTGGGAAAAAATGGCCGGATCGAAATCAGGGGGTTCGGAAGTTTTGTCGTTCGGAAGTATGACGCCTATACGGGAAGGAACCCCAAGACCGGAAAAAGCATCAAGGTGGCCCCCAAAAAGCTGCCCTTCTTCAAGGTGGGAAAAGAACTCAAGGAGCGGGTCGACGGCAAGCGGTAAAACGGCCTTTTTCTCCTCATCATTATCGGGGAAAATCGATCATGGGACAAAGAAAACGGGGATCATCACGGATCCCCGTTTTGCGTAGCCCGAGTTCCCGATTTGTGATGCATTCGGTTGAAGATTTTTCCCCACGATTTCCCGGAAGGAATCCACAGACAGCCGCGTTTTTTCCTGTGCCCTCAGGGCATCATCCCCTCTTCGCGGAAGCTGAAGAAGCGGTTTTCTCCAATGATGATGTGATCGTGAATGAGAATATCGAGCGCCCGGGCGGTTTCCTGGATTGTCCGCGTGAGGCGGATGTCGGCATCCGAAGGACGGACATGACCCGAGGGGTGGTTGTGGGCGAGAATCAGGGCCGACGCCTTTTTCTGAAGCGCCTTTTCCAGCACCTGTCTCGGGTAAACCACGGCCTGATTGGCGATTCCCTGCTGAACGGTTTCAAACTCGATGATCTGATTCTGGGCATCGAGGTAGATGACGCAGAACTCTTCGTCCTTTTTGCCGCCCATCGCCATGCGGACAAAATCAAGAAGCTCGGATGTGCATGCGATCTGCGGTTTTTCCTTTGCCTTCTGCATCAGATAGAATGCGGCGAATTCCTTGATGAACTTGATGACGATCGCGGATTTCTTCCCCACCCCGCTGATTCGCTCCAGATCGCCGATCTCCGCATCCACGATTGCCCTGAGGGAACCGAATTTCCGGAGAAGCGTTTTGGCCTGGGGCTTGACGTCTCTTCGCGGAATGGCGCAGGTGAGAAGGAATTCCACCGCCTCATATTCGTGGAAAGCGGCCATCCCCGCCGTCAGGAATTTTTGTCTCAGCCGTTCCCGGTGTTCCCGGTTGTCCTCTTTCCCTCGATCGGCATCCATGACGCGCCCCTATGGACGGTGAAGCGATTGTGAGAAGGTCATCTCGCCGTATCAGGCTGAATCAATCGTCCTTGCGGCAGGTGGAAAATTTGAAGGGTGTATAGGCCGGACAGTAGCCGATGGCGGCCGTCACCAACGGAACGATGCCGAGGAGGCCCCACCACTTTTCATAATAAAATCCGGCCCAAACAATGGCCAGTCCGACGATCACCCGGACGATGCGATCCGTTTTCCCGACATTGCATTTCATGGCAAACCCTCCCACCTGAAAGCAGCCCCCGGAAAAAATTCCGGACCCAACTTCCGGGTGGCTGTTTGGATAAGCCGACCACGTCAAAAAACGGGGCGGGGCGGTTTCCCCCGCCCGCATCCGGAGAATCAACCGAGGTTGGCGTTCACGAAATCCCAGTTGATCAATTTTGCAATCACCGCACCCAGATAATCGGGACGCCGGTTCTGGTAATCCAGGTAGTAGGCGTGTTCCCATACGTCGAGGGTCAGAAGCGGTTTTACGCCATGGGCGATGGGGGTGTCCGCATTTGCGGTTTTCGTGATCTTCAACTGGCCGCCGTCGGCGACGAGCCAGGCCCATCCGCTTCCGAACTGAGTCACACCGGCATTCTTCAGCTCCTCCGCGAATTTTTCGTAGCTTCCCCATACGGCGTCGATCTTTGCCGCCACCGCGCCGGTCGGCTTTCCCCCGCCCCCTGCCTTGAGGCATTTCCAGTAAAAGGTGTGGTTCCATACCTGGGCGGCGTTGTTGAAAATCCCTGCGCGGGACGGATCGCCGCTCGCCTTTTTGATCACCGTCTCCAGATCGGCATCGGCCAGATCGGTTCCGGCGATCAGTTTGACCAGGTTGTCCACGTAGGCCTTATGGTGTTTGCCGTAATGGAAATCGATGGTATTGGCGCTGATGACCGGCGCCAGGGCATCCTTGGCATAAGGCAGTTCAGGGAATGTGATCATTTTTATCTCCTTTCAGTCTCGTATTTGAAACGATTCTACCATTCCTTCCGACGTCTTGCCAGAAAAACATCCAAGAAAACCAGATCGAAAAGCGGCCCGTTTACTCGGCCGGGATCCGGATCTTTCCGCTGGAGACCATCTCGCGCAGATCCTTCTTGCTGAATTTGCCGACACTGGTCTTGGGGATCTGATCCAGGAATGCGAAATGGTCGGGGACCCACCAGGAGGCCTTGACCTTGTCCTTGAGAAAGGTTCGGAGCTCCTCTTCCGTGACGGACTGTCCCGGTTTGAGAACGACGCAACCCAGAGGGCGCTCCACCCATTTGCTGTGGGGAATCCCGATCACAGCGGCTTCGGACACCGCCGGATGGGCCATGATCAGGTTCTCCAGATCCACCGACGAGATCCATTCGCCCCCGCTTTTGACGAGGTCTCTGGTGCGGTCCACCAGACGGACGTACCCTTCTTCGTCGATCGTTCCCACATCGCCCGTATGGAGCCAGCCCCCCGCGAACGTGGTCTTCGACCGCTCCGGATCCCGGTAGTACTCCCTGGCGATCCAGGGCCCCCGCAGCAGGATTTCTCCCCATTCCTTTCCGTCAGGCTTCACCTCCCGCCCTTTCTCGTTGAGGATCTTCATCTCGAGGCCCGGGGCAAGAAGGCCGGCGCTGGATTTGATGTCGTAGAGCTTTTCCATCGGCCAGTCGGCCATGAAGCTTTTCGGAATGGCGGCGAGCGCCAGCGGCGTCGTCTCGGTCATTCCGTAGGCCTGCATGATCGGGAATCCGTACTTTTCGTTCAATGCCTCCATCAGGAACCGCGGGCAGGCGGAGCCGCCGGAAACGATCTTTTTCAGGGAGGAAAAATCGTATTTTCCACCGGCCTCCAGATAGTTGTAGAGCATCAGCCAGATCGTCGGCACCCCGGCCGTGAAAGTGACCTTCTCCTCGGCAATCACCCGGCAGATGGCCTCCATATTGATCGTTTCCCGGCCCGGCAGGACCTGTTTGGCTCCGCTGGCCACGCTGATCAGGGGGCCACCCCAGGCGTTGGCGTGGAACATCGGAACAATGTGGAGGGCGCAATCCTGTTCAGAGACCTGGAACATGCTCGTCACGGCGGAATTGTGCAGGATGATCCCCCGGTGGCTGTAGACGACCCCCTTGGGATCGCCCGTTGTGGCGGAGGTGTAGCAGATCAGCGCCGGGTCCCATTCGCTCAGGTCGTCCGGGAAATCGTATTGGTCGGGGAAACGGTCGATGAGCTCGTCATAGAGGATCACGGGGGAAAGGCCGGTCTGCGGCATTTTCCCGCTCTGCGAAAGAACGACATAATGCTTCACCGTTTTGAGCTGATCCTTGATGGCGTCGACGATGAAGGCCAGGTCCTCGTCGACGAACATCACCTTGTCCTCGGCGTGGTTGATGATGTAGACGAGATGGTGGAGGGGGAGGCGGAAGTTCGTCGTGTGGAGCGCGGCGCCGATACAGGGGACCCCGTAGTAGAGTTCGAGATGACGGTGCGTGTTCAGCGCCATGCTCGCCACGTGGTCTCCCCGCCGGACACCCAGCGACTCCAACGCATGGGCGAGTCGGCAGGTGCGCCGGAAGTAATCGGCATACGTGTAGCGGAAGATCTCGTTCTGGGGATAGACGGAAACCACTTCGTTTTTCGGGAAATACTTCGCCGCCCTCAGCAGGTGCGTCCTCAGCAACAAAGGATACTCCATCATGGGACTCTCCCTCCTTTCCGTTCTGCAGCTTCATCAAATCCGTTTTGCTAATCCCAGCGTTTCTTGAAATCCAGCCACATCACGTAACCGATCATGATGACGGTGGCCACAACCGAGGGGATGGCCGCTTCCTGACTGAACAGCGTCAAGGCGAGACCGCTCGACAGTCCCTGATTTTTCAACGTTCCCAGCAGGACGAGGCTGGTTCTGGTTTCTTTCGGGACGTGAAAGAGACGGCAGATCCAATCGATCAGCAAGCCGAGGAGAAACATGGAGAGAAGAGCGATCAGAACAACGGGGAGGAATGACTCCGCCTGGTGGATGAGGAGATCGCGGTTCAGCCCCATCAGTGTGTACATCACAACGAAAAAGCTCCAGTTCACGACGGTTCCCCGGTAAGGATCGATTCGCCCCTTCCATCCCTTCCGGATCAGAAGTCGGGAGAGAACCAGGGGAAGGACAATCAACTCCAGCATGATCATCAGGAGTTTGAGGGGGTCGAATACGACGGAGCGCAAAAGGGTCAGGCCTATGATCGGCATGATGATCAAGGCTCCCAGGTAGCCGCCGACCGTGCCGATCAGGGAGATCCATCCGTTTCCGCGCAGAAAACCGGAGAAGGGGATCACGGCTATGGCCGGGGGCACCGCCGCCAGCAGAACAAATCCGATCCAGAGCGTTTCGTCGCGGATCATCAACGCGCTCAGCCCGATGAGAACGTTTCCGAGGACGACGTAGTTCATGACGATCCCGATCAGGGCCGGAAAGAGGAGGGCGCGGGGGCGGGCAAAGGCTTCGTTGCCGATTTCCATGGTCGAGAGGGCCATGGCGAGCGCAAGAGCCGGAAGAACCAGGTGACTCATCATCGGGGCGGCCTGTGGGACGCAGAAGCCCGCGGCCAAAGCGAGCAGAAAAATGGCGTTCCGGTTGCGCAGCAGGTTTTTCAGTTTTGCCATGGTGGTCGGATCCTCTGTTGAATGCCGTTTGAAAATATCTTTGTGCCGCTCCTCGCATTTTCGGAAGCGGATCCGTCATGCCGTGGGGGGAGGGTGCCCATTTGAGCCGGCGTCGGGCGATTCAGCCGTTTGTCGCAAAACCTATGGGCGGCCGCATCTGAACAAAAATAGATTTTAAAGTCAAGCATCTTGATGGAAAGAGACAATCTGCTTGACAGATCGGTCTGTCTGACCTACGTTCGCCCCACTTGTAAATCTCCTTTCAAGCGTTGTCAACATTCCGTCCGGGGGGTATGCCAGTGTCATTTGATCTGTGTAAAAAAATCGGGGAAAATGTGTCCCGTGTCATTGTCGGCAAGGAGCGTTCCATAGAGCTTCTTCTGGTGGCCCTGCTGGCCGACGGTCATGTGTTGATCGAGGACATTCCGGGTTTGGGGAAGACGTTGATCGCTAAGTCGCTGGCAAGAAGCATCGGCGCCTCTTTCAAGAGGGTGCAGTTCACGCCCGATCTGCTGCCGGGGGATATCACCGGCTTCAATGTGTACAATCAGCACGCGGGAGACTTCACGTTTCAGCCCGGGCCGGTGATGACCCACGTCCTTTTGGCGGACGAGATCAACCGGACCATCCCGAGGACGCAGTCAAGCCTTCTGGAAAGCATGGAAGAACGGCAGGTCACGGTGGACGGGAAGACCTACGGTCTGCCCCATCCTTTTTTCGTCATGGCCACGCAGAACCCCATCGAGCTCGAGGGCACCTTTCCTCTGCCGGAGGCGCAGCTTGACCGTTTCCTGCTGCGCATCCGGCTCGGTTATCCCGGGCAGCAGGATGAGATCGCCATCCTGGACAGGTTCCGGGAAAAGGATCCGCTGCGGGAACTGGAGGCCGTGGCGACCCCCGAACAGATTGCCGGGCTGCAGGAAGCGCGGAAAAGGATCCGCGTTTCGCAGCCCGTGAAGGAATACATCACGACCATCGTGAACGCGACCCGCGAAAGTTCCGCTTTTCGTCTCGGTGCGAGTCCGCGGGGCTCCCTGAGCCTCATGCGGGCTTCTCAGGCCTTGGCGGCCCTTCGTGGCCGGGACTATGTCCTTCCGGACGACGTCAAGTCCCTGGCCGTGACGGTCCTGGCTCACCGCCTGATCCTGAAGGAGGAGGAACGGCTGCGGGGGGAAAGCCAGGAGCCGCTCCTCGAAGAGATCCTCCGCTGCATTCCCGTGCCCGCTCCCGCCGCGTAAGGGGGGGTCATGGGCGCCGCCGATCGCAGCCTGTCGAGCCTTTTTCTCGTTCCGTTGACACTGGTCCTGATCGGGATCCTTCTGTTTTTGGCGCTGCTCTACGGCCAGTGGGACCTCACGGTGCTTTCCCTGATTCTTTTCGGTGTGGCTGTCGGGACGAAACTCTGGAGCCGGTGGAGCGTGGACGGCATCGGATGCAGCTTCGGCATCGACCGGCGGCGGCTGTTCCCCGACGAGACACTCCGCCTGAAGGTGACGGTGGAGAACAGAAAATTTCTCCCGGTGCTGTTGCGTGCCGGGGCGCCGATCCGGAGTCTTGCTCACGGCCCGTCCTCCGAAGCCGGCGTGGAGGCCGAAACCGGTCTTCTGTGGTATCAGAAGGCAGGTTTCCATTGGGAGCTGAGGGCACTGCGCAGGGGGGTCCACCGCATCGGGCCGCTCGGCATCACTACGGGAGACCTGTTCGGCTTTTTCCCGAAGCACAAGGAGATGGCCGAAGCGATCGAAGTGGTGGTCTATCCCCGTCTCGTGCCGCTCAAACCGCCGAAAGCGCCGCGCCGTGATTTTTTCGGAATTCCCGGAGCCAAGAGCCCCGTACAGGACCCTGTCTACATCCTCGGCACAAGAGACTATCAGAACGGCCGGCCTGCCAAGCATATCCACTGGAAGGCAACCGCCCGCCACCACAAACTGCAGGAGAAGATTTTCGAGCCGTCGGCGCAGGAAAAGGTCCTGCTGGCCGTCGATGCAGGTCCCTATAGAACAGCCGGCGCCGGGGAGTCGTTCGAGCGCCTGCTGGAGGCAGCGGCATCGGCGGCTGTGCGGCTGGCCGGGCGCGGCTGTGCCGTGGGTCTGGTCACTAACGGCCGAATGACCGGGGAAGGCCCGGCCGTGGTTCCCGTGGCGAGAAACCCACGACAACTCTCCTCCCTGCTCGAAGCGCTGGCCCGGGTGCGGATGGAGCCGGTCCGGAATCTTGTGGAAACCTTTCGCCTTCACCTGAGATTGCCCCATGGGATCAGTTGTCTCTATTTTTCCCTCGAGAATAACGAGGCGGCACGAGCGGCGCGGATGTACTTTACACGGCGGCAGGTGCCCTTCCTGTGGATGCCCTGCCATCACGATTCGGCGCCCGCCCCGGCGGGAACCGGCCAGGGTGGCTCTGACCAAACGCAGGCCCGCGTCAAGCTTGCGTCCGTGGAGGGGCAGGGATGATGGAGGATCGAAAAGGGATGCTCTGGTATCTCGTAAACGGAGCCGTGGAGTTGAGCTGGTTTCTGGGCTGGGCCATGTTCTGCTCGCTGACGATCATGGACCGTCCCTTCCCCTTTTTCCAGACCATCGCCGTTTTTGCCCTGGCCGCCGGTCTCACCCGTCTGGCGACGGGCAGGGGATGGCTGATGATCAACGTCCTGGGGCTCGAGATCCTGGGGTTCATCGGCGCGGCGCTGCTGTTGATTCACGGGATCTATTACGATTCCTACCCCCTGACGGACAGGGGCTGGCTTGACCTGTTTCTGCAGGGACCGAGGAACGTATCGGAGGGTCTCACCCTTTCGATGAACCTCATCCTGATTACGGTCCTCTGGGTGTTGGGAGTCGCCCTTGCCCGGAGACCCGGGGGATATGCAAGCGCGTGCAACCGGTTTGACCTGGGCCTGGCGGCCTTCTTTACGCTTTTCATCATCAAACTCGTCGCGCTGAGCAAGGGGGCGCCGATCACGGGCGACTCCCTCTCGCTGCTCTTTATTTTCCCGTTTTTCCTGTTTGGACTTGTATCGGTCGCGATGTCCCGGACCGGAGGCGCCGCATCAAAGGCCTTTCTATCCGGATACGGCGCGATCGGGATGATCGTGAGCTTCATGGCTGTGGTTCTGCTGGCGACCGGCGGACTCCTGCTCTTTTTCCTGCCCGGCCTGACCGCGGCGGCACAGGTGGGATCCCGGGCGCTTGCTGCCGCCGGAAGGCCTCTCGCCCCGGTAGTGGTGGCCTTCCTGCGTTTTCTATTCGGACCCCGCAATGGTCCGTCGCTGGAGGGGGGAACGGTATCCCCCCGTCTCGGAGATCTGGACCGGATCGTTCCCCAGACGTCAAGCTGGTGGATGGACCTGCTGAACAGGATCCTGAACTGGGGGTTCTGGGGATTGCTGACGCTGCTTCTGCTTGCGGCCCTGGTGGTCATTCTTTTCTTTGCCGTCCGGTGGCTGCTCTCCCGGACGGCGGGAGGCGATCGGCAGGCAAAAAGATCGTTTCCGTTATGGTTGACGGAACGGTTCGTGGCGCTGAAGGCTTGGGGGGTCCGCGCCTGGCGAAAAATCATGTGCGGACTGCGGGGCTATCCAAAGGCGGCCGGGCTGTATGGCGCGCTTCTGGGATGGGCCGGACGCAGCGGTCTCCTTCACGATTGCGGCGAGACGCCGCTGGAGTTCGGAGCGCGGCTCGATGCCTGCTTCCCGGCGTTCAAACCGCAGATCAGGCGTATCATCGGCGCCTACAACCGGGAAGTCTACGGGGAGACCGATCTGGGTGATGGGCCGCTCGCCGAGGCGAATTCGGATTGGCGATTCCTCCGCAGCCCCATGCGATGGCCGGTTCGTTTGAAAAGCCGGTTTTCGCGATTTTCCTCAACCAAACCGATTTTATGAGGCGAGCCTTTTCATCAGGATCTCTTTGAGCAGCCTGGGATTGGCCTTGCCCTTTGAGGCCTGCATCGCCTGCCCGATGAGAAATCCCGAGGCCTTGGCAATGCCGTTGCGGTAGTCGTTCAGTGCCGATGGGTTGGCCTTCAGAACCTCATCGACGAGGGAGGCCAGGGCATTCTCATCGGAAACCTGCCGGAAACCGAACTGCTCCACAAGCCGGGTCGGACTTTGCTCCGTGTCGAAAAGGCGGGCGAGGACTTCACGGGCGGCATTGGCGTTGATTTCGTTTCGCTCCAGCATGGCCAGCAGCTCGGCCAGTCTGTACGGCGGGACCGGCATGCCGGCAAAGCCTTGGTTGCGATCCCTCATGGCGGGGATGAGCTGCGCGGCGATCCAGTGCGCGGCCGTGCGGGGAGAGACGTTTTGCCGGACCACCGCTTCGAAATATTCCGAAAGATCCCTCTCGGCGCTCATCATCAGGGCTTCCTCCCGGCTCAAGCCGTACTGACCGGCGAATCGCTCCGCCTTGAGGGCCGGCATCTCCGGCAGTTTTGCCCGCATTTCCTCCCGCCAGGCTTCGGTCACCTGGATCGGCGGCACCGACGGATCGGGGATGCAGGGACCTTCAAATTTCCCCCGCATGGCAACCGTTTCGTTTTTCGCCGGATCCCAGAGCCGCGTGTGCAGGACGACCGCCTCTCCTCTGGCCAGATCGGCGGCCTGGCGTGCGATTTCGTGAGCGATGGCGTCCCCCACGTGCCGGATGGAGTTCATGTTTTTGACCTCGACCTTGGTGTTGAGTTGGTCGGTTCCCCGGGGCCGTAGGGAAATGTTGGCGTCGATGCGCATGCTGCCCGCCTCCAGGCTGCATTCCGAGGTCCCGATATAGCGGATCTGGGTCCTCAGGGCGCGGACAAATTCCATGGCCTCCTGGGGGCTTCGGATGTCCGGTTCCGTCACGATCTCGATCAGGGGGACGCCGGCGCGGTTGAAATCGACCAGGCTGATGGGCGTCCGTCCATCCGTCTCGTGAATGAGTTTCGCCACATCCTCTTCCATGTGAATTTTCTGGATCCGGAGGCGCCGCGTTTCCCCGCCCTCGCAGATGATATCCAGCCAGCCGTTTCTCGCCAGCGGCAGGTGGGCCTGGGAAAGCTGGTATCCCTTGGGAAGGTCGGGGTAGTAATAGACTTTCTGATCGAATGCGCTGAGCGGCTGAAGCGCGCAGTTCAATCCCAGCGCCGTCAATGCGGATTTTTCCAGGGCCTCGGTGCTGAACCGGGGGATGGCGCCGGGGAACCACAGACAGATGGGGCAGGTGTTCCGGTTGGGTTCGGCGCCGGTATCGTTGGGGCAGTCGCAGAACATTTTCGTGGCGCAGTTCAGCTCGACGTGAATTTCCAGACCGATGACCGCTTCGTAATCCATTTCTGCTCCTTTGCTGGCTGATTCCCGAGAGCCCGCCTGCCGCGTTACGCCGCGCCCCTCGTCGCGCACTGCGATCCCGAATGCGCCGTGTTTTCCCTTTTCCCAGGCCACGCATGGATCCTGCCGGACGGCCCAGCCATGCGGGTGTTTGTCAATGCCCGGTTGCGCTTTCGGACAAGCGGACCGCCAGCGACAGCATGCGGGCGTCGTTCAGCGGCGATCCGGTGATCTGCAATCCGAAATCTTTATCGCCATCCGTGACGAAACCGGGGATCTGTAAGGCGGGCAACCCCGCCACGTTCGCCGACAGGGTCAGCGCACATTCGGCATAGATCGACCCGATCGTCTCGTCCGCGCCGGTGCATGCGGCCTCGCGGCGGGTGGGAGAGACCAGCACGTCCGCCCGGGTCAACAGACCCGCCGTGTCGCGGACCAGTCTGGCCCGGATTCGGGCGGCGTCCTCAAAAGCGCCGTAGTTTTCAAACTGAAAGTAGGCCCCCTGAAACAGGTAGGCCTTCAAGGGCATTCCGAAGGATTCGCCGCGGGACCGGAGATACATCTCGTTCCAGTTTTTGACGGCGGCCTTGGTCCGGTGGCCGTACCGGACCCCGTCATACTTGCCGCAACTCGAAGAGGCCTCGACAGAGCCGATGATCCGGTGCACGGTCGAAAAGAGGACAAAATCGGCAAGGCTGAGTTCCAGAATGTCAAAACCCAACGCCGCGAGCCGGTCGAGACCCTTTCGAAAGGCCCTGGTTTCCGTTTCGCTCAGGATGGCGAAGAGTTCCTTCAGGACCCCGATCTTCCGGACGGGCTGGGCGTCCCCCGCTCGCGGCCTGAAATCCGGCAGCCCGCCGATCTGTAACGAAAAGTCTTTCCCGTCCTCGCCGGTCACCTTCCCCATGACGTCGGAGATCCATTCCGGACTGCCGGAAAGAAGGCCGCAACACTCCATTGACGGCGCCAGGCCGATCCAGCCGAAGCGCGAAACGATTCCCTGGGTCGGTTTGAAGCCGAAGACGCCGATGCCGGCGGCGGCAACACGCGCCTCGCCCATCCAGTCCGTCATCAGGGCCAAATCCGCCAGACCCCGGGAAACGGCCAAAGCGGTCGTCTCGCCCTTCATGCCGAACCCCAGTTCGCTCATCCGGGTGGCGCCGACCAGCGTTGCTCCCGCCTGCAACAGACGGTCGACGACCGTCGCGTTCTCCAAAGCGACAAAACCCTCAAGGGCCGGCGTTCCGGCCTCAGTCGGCCAACCGTGAACAGAGACTCCCGGCTGAACGGCGATGGACTTTCCCATGAGCGGGCCTTGGGTCGTCTTACCGGCCTGCAAAGGGCTGTAATGGGTAAAGAGGTCCGAATCCATGATGTTCCCTTTCTGCGTTACTCCAGGATGCCGGCGACCTTGAAATAATTCCCCTTCATGGCCGGCGCATTTTTAAACAGGTCTCCTGACGCCGCAAGGGGGGATCGCCGCGCCTCGTCCCTGGCCCGCATGCGATTCATTGGCGCCGAGACGGAAAAAAGCGGCGCCTCTTCCCCGGCGCTCCGACGAACCTGGTCGGCCTGACGGGCCGCCTCTTCCAACGCATCCGCAATGGTCGTTCGTTCGTTCTCATCAATCGCGATCCGGGAAACCCAGGAAAGGGTTTCGAGCAGGCCCTGCCGATGATCCGCACCGGGCAGCGGTGCCGATCCTCCCGATTCCAGAAGGCCCAGCTCCTTGAGCTGATCCCGACTTACGGCCGAGGGGGCCTGTGTCAGCGGACAATAGGCGCTCCGGTTCTTCGGAAAGGCCATCACCTCACGGATGGAGTCCGAGGAGAGGATCATCGAAACAACCCGGTCCATGCCGAGAGCCAGACCGCCGTGGGGAGGCGCTCCGTAGGCGAGCGCCTTGAGGAAAAAACCGAACTTCTCCTCGACATCCGTTTGTGTCAACCCCAGGGCCGAAAAGATCTTTCCCTGGACCTGGGGGTCATGGATCCGGATGCTGCCGCCGCCCAGCTCCTCGCCGTTGACGACCACGTCGTATGCCCTCGACCGCAGGGAGAGAAGCTCCTCCCGGTTTGTCGGATCGAAGTCGGTCCGGTCGGGGGAGGTGAAGGGGTGATGGCTGGAGGCGATCCCGGTTTCCGTAACGGTAAAGAGCGGAAAATCGGTCACCCACAGCGGGTTGAAGACACCCTCGGGGATCAGCTTCAGGCGCTCGGCGAGATGAAGGCGCAATTGACCGAGGGCGGAGACGACCGTACCGTAAGCGGCGTCGGCGATCATGATGATCACGTCTCCGTCTTGGGCGTCAAACCTCTCCCGGATCGCCCGCTGTTCGTCCCGGTTGAAAAACTGGACGATATTGGATTCCAGCTCTCCGCGGACGACCCGCATCCAGGTCATTCCTTTGGCTCCGAAACCCGGAACGATCTCCTTGGCGTATTCGTTTTGCAGGACATTCTTGCTGAGCTTTTCCGACTGTCCCTTGATATTGATCCCCTTGATGCTGCCGCCGCGCTGAAGGATCTGCCTGAAGATTCCGTACGAGGTGTACCGGAAGAGGTCGGCGGCCTCCACGAATCGGAGGCCGAAGCGGGTATCGGGCCGATCGGACCCCATCGTGTCCATCGCCTCGTCGTAGGTCATCCGCGGAAAGGGTCGGGCCATCTCGACCCCGCCGACCGCAAACATCCGGACCAGCAACTCTTCGATCAGATCATACCAAAAAGCCTCATCGATAAACGAGGCCTCCAGATCGAGCTGCGTGAACTCCGGCTGCCGGTTGGGCCGTAGGTCCTCGTCGCGGAAGCAGCGGACGATCTGGAAGTACCGCTCGAAGCCGCTGACCATGAGAAGCTGCTTGAAAAGCTGGGGCGACTGGGGCAGCGCGTAGAAGCATCCCGGATGCAGCCGGCTGGGGACCAGGTAGTCCCGGGCGCCTTCAGGGGTGCTTTTTGTCAGCATGGGCGTTTCAATCTCCAGGAAACCCCGCTCGTCGAGGAAGTCCCGCGCGACCTTGATGATGCGGTGACGCTTGATGAGGCGATCCTGCATGGTCGGACGCCTCAGGTCGAGGTATCGGTACTGGAGCCGGATCTCTTCGGAGGCCGAATCGGTCCCCCGGGTGGCGGCGCCGGCGACCATCGCCTTTTCCGAAATGGGGAAGGGCAGGGCTTCGGACCTGCTCAGGATCTCCAGTTCGGTGGCCGCGACCTCGATGAAGCCCGTTTCGATGTGGGGATTTTCGGTGCCCGGGTCACGCTTCCTGACCCGCCCCCGAAGGGCAATGCAAAACTCGTTTCTCAGGGAGGAGGCGGCCTTGCAGAGCTGCGGATCGGCGAATTCCGGACTGAAGACGACCTGAACCACGCCGCTGCGGTCGCGCAGGTGGATGAAGAGCAGCTCCCCATGATCCCGCAAGGCATCCACCCAACCGGCCAGCAGAACCTCCCGGTCAATGTGGGAGAGCCCAAGGCCGGCGCAGGGGACTCGTTCTTGATGATTCATGGAATAATCCTTGTCGAAACGGTATTTTGATCGGTCATTTTGTCCCGAAGAATTCAGGGTCGCGAATCGCCGCGCACATTTTTTCAATATCCCCGTCCAGCGGCCTGTCTTGTAGAAGAGGAGGGCTGATTCTTCGGATATGGCGCAGGGCTTTCGCCAGGAGCGGCCTGGAGGAGCAATGGTTTCGGATGTCACAGGCCTGGGCCGCGGCGAGAAGATGGATGGAGATGACCCGTTCCGTGAGCGTGCAGACTCTGCCGGCATCCCGCGCCGCGATCGTTCCCATGCTGACCTTGTCCTGATTGTGAGACTCGGTGGAACGGGAGAAAGACGCCGCAGGCATGGTTTCCTTCAGGGCTTCGGCGGCAAGCGCCGACGAAGAGATGGACATGGCTTTGAAGCCGTGCTGCAATCCCATTTTCCCCCCATCGGCCCTGACCAGGTCGCCCGGCAATCCCCGATTGGACTTGGGATTGACCAAGAGCATCACCTGACGGTCGCACAGGTCGGCTACGGAAGCCAGCGCCGCTTTCAGCCCGTCCATGGCAAAGGCGATATGACCCCCGTAAAAATTGCCGCCCATCAGAACCCGGCCCGACTCGGGATCGAAAATGGGATTGTCGTTGGAAGAATTGGCCTCCGTCTCCACCCATTTTTTGATCCAGATCAAGGCATCGTACAAAACTCCCAGCACCTGCGGCGAGCAGCGCAGGGAGTAAGGGTCCTGCAACGCCTCCGGCGCCCCATCTTCCAGGCGGCTTGTCGACACGCGGGCCTTTAACTTTAAAAGTTCGGCAATCTTTTCAGCGACGTATTTCTGTCCGGGAAACGGCTTGGCTTGGGAAATCACCGGATGGTAATGATGCGCATTGCCTTTCATGGCGTGAATGGAAAGCGCCGTCGCGTGAACGGCGGCATCCAGGATCCGGTAGGCGCGCCCGGCCGCAAGTGCGGCAATCCCGGTCATGGTCGTCGTGCCGTTGACCATCGAGAGCGGTTCTTTCGGCAGATACCGGTACGGTTTGAGTCCGGCTTTTTTCATGGCCCGGATCGCGGTCATGGCTTCATCCCGGTAAAAGACCCGGCCTTCACCGGCGAGAGCCGCCCCGATATAGGACATGGGCGTCAGGTCGCCCGACGCTCCGACCGACCCCTCACACGGGACAACGGGAGTGATCCCCGCATTCAGAAAATCCGCCATTTGCTGAAGAAGGCCGACCGACACGCCGGAATAGCCGCGCGCCAGACAGACGATGCGGCAGAGCATGGCCGCCCTCGTTTCTTCAATACCGATGGGATCGCCCGTGCCGCAGCCATGAAAACGGAAGATATTCATGCCGTTTTTGATAGCGGCCTTCATTTCCATCCGGTTGCCGCAGGATTTGCCGTAGCCGGTGTTTACGCCGTAAATCGGCACGTCTTCCCGCAGGGCGTCCATCAGCATTTTTTGCGTCCGCTCCATCCGCTTCACAAAAGGCCGGGCCTTGCTGATCCGGACCGCCGACCCGTATCGCGCCACGGCAAGAATATCCTCAAAACGGATAGGGCTGCCGTCGATGACCACGTCGACTTTTCCCGTAAACGGATTCATTGTTTTCCCATCTCTTCTCTTTCCTACCGCACAGGATACGCGAACACGCTGTCTGTATCCGCTGACCGGGCTTTCCGTGTCAATCGTTTTTTCGGTGGCTTCGGGGGACAACCCGCAAAATAGGAGAGGTCGGTTTGATCGTTTCAAGATGAATGTGCTGGGGTCACATCGGATACGGTCATGGCGTTTCAAAAGGGCGCATCATGGGATAAATGGGTCTCTTGCCTGTGGATCATTTGCGCTGATTCCGCCGTGCCTCCGCCATCAGCCCGTCCAGCCACCGCTCCCGGTCTCGGAGATCGTTTCGCAGATCGTCCAATTTCCTCTCGTCGTCGTTGATGGCACGGCGCAGGCGGATTTTATCCTCTTTCGAGGTCTTCCTGCTCTCCATCTGATTATACTTGTGGGTGATGTTGTCGTGAAGTTGTTCAATTTGCCGTCTGGCCTGATAAACCTCATAGGCGGCGTTATTGTAGCGAAGGAACAGCGGATGGATATCAGGCGGACATACGCCCTTGTAAGGCTTTCCATCCAGCCCGGTCTGAAAGGCATTGTCCGGCTCACAGTATTGCCTCAACCCTTCGGCGCGTCCATCCATGTAAAACTTTTCATTCGGTCGGACGCCGTACTCGGCGCAGGCTTCACGATGCTGTTCGATCCGGACGGCCGGCTCCCCGTTCATGCCGTCCATCCAGCCCACTCCCCGCCAGTCACCCCGGAGGCATTGCTCCTTGTTTAGGGTAGCGCAGCCGGACAGAAACAGAATCGACATCCCGGCCAGGATGATCATGCAGCGGAATTTCATGGATGTTCCTCTTCCTGATCGTGATCGGATGAACTAAGATCTGTATGCCTTTCCCCCGCGGAAAAGTCAACGGGAAAATGGAAGACGAAAATGGACGAAAATGGATGTTGACAACGGCTATGGGTACGCTCATAGTATTCGCCCACGATTTGCCGCCGGCAAAAGTGGAGGGATGGCGCAGGCTTCACCCCGGAAAGGGTTCTGCGACCATTTCGATTGGCTCGATCGGACAACGGCTATGGAACAGGCATATCCTGCCGGAATAGATATTGGCTCGACCACCGTCAAGTTGGTCATTTGCGATCCACGGGAGAGGGTCCTGTTTTCCCGTTACCGCCGTCACCATGCCCTGACTGTGGATACGGTGCGGGCGTTGCTGACGGAAGCGCGGGAGTCGCTGGGAGACTGTTTCGTGGATCCGGCCTTTACCGGTTCGGCCGGGATGGGCATGGCCGAGCATCACGGCTTCCCATTTGTCCAGGAGGTCGTTGCGTCCGCCAAACTGATCGGTCAGCGGTGGCCGGATGTGCGAACCTTGATCGAGATCGGGGGGGAAGACTCCAAGGTCGCCTTATTCGATGAGGATTTCCAGCCCGACATCCGTATGAACGGGAGCTGTGCTGGCGGCACGGGGGCCTTCATCGAGCAGATGGCGGTTCTCCTCGACGTTCCGTTGGACGACTTTGACCGGCTGGCCGGAAACAGCCGGAGGCTTTGCCCCATCGCTTCGCGCTGCGGGGTGTTTGCGAAAACGGATATTCAGGCGCTTCTGAGCAACCGGGTCTCCCGGGAGGACATCGCCGCCTCGGTCTTTCACGCCATGGCCCTCCAGGTGATCTCCACGCTGGCACGCGGCAGCGATGTTCGGAAGAAGATCCTCTTCGCCGGCGGCCCGCTCACTTTTTTCCCCCGTTTGCGGGATGCCTTTATCAGACTGCTCGATCTTCATCCGGAAAGAGACCTTGCGGTCTGCGATCACCCGGAGCGAATCGCCGCCGAAGGCGCCGCCCTGCATCGTCGGGAAGCCCCGCACCGGCTCCGATTGGGGGAATGGCTGCGGATTCTTGAAAAGGAAAAACGGTTGGGGCGAAGGGAGGCCGGAAAGAGGCTTGAGCCGCTTTTCCGGAGCCGGGAGGAGTTCGGGAGCTGGGAGGATCGACACCGACAGCACCGGACACAGAAGATCGATATTACTCTCTTGGACAAAGCGCCCTGCACGCTGGGGATCGATTCCGGTTCAACGACGACCAAGATTCTGTTGATGGACGGCGACCACCGTGTGGCCTTCACGTGGTACGCGTCGAATCACGGCGACGCCTTGGCGGCGGTGCAAAAGGGACTGCATGCGCTGCGGGAAGCCTGTCGCAAGGCCGACGCGGCGCCCCATATTGTTCGAACCGCCGTGACGGGGTACGGCGAGGACCTCATCCGGGCCGCTTTCGCCCTTGATGACGGTGTCGTGGAAACGATGGCCCACTATCGCGCGGCCCGTTTCTTCGCTCCGGATGTCTCCTTTGTCCTCGACATCGGCGGCCAGGACATGAAGGCGATCACCATCCGCGACGGTTGCGTCTCCGATATCCAGATCAACGAGGCCTGCTCCTCGGGTTGCGGCTCCTTCATCGAAACCTTTGCCGCCTCTCTCGGCATCGGGATCACGGAATTCTCCCGGATCGCCTGCGAGGCGGCGGAGCCTTTCGATCTGGGAACGCGTTGCACGGTTTTCATGAATTCCCGCGTGAGACAGGCCCTCCGCGAGGGGGCCACTGTCGGGGAGATATCGGCGGGGCTCGCCTTTTCAGTGATCCGGAACTCCCTCTACAAGGTCTTGAAGCTGAAGGATCCGGATGCCCTCGGAAAGAGAATCGTCGTCCAGGGCGGGACCTTTCGAAACCCCGCCGTTCTGCGCGCATTCGAGCTGTTGATCGGAAAAGAGGTCGTCCGGCCGGACATCGCCGAAATGATGGGGGCCTATGGCGCGGCCCTGACGGCGCTGCAAAATCACCTTGCCGAACCTGCCTCGGAAACGACTTTCGCCGGTTTCGAGCGGGCCGCGGCGGCAGGCGAAGCAGAAAAAAGGACATTCGCCTGCACCGGCTGCGAGAACCGCTGCAAGGTGACCCGGATCCGTTTCGGCGAAGGGCGGGATTATTTTACCGGGAACCGTTGCGAGCGCCGTTTTGTCAACGGCGGCCGCAGTGTTCGCCCCGGAGAAAATCTTTTCGCCGCCCGATTGAAGCTCCTCTTCGACCGGCCGATGGAACCGGAGCGGACGCCGATCTCGACCCTTGGAATCCCGCGCGTGCTGAACATGTATGAGAACTTTCCGTTCTGGTGCACGCTGTTGACCGGCTGCGGGTTTCGGGTGGTTCTGTCTTCTCCTTCCAACACAGGGCTGTTTGAAAAAGGCGTTGGAACGGTGATGTCCGACAACATCTGTTTCCCGGGAAAACTCGCCCACGGACACATCCTCGATCTGATCGATAAAGGGGTGGACCGGATTTTTTATCCGATGGTGATCTTCGAAAAGGCGGAAGGGACCGGGGCACAAAACAGCTTCAATTGCCCCGTGGTGACCGGATACCCGGACGTGGTCCGGAGCGCGATCGACCCGGAGGGGCGATACGGTATGCCGATCGACAGCCCGGTGGTCGGTTTCAGGGATACGGCACTTCTCAAAAAACAGATCCAGCTCTACCTGAAACCCTTCGGGATCGGGAAAAAGCTTGTCGATGAGGCGGTCGAGAGGGGCATCGCGGCTCAGCGGGAGGTGCTGCGAGAACTGCAGGAACGGGCCGTCGAGCGGATGGAGAAGGCCCGGGAAGAGAACCGTTTTGTGGTCGTCGTTTCAGGCCGACCGTATCACGGGGACCCGTTGATCAACCACGGCCTGCCGGAACTCCTTGCGGGGTTCGGTGTCGATGTCATTCCGGAAACGGCTGTGCCGTTGGCCGCGGATCATTCGCTGAAGGAAAGCCGCATTCTGACCCAGTGGGCTTATACGAACCGGATTCTCGCCGTAGCCAAGGTGGTTGCCCATACCCCTCATCTTGAAATGCTGCAGCTCACCTCCTTCGGATGCGGCCTGGATGCGATCTGTGCCGACGAGGTGAGGGAAATCCTGCGAAGCACGGGCAAGATGCACAGCCTGATCAAGATGGATGAGATCACCAACCTCGGGGCGGTCCGGATCCGCCTCCGTTCCATGCTGGATGCGATTCGGGAGCGCGCCGGATCCGGCACGCCGGAGCACCGGCCTGAACATCCCGATGATTCCTTCCCGGACAAGCCCGGGGAAAGGACGATCCTGATCCCGTGGTTTTCCCCTCTCTATTCACCGGCCATACCGCCCGTTTTTGCCTCTTTCGGCTGCCGCGTGGAGCTTCTGACCCCCCAGGACCGTTCATCCGTGGACGTAGGGCTCCGGTATGTGAACAATGATATGTGCTACCCCGCCGTCATCGTGATCGGCGACATCATCAAGGCCCTCCGGTCCGGAAAATACGACCCCCGGAAGACAACGGTTCTTTTGTCCCAAACCTTCGGTCAGTGCCGCGCGTCCAACTATTTGCCGCTGACCCAAAAGGCGCTCGCGGCGGCCGGCTTCGGCGAGGTGCCGGTGGTCTCGCTCTCCGCGGAGGAGGCGCCCCCTCCGTCGATCTTCCCGATCGAAAGAAGCACACTGGTCAGGCGGCTGGCGCTGGGACTCATTTTCAGCGATGCGCTGGCGCGGATCGTGCTGGCGACCACGCCGCACGAGCTTCATGCCGGATCGACGATGGTCCTTCAGCAGCGATACATCTCCGAAATCGGAAGGCTGGCCGGAGAAGGAGATTTCGGGGCGCTTCTCGAACTGTTGAAGGAGGCTGTCCGCGATTTCAACGCGCTGCCCGTGGGTGGAGGGCCGGTGCCGATCGTCGGCGTTCTGGGGGAAATTTTCGTCAAATACAACGCCTTCTCGAACAACAACATCGTCGAATGGCTCCTATCGCAGGGAATCGAGGTCGTGGTTCCCCCGCTGTTGAGCTTTTTCGAGCAGCGATTCGTAAATGAGGAATTCGACCAGCGCGCGTACCTGAAGCGCTCCTTCCGGGATCGCATGGTGAACCGTCTGCTGGAACGCTATGTTCGCTTTTACCTGGCGCGTGTGGAAGGGGTCATGAAAGATTTCCGTTATTACCGTCCGCATTACGAGCTCAAGGAACTTGCCGAGGAGACTGTCCGGACGACCAGTCTGGCGAATCAGGCAGGGGAGGGGTGGCTGCTTCCCGCCGAGATGATCGCCATGCTCAGGGACGGCATCGGGCATATCGTCTGTCTGCAGCCCTTTGGCTGCCTCGCCAATCACATCATCGGGAAGGGAATTGAAAAAAAACTGAAATCCCTGTACAGGCACCTGAATCTCCTCTTCCTCGACATGGATCCGGGGGTGAGCGAGGTGAATATTCTCAACCGTCTCCAATTTATCGTGACGTCGGCGAGGGAGGGGCTGCACCGCGGCCGAAATCGGAAGCATCCTCAAAGGGTTTTGCAACGAGGCTGAGACGGATCTTCGAAGGTCATCCTTAGTCATGGCCAAAAAAATCGGCATTGCTCTGGGCAGCGGGTCCGCCCGGGGCTGGTCCCATATCGGCGTCATCCGAAGCCTGCTGGATGCGGGTGTCAGGATCGATATCGCCTGCGGGGCTTCCATCGGCGCGCTGGTCGCGGGGGCGTTTGCCGCCGGTTTTCTGGACCCGCTGGACCGATGGGTTCGCCGGCTGAGCTGGTCCGACATCATCGGGTTCATGGACGTGATGATCCCACGCTCGGGGCTCATCGAGGGCGAGCGGATCACGGCCTACTTCCGGCAGAACATGGCCGATCCGGAGATCCAAACGCTTGAGCTTCCCTTCGCGGCCGTCGCCACCGATCTGAAAACGGGAAAGGAGGTCTGGCTGCGCGAGGGTTCGCTGATGGATGCCATCCGGGCCAGCATCTCTCTCCCCGGGATCTTCACCCCCTGTCCCCGGAACGGTCAATGGCTCGTGGACGGGGCGCTCGTGAATCCCGTTCCCGTTTCGCTCTGCCGGACGATGGGCGCCGATATCGTCATTGCCGTCAACCTCAATTCGGACATCATGGGGAAGAGCCCAATCAGCCGAATGGCCGATCCGCCGGCCAATCGCCAAAACGGCGACAATCCCAGGACGATGAGCAAATGGGCTGCCTTTCTGAATCAGAAGGCGCAGCAGGGAAACCTGACCCTTTTCCGCCACCTGTTTCAGGAGCAACCGGAACGGGGGCCGTCTGTGTTCGATGTTGTGGCGACGTCCGTCAAGATCATGCAGGACCGGATCACCCGGGAACGTCTCGCCTCCGACCCGCCGGACATCCTCGTCAAGCCCAAACTCGCCCACATCGGCCTGATGGAGTTCAACCGGGCCGTGGAATCGATCGAGGAGGGGAGGCGGGCGATGGATCTGATGCTGCCGATGCTCTTGGATCTTCTGGAGTAAAATCCGCTTCCACGATGCGGAGTCCCCTTTCCGAAAATGGGCAGGATCACCGCGGCAAGGGGGATGCGGAGGGAGGGGCCTGACCGCTCAGCTGGCCGCAGGCGGCAAGGATGTCCCTGCCATGACTGGCGCGCACGATCGCCGTGAAATGCCGGTCGAGCAGGACCTGTTGAAAGGCTGAAACCGCCTCGGCTGTCGGCATGCGGTAGTCGGAGCCGGGGAACTCATTGAAGGCGATGAGGTTCAGCTTGCAGCGCAGGCCCCCGAGAAGCCGGGCAAGCTTTTTCGCGTCTGCCGGGGCGTCGTTCAGGCCCGCCATGAGGATGTACTCGAAGGTCAGCATCCTTCGTCCGGGCATCGGATAGTCCCGGCAGGCCCTGAGAAGCTCCTGAATCGGGTAGGTTCGGTTTACCGGCATCAGCTCGTCTCGCCGTTTGTCATCCGGTGCGTTCAGGGAAATGGCGAGATTGACACAGATCTCTTTGCCCAGTTGCGTGATTTTCGGGGCGAGTCCGCAGGTGGAGACCGTGATCTTCCGGCCGGAGAAGCCAAGACCGAAATCGGAGGTGAGAATCCGGATCGCCTTTACGGTGTTCTCATAGTTCGCCAGCGGCTCCCCCATGCCCATCAAAACGATGTTCTTGACTGCCGGCCCTTCCGGCGTGTGGCGGCGGAGCATGGTGATTTGACCGGTGATCTCCGAGGGTCGGAGGTTTCGCTTCAGCCCCTGTCGCCCGGTCATGCAGAACCGGCAGCCCATCGCACAGCCGGCCTGGGTGGAGATGCAGGCGGTCCAGTGGTTCCGGCCCGGAATGAGAACGCTTTCGATGAAAAGACCGTCTTCGAGGCGGAACAGCAGTTTTCTGGTTCCGTCCTGTGACGTCTGAATCCGGTCGATTTGGGGTTCGGCAATGCGGGCCAAGTCGTCCAGACGGAGGCGGAAATCGCGGGCCAGCGACGTCATCTCCGCAAAGGCGGTCGCTTGGCCGCTGTAGAGCCATTTCATGATCTGCCGTGCCCGGAATTTTTCCTTGCCGAGCCCGACGATCAGATCTTCCATCTCTTCAAGGGACAGGTCCCGGATGTTGGGTTTCGATGTCACGATATCATCCGATTCCAGCAATGTGTCGGGAAATCGAATGGAGGGATTCGTACGGGATTCTACGAGCCGCCATGGTCTCCCTTGAGGCGGACGGCCCGGAAGAACCTCTTTTTGAAATAAGGGGTGTCGAGGTTGTCCACACGAACCCCCTTTTTCCGGGATGCGGCGTGCACGAATTTGTTGTCCCCGATGTAGATCCCGACATGACCGACCGGTCTCCGGGTATTGAAGAAGAGGAGGTCGCCTTCGGCCAAATCATCCCGGTCGATCCGCAACCCCACATGGGATTGTTCAAAAGCCGTTCGGGGAAGTTCGACATCGAAGAATTGATAGATTTTTTTGACGAAGCCGGAGCAATCGATCCCGGTCACCGAAGAGCCTCCCAGACGGTACGGGGCGCCCAGGAAGCCCAACGCGACCTTGACCAGCAGCTTCGGCTCTTCAGGGTGGTTCCATCTGCCGAGCAGGTCGCTCTTTTCCTTTTTGCGTTTTTCGATTTCCGCCCATGCCTCCTCCGGGGTGAGAAGGCTGTCCACCTCTTCCTCCTCCAACTCCGTCCCGGGCTCCATTTCGGCTTTTGCGTATGTGGGCGGTTCCGCCGCCGCTATCGCCTGCTTCGGGTTTTCACTCAGAACAAGTTTCTGTCCGACCTTCAGTGCGCTTCCCTGCATCCGGTTCAGTTCGCGAAGCCCGGCGACGGAAATCCCGGTCTTTCTGGCGATACGGAAGAGCGTGTCCCCCTTTTGCACGACATATTTATCTTCCCGAACAACCGGCGATGGATTCGATTTTACGGTTTTATGGATTGGTTCGGCGGGGATGACGAGAACCTGCCTTATCTGGAGCCGGTTGCTCTTCAGGCGGTTAGCCGCCTTCAGCGCGCTGACGGTGGCGCCCGTCTTCGAGGCGATTCGGGTCAGGGTATCGCCGCGCTGGACGACATAGGTTTCGTTCGCGACGGCACTTCCGCAAAGAATCACGAATGTGAACAGGACGCCGATTCCCATCCGGAGGAACATATGCCGTTTCATCATGAAGGACCTCCTCATTGGTATCCGGGGGCTTCCTCACGCCTGCCTCAGTGCACAGACTCTTCCACCAAATTGTGACCAGAAAACAGCAATGGTTGCGACTTTTAGCCGAAATCCCGCCGTATGTCAAATCCCAAAAGTCCTATATTCTTTTATAATGTGTATTATCAAGGTGTTATCGTTATTCAAGAGATGAAAAATGGATGTTCTTCAGCGACGGATGACGAAATATTTTCGTCAGAAAATTGATTGACACTCCCCGCTGTTTTTTGTACAGACCACTTGCCGGTTGCCTCACGGTTGCGGTTAAAAATCAGGAGGGGGATATGACAAGCAACGAAGAAATCGTCGGTGCGTTGATAGCCAAGGCCCGCGCTGCCCAGAAACAGGTGGAGAATTACACCCAGGATCAGATCGACGAAGTGGCCCTTTCGGTGGCCTGGCAGGTTTACAGGGACGACAATATCGCCGCCTGCGCCAAAATCGCCGTGGAAGAAACCGGCATGGGCATTTACGAAGACAAGTTGACCAAGCACAAGGTCAAGGTTCTGGGCGTCTGCCGGGACATCAAGCATGCCAAAACGGTGGGGGTGATCGAGCGGGACGAGGCCCGGGGTCTCACAAAATACGCCAAGCCGGTAGGGGTCATCGGGGCGCTCACCCCCGTGACGAATCCCACGGCCACGGCGGCCAGCAACGGGACGGGAATCCTCAAGGGCCGCAATGCGGTGATCTTCGCCCCTCATCCGGCGGCCAAACGATCCTGCGCGGTGGTCTGCGGGTTCATGAGGGAGGGGCTGCGCAAGGTCGGCGCTCCGGTCGATCTGGTCCAGCATATCGAGGAACCCACGGTTCCGCTGAGCCAGGAGCTCATGCGCCAGGTGGATCTGGTGCTCGCGACCGGCGGCGCCGTCATGGTCAAGGCCGCCTATTCCAGCGGCAAGCCGGCCTACGGCGTCGGGGCCGGCAATCCCGTCATCATCGTGGCCGAGGATGCCGATCTGGCCGATGCGGCCCAGAAGATCCGGATCAGCAAAACCTTCGACAACGCCACCTCCTGCAGCTCCGACAACTCCCTGCTGATCCAGGAGGGCGTTTTCGACCGGATGGTGGTGGAGTTGTGGAAACAGGGCGGATACCTCTGCAGCAGCGAGGAAAAGAAAAAGCTCGAGAACTGGATGTGGGTGGCCAGCGCCAAGACGGGCCACGTGGCCCTCAATTCCAAGATCATTGCCATATCCGCTCGACGAATTGCCAAAGACGCCGGGATCGCCGTCCCGGATGAAACCCGAATGCTGATGGTCATCGGGGATAAACCCGGCGAGGAACGCTTCAGCGGCGAAAAGCTTTCGCCCGTCATGGCCCTGTGGCGATACGGGACCATCGACGAGGCCATCGGGCTCATCGACAAGCTTCACAATTACGCCGGTCTGGGCCATTCCTGCGGGATCTATTCCTTCAATTCCGAATATATCCGAAAGGTGGCCATGGCGGCCAAGGTCAGCCGCATCCTGGTCCGCCAGGCCCACGCGCCGTCCGCCGGCGGCCACTTTCATAACGCCATGCCCTCTACGGTCACGTTGGGATGCGGGACATGGGGCGGTAACATTACGACGGAGAACATCCACTGGAAACATTTTATCAACGTGACCTGGGTTTCGGAACCGCTGCCGGTGGTCAAGCCGACGGAGGAAGAGATCTGGGGCCCGCTTTGGGCCAAATACGGCCGCTGATCCTCGATCGGCGTGACCTTTTCCGAAGTATCGGCCGGACCTTTCCCCCCGGTTTCGAAGGTTGAACGGCCGCCACCCGCAGCTTCTCTGAAATGGAGGCAGCTTGGAACACAGCGAAGCGAGGAAAACCAAGATCGAGGTCAAAAATCTGACCAAGAAGTTCGGGGATCTGCTGGTTCTCGATGAGATTTCATTCAATGTCGCCGAGGGCGAATTCCTCAGCATCGTCGGACCCACCGGCTGCGGCAAGACCACCTTTCTCAACACCCTGTCCAAATTGATCCCGGCAACGGCGGGCGACATCTTCATCGACGGAGAGGTTGCCGATCCCAAGAAGCACCACCTCTCGTTCGTTTTCCAGGAACCGACCTGCCTGCCGTGGCGCACCGTCCGGCAGAACGTGGCCTACGGCATGGAGGTCAAGCATGTCCCGAAGGCGGAAATGGATCGCAAGCTCGATCAGATCATGAACCTGGTGGGCCTGGCCGACTGCGGCGATCTCTACCCCAACCAGGTTTCGGCCAGCATGCTGCAGCGGATCGCCGTGGCCCGGGCCTTTGCCGTCAATCCGGATCTTCTCTTGATGGATGAACCGTACGGCCAGCTCGACGTGAAACTCCGCTACTATCTGGAGGATGAACTGGTTCGTCTGTGGGAACAGCTCAAGAGCACGGTGATTTTCGTGACCCACAATATCGAAGAGGCGGTCTACGTGTCGGAGCGCATCCTCATTCTGAGCAACAAGCCCGCCAAGATCAAGGCCGAGGTCAAGGTCGATTTGCCCCGTCCCCGGAGCCTCATCGACCCCCGGCTCGTGGAGATCCGCAAGGAGGTGACGGAGCTGATCCGCTGGTGGTAGCGGCGGCGCCCAATGAACAAAGGCGTCCCGGTGGTGTTTGCATCGGGACAAAGCGTTTCAGGGGAACAGGCAGAGGTTTGACCGGGAGGAAACCCATCAAAACGGAAAGGAGTGGACGGTATGAAGAAGCTCAAAGTTGCAGGCATTGTTTTGTTGGCGTTGGCGTTCTTCATCGGCGGAGTCGGCGCGGCTTTCGCGCAGCAGAAACTCTTCACGCTCAACACCAGCTGGCAGCCGGAGCATGAGACCTTCGTGGTCTGGTATGCCAAACAGAAGGGCTGGGACAAGGAAGAGGGTCTGGACATCAAGATGCACTACTTCGACTCCGGCATGGCGCAATGGGAAGCGTTGCCCGCCGGACAGTGGGTCCTGGGCGGACAGGGCGGTGTGCCCATGGTGGTGGGCGCCCTCCGTCACGGAGCCTATCTGATCGCTCTCGGCAATGACGAGTCCATCACGAATGTCGTCATGGTCCGGCCCGACAGCCCGATCCTGAAGGTGAAGGGCTGGAACAAGAAATATCCCGAACTCTACGGCAGCCCCGATCTGATCAAGGGCAAGACGATCCTGGTCACGACGGTTTCATCGGGCCATTACGCCATGAGCCTCTGGCTCAAGGCCTTCGGGCTCAAGGACGGGGACGTGGTGATCAAGAACATGGACCAGGCCCAGGCCGTGGCGGCCTTTGATTCGGGCGTCGGCGACATCGTCGTCCTCTGGGCGCCCCATATGTTCACCGGTATGGGGAAGGGATGGAAGGTGGCCGGTGACGTGAAGACCGCCGGCGCGGCTCTGCCGATCATCCTGATGGGCGACAAGAAGTTCTGCGACAAAAATCCGGAAATCGTCGCCAAGTTTTTGAGGATGTACATGCGGGGCATCAACCTGATCAAGAAGGAGGGGCTCAAGCTGTTGCCCGAATACAAGCGTTTCTACAAGGAATGGGCCGGTATGGACCTGAAAGACGACATGCTGAAAAATGACTTCGAGTGGCATCCGGTTTTCACGTATGAGGAGCAGTTGAAGCTCTTCAAGAAACCGGCGAAGGGCGACAGCACGGTCGAGTCTTGGCAGCGCACCATCACCGAGGTGTTCACGACACTGGGGCGGTTTAAGCCGGAGGAAAGGGACAAGGCGCTCAAGACCCCTTACATTACGGACAAATTCCTCAAGATGGTCAAACAGCCCATTCCCTGAGGCACGGATGGCAGGCATTGATCCGTTCCGATCGGACGGGGACATTGCAGGGATCGGGGACCGGCCCCCAGGCAAGGGCCGGCTCCCCGAAACGGGCCCTGTGCTCATAGGGGATACGGCCATCCGAAACACCATGATTTTCCTGTGTCCGCCTTATGGGAAACGTTGCAAAGCATGAAGATCCCGTTTCCCCATCAGATCGATTTCACGCTGTTTTTCTCCCGCGCCGGGAGAAAGTCCGGAGGTGATCCATGGCCTATGAGCAAGTCAAAGTCAAGACGCCCCTGATCCTGAGACTGCTTCCCGTCCTGAGTGTCCTTGCCTTCTTCGGTGCGTGGCAGATGGTTGTAGATCGGGAGATTGTCCCGTCGACGATGCTGGCCTCGCCCATTCAGATCTTCCAACTTTTTCTGGTGAAATGGACGGAGGTCAATCCGGACGGCGCGCTTCTTTCCCAGCACATCTGGACCAGTGTCCAGGAGGCCTTTTCCGGCTACCTGCTGGCCCTGCTCGTGGGGATCCCGCTGGGTTTGGCCATGGGCTGGTTTGTCGTCGTCGAAGGTCTGAGCCGTCCGATTTTCGAAATGATCCGCCCCATCCCTCCCGTCGCCTGGATCCCGCTCGTCATCTTCTGGTTCGGCATCGGCATCAGCGGCAAGATCTTCATCATATGGATCGGAGGCATCGTGCCCTGCGTGATCAATTCGTACGAAGGGGTCCGCATGACGAACCCCACGCTGATCCAGATGGCCAGGACATACGGTGCCACGGACTGGCAAATCTTCAAGCAGATCTGCGTTCCATCGGCCCTGCCGATGGTCTTCGGGGCGCTTCAGATTGCCCTTGCCCTGTGCTGGACCAACCTGGTTGCCGCCGAGCTGTTGGCCGCGGACAGGGGTCTCGGCTTCCTCATCACGATGGGGAGGAAGCTCGCTCTGCCCGACATGGTCCTGCTGGGCATGATCATGATCGGACTGACCGGCGTTGTGATCGGCATCATCATCAACTATTTTGAGAAGAAGCTGTTGGCGGGGATCAGGAGGTAGCGTCACGTGGTCGATATTGCCAACGAAATACAACAGCAGGTTCGGGAAAGAAAGCCTCTGACACCGACCGACCTGCTCAAGAACCGCTGGTTTCTCTACGGCGTTTCGCTGATGTTTTTTTTCCTCGTCTGGGACAGTGCGGCCCGCATGTTTGCCAGCGGCCTGCCCCGGCCCCATGACGTGGTTCTCCAGCTCTGGCGCATGCTGTTCGATCCGCTGGCGGGCAAGTCGCTCCTGGGCCATGTCTGGGCCAGCACCCAGCGGATCCTCATCGGCTTCACCATCGCCTCGCTGGTGGCGGTGCCGCTGGGGCTGATGATGGCGCTCAACCGTTATGTCAATGCCATTGTGAAGCCGCTCTTCGATCTTCTCAAACCCATGCCGCCGCTGGCCTGGATCTCCATCGCGATCCTCTGGTTCGGCATCGGTGAGACCTCAAAAGTATTCATCATCATCATCGGAACCTTCGTGCCCTGTCTGCTGGATGCCTACAACGGTGTGCGCCTCGTAGAACCCGAACTGTACGACGTGGTCCGCATGCTGGGCGGGAACCGCCGTGACGAGATCCTCCATGTCTGTTTTCCCGCGGCTTTTCCCGCCATTTTCGCGGGCTTGCAGATCGCACTGAGCATCGCCTGGAGCTGCGTTCTTGCCGCGGAGCTGGTGAGCGCCCGCTCCGGTCTGGGATTTATCATCATCCTGGGCATGAACCTCTCGCGGCCGGCCATGATCGTGGGGGGCATGGTTGTCATTGCGCTCGTCTCCTGGGGAATGAGCCAACTCGTCTCGGTTCTGGAACGGTTTCTCTGTCCCTGGAAGCGGGAGATCGACAATCGGTAGGATAGGGGCGCCGACTTGTACCGGCCCCTCGGACCCTTTAAATCTTTGTCGCAGGAGATCAGATTGAAAGATGCCATGCAATCCGGACAGACCAAAATCGTGTGTGAAGACATCACCAAGATTTTCATCCAGAAGGGGAAGCAGCGGGTTCATGTGCTGGACCACATCAGCCTGGACGTGAAGGAGAACGAGTT
>JAXDCM010000067.1:0-27615 GCA_034677965.1 Syntrophales bacterium
CTCGCCAATACCTATCACCTCTATCTGCGGCCCGGCCACCGACTGATTGCCGAAATGGGGGGACTTCACCGGTTCATGAACTGGTCCGGCCCCATCCTGACCGACAGCGGGGGATTCCAGATCTACAGCCTCGGCGCGCTGCGCACAATTTCAGAAGAGGGGGTTCTGTTTCAATCCCATGTGGACGGTTCCGGCCATTTTCTCGGACCGGAATCGGCGGTGGAGATCCAGGAGGCGCTCGGAAGCGACATCATGATGTGCCTCGACGAGTGCATCGCCTATCCGGCGCACCGGAATGAAGCCGAGCGCGCTCTCGCGCGGACGGCGCGTTGGGCGGAACGATGCAAGAAAAGCTGCAGGAACCCGGACCATGCCCTTTTCGGAATCGTCCAGGGAGGCGTCTATCCGGACCTCCGCCGGAGGGGAGCGGAGGAGATGTCGACGATCGGTTTCGACGGTTATGCGATCGGCGGCCTCAGCGTCGGAGAGCCCAAGGACAAGATGCTGGAGATCCTGTCGTGCACAGCCCCTCTGCTCCCGGAGAACCGTCCCCGCTACCTGATGGGTGTCGGGACGCCCGAGGATCTTGTCGAGGGCGTCTTTCACGGGATCGATCTGTTTGACTGCGTGATGCCGACCCGTTCCGCCCGAAACGGATTGTTGTTTACAAACCATGAAAAGGTTGTT
Source organism: Syntrophales bacterium (assembly GCA_034677965.1). Classification (GTDB taxonomy): domain Bacteria; phylum Desulfobacterota; class Syntrophia; order Syntrophales; family UBA5619; genus UBA5619. The sequence continues at coordinate 688 of JAXDCM010000067.1, forward strand.
ATAAAAAACGCCCGTTACCGGGACGACGGCTCGCCGGTAGACAGCGAATGTGATTGTTATACCTGTCAAAATTACTCGCGGGCCTACCTTCGGCACCTCTATATGTCCGGGGAAATCCTGGCCATGGTGCTCAACACGATCCACAACCTGCGGCATTACCTGCGCCTCATGGAACGGATCCGGGAAACGATCCGGGAAAGTCGGTACACGGGATTTCGAGACCTTTTTCTGCGGGAGCGCCCGTCCGCGGGCGCCGAGGGGGCTCGGTTGCCGGAATCGGCGGGGGATGCTCCCCTGATAAATGAATAAACCAAAAGGGAGGGTTTTGCATTGATGAATACAGCTTATGCGATGGGCGCTCCGGGAGGGGGTGGCGGCGCCGCCGGCGGTGATTTCAGCTTCATCATCATGATGGCGGTTCTCTTTGGTATTTTTTATTTTCTGCTGATCCGGCCTCAGCAGAAAAAACAGAAGGAGATCAAGAATATGATCGCAAGCCTGGCCCACGGGGATCTGGTGATGACCTCCGGCGGAATCCAGGGAAAGGTCGTGGCGCTGACGGATACCGTCGTAACGGTTGAGATTGCCGACAAGGTCAAGATCAAGGTCGGCAGAAATTTCATCGTGGCCGTCCTGCAGAAGGCGTCCCAGGGATGAGTTGCGCGAACCGCATCCGCAGTGAAGTGTTCCGTTCGAAAGGGGTTCACCATGTTTAAAAGCATCAGAATCAGGGCTGCCGTCACGATCCTCATCTGTCTTGCCGCGTTCGTCTATCTGGCGCCTTCCCTGACGGCCGATCTTCCCGAAGCCTGGAAGAAATACCTCCCGACGGACCGGATCCACCTCGGTCTCGATCTGCAGGGAGGGATGCATCTCGTGTTGGAAGTGGATACGGAAAAGGCGGTCGAAAGCACACTGGACCGAAGCATGAACGACCTGAAGGAACACCTGATGGATCAACGGGTCCGCTTCAGGTTCCATGAACGGACCCGGGAGAAAGGACCTTCCTTTGAATTCCCCGATTCCGCCTCGCGGGACGCATTCGACAAGGTCCTCCGTGACCAGTACCCGGACCTGGAAACAGCCGGTTCACAAATTATCGAGGGCAAGGGGCTGGTCTCTCTGAAAATCAAGGAAAAACGAGCTGCAGACATCCGAAAAATGGCCGTGGAGCAGAGCCTGGAGACCATCCGCAATCGAGTCGATCAGTTCGGCATTTCCGAACCGGAGATCATCCCGCAGGGGACGGACCGAATCATCGTACAGCTCCCCGGCGTCAAGGATCCGTCAAGAGCCAAAAATCTGATCGGCCGGACGGCCCTGCTGGAGTTCAAGCTCGTCGACGAGGAACACAGCCTGGACGAGGCCCTCAAGGGAAACGTCCCGGAAGGAAGCATCGTCGCCTATGAAACCCGGTTGGACCGTTCCTCCGGACGGCGGTCCGAGATTCCCATTCTTCTGATCAACAGAACGCTCATGACCGGGGACGCGCTCGAGATGGCCAACGTCCAGATCGGCGACCGCTTCGGCGAGCCTCACGTCTCGCTGAAATTCAACGCGCGGGGGGGAAAAGACTTTGACCGGATCACGGGCGAAAACGTCAAGAAACGGCTTGCGATCGTCCTCGACGGCCGGGTTCACTCGGCCCCGGTGATTCAGGAGAGGATCTCGGGCGGACAGGCCCAGATCACCGGCGCCTTCACGATGGAGGAGGCCAGCGACCTGGCCATCGTGTTGCGCGCGGGCGCACTCCCGGCGCCGGTGAACATCCTGGAGGAGCGGACGGTCGGTCCATCCCTTGGTCAGGACTCCATCGACAAGGGAACCACGGCCTGCTTCATTGGCGCAATTTTGATTCTCCTCTTCATGATTCTCTACTACCGCCTGACGGGCATCATTGCCGATGTGGCCTTGGTGATGAACATACTGCTGCTGCTCGGCGTGATGGTCGCGTTCAAGGCGACGCTGACCCTCCCCGGCATCGCCGGGATCGTACTGACGATCGGCATGGCGGTAGATGCCAACGTTCTGATCAATGAACGGATCCGTGAGGAGCTGCGTCTGGGGAAAACACCGCGTGCGGCGGTCGAGGCCGGCTATTCGAAGGCCTTTTTGACCATCTTCGATTCCAATGTGACCACACTGGTGGCGGCGCTTTTCCTCTTCGGTTTCGGAACAGGACCGGTCAAAGGTTTCGCCGTGACATTGACGATCGGCATCGTGGTCAGCATGTTCACCGCCGTTTTTGTCACGCGGATCATCTTCGACCACTTCGTCTGGAACCGCAAAATCGAAAGGATCAGCATTTAGGAGCGGCCGGGGCGGTCCGCCCCGATGCAAACCGTCGCCTGTTGTTATTGAGGAGAATTCCATGCAAATCATCAAATCGGAAACCCAATTTGACTTCGTCAGGTTGATGAAGCCCGCCGTTTTGCTTTCCATCGCCGCGATTGTGATCGGTATCGTTTCGCTGGTCTGGCATGGGGGGCCGAATTATGGAATCGATTTTGCGGGCGGCACCCTGATCCAGATCAAGTTTCAGAACGAAACTCCTGCCGAAAAGATCCGGGCCGCTTTCAAGACGATCGGCTTCAAAGGCAGTATCATCCAGAACTACGGTCCCAACGAGGTCATGGTCCGGACGGCCGAAATCGGAAGCGACACGAAGGGGCTCACGACACGCGTCGATGAAGCGCTGGGCACGGCTTTCGGCAAGGGGTCTTATGAAGTCCGCAGGATCGAGATGGTCGGACCCAAGGTCGGAAAAGATTTGACGAGAAAAGCGTTGCTGGCGATTGTCTTCTCATGGATCGGCATTCTGGTCTATGTCGGCGTCCGCTTCGAGTTTCGTTACGCGCTGGGGGGAATCATCGCGCTGGTTCACGACGTCTTGATCACGATCACCTTCCTCTCGCTGTTTAACAAGGAGTTCGACCTGAACATCGTGGCGGCGTTACTGACGATCGTCGGATACTCGATCAACGATACGATCGTCATTTTCGACCGGATCCGTGAAAATGTTCGTAAAAATATTCGGCAGTCCCTGACGGACATCATCAACATGAGCGTCAACCAAACCCTCAGCCGGACCATCCTGACGTCCCTGACGCTGCTCATCGTTTTGGTGATCCTGTTCCTCTTCGGGGGCGCCGTCATCCATGATTTCGCCTTTGCACTGCTGGTCGGCACGGTCGCCGGCGTCTATTCGACCGTGTTCATCGCAAGCCCGATCGTGCTTCTATTTGAAAAGATCAAACCGACCAGGATGAAAAGAAAGAAATAACATTGAGCCCCGTGGAGATCGGAGGACTGACCCTGTTCATCCTGGTGCTTTTCTTCGGCGCCTTCTCCATCCTGTTCGGCCTTCCGGGGACTTTGGTCATTCTGATCGACGCGGCAGTGTATGCGGCGGTTACGGGATTTGAAAGGATCGGCTTCAAGATTCTGATCACGCTGCTGCTTCTTTCCATTCTCGCGGAATTGGCCGACTTCGCCGTCGGGATGGCGGGCGCCGTCAAGTTCGGCGCCTCCCGCAGGTCGTTTTGGGCTTCCATAGTCGGGGGCCTCATCGGCGCCGCGTTGCTGGCGCCTTTTCTGTGGGGACTCGGGATCATCGCCGGGGGGCTTTTCGGCGGTTTTGTCGGGATCGTGACGGTCGAACTGCTCAACCGGAACCGCCTGAAACCGACACTTCGGGCCGCCTGGGGCGCGGTGCTGGGCCGGGCCGCAGGAATATTCGTGAAGGGCTTGTTCGCGCTGATCATGATCATCATCACACTGACGAGCGTCTACTCGTAAGGAAAGGGTTATGGGAAAGCCAAAATCGAAACTGCAGGAATACATCGAGGCAATCATCCTGGCCATCGTGATCGCCTTTTTCATCCGAACCTTCGTCATCCAGGCCTACAAGATCCCGTCCGGCTCGATGAAACCGACGCTGCTGATCGGAGATCATATCCTCGTGAGCAAATTCAACTACGGAATCAAGCTGCCCCTGATCCGTTCGACCCTGGTTCCCCTTGGAACGCCGAAGCGGGGTGACATCGTGGTCTTCATCTATCCCGAGGACCGGTCGAAGGATTTCATCAAGCGCCTCGTTGGCGTGCCCGGCGATACGATCGAAATCCGGGACAAGAAGATTCTCATCAATGGCCTTCCCTACAAAGACAAACATGGGGTCTATGTCGACCCCCTGATCATCCCGGGTTCGGTCCAGCCCCGCGACAACTTCGGGCCGGTCACGGTCCCTGAACAAAAGCTTTTCGTCATGGGGGACAACCGGGACGAAAGTTACGACAGCCGGTTCTGGGGGATGGTCGATCAGAGAGACGTCCTGGGAAAGGCGTTGATCATCTACTGGTCCTGGAACGGAGAAAACAGCGATGTCCGGTGGAGCCGGATCGGATCTCTGCTGAAATGAGATTTCCGGGGAACCGAAAAAGGCCGTGCGAATCGCACGGCCTTTTTTTTAATTTCGGCATTCAGGCCAACGCGAACGCCAACATGGCCAGGGAAAGGAAGGTCAGAATCGCGACGGTCAGCCAGGATACGATGTTCCCGAGGAGGCCGTTTTTGTATTTTCCCATGATCCGCCGGTCGTTGACCAGAAGAAGCATAAAAACAAGGATGATGGGCAGGATTGCGCCGTTGATGACCTGAGAATAGTACATGATCCCGATCAACGGCAGGTCCGGCAGCAAGATCACCGCAGCGCCGAGAAGAACCATCAGGGAGTAAAGGCCATAGAACTGGGGGGCCTCGATAAACTTGCAGTTCAGGCTGGACTCCCAACCGAACGCCTCGCAAATCGTGTAGGCGGTCGAGATCGGCAGGATCGAAGCGGCAAAAAGCGAGGCGTTCAGCAGGCCGAATGCAAACAGCCATGAGCAATATTCCCCGGCCAGCGGCGCCAGCGCCTGGGCGGCATCCTTGGCGCTGTCAATCCGGATCCCGTTCTGGAAAAGCGTGACGGCACAGAGCATGATGATGAAAAAGGCGATGACGTTGACCATAACCGACCCGAAGATGACGTCTATTCGGATGAACGGATAATCGTCGGTCTTCAAGCCCTTGTCCACGACGGAGGACTGCAGGTAAAACTGCATCCAGGGGGCGATCGTCGTTCCGATCAAAGCCACCGCCATCGTCAGGAAGCCTGTTTCCATGCGAAAGGTCGGCTTCAAGATCGAAGAGCCTACGGCGCACCAGTCCGGTTTCCCCAGAAAGCCTGAAACGATGTAGGAAAGGTAGAAGACGCAGGCGAACAGGAACACCTTTTCCACGGACTTGTAATTTCCCTTGACCACCAGCCACCAGACAAATGCCGCACTAAACGGGACGGATACGTATCGGCTGACGCCGAAAATCTCCATGCTCGCCGCAACGCCTGCAAATTCGGATACCGTGTTTCCTAAATTGGCCAGAAACAGAACGATCATCAGATAGAAGGTCACCCGCGCCCCGAATCGCTCCCGGATCAGGTCGGAGAGCCCTTTGCCGGAAACCACGCCCATCCGGGCGCACATCTCCTGGATAATGATGAGCGCAAAGGTGATCGGGACGAGGGTCCACAGGAGGGTGAGTCCGTATTCGGAGCCGGCGAGGGAATAGGTCGTGATCCCGCCCGCGTCGTTGTCCACGTTCGAGGTGATGATCCCGGGTCCGATCAGAGCAAAGAAGATCGCGAGCGACCGCCACCATTTCCCGACGGCAGGAAAATTCCCGAGTCTGCGGACGTATCCGGAAAGGGAATCAAGCATCGCTCTGTGCCACCTTCATCATCCATCGTTTTTTATCGGCCCAGTTTCGGCGCCACCACTTCAAGCAGATTCTTGAAGAGGATCACGCCTTTCAGACGGTTTTCGTCATCAACCACCGGCATGGCCATGATGCCGTACTTGGCAAAATCGTCGGCAATCCGACCTTTTTTCTCCTCGATATTTACCGCAATCACGCGCGTATCCATCAGTTCGGAGAGCTTCGTCCCGGGCGGTGCGACCAGCAAATCCCGAAGGGAGATCACGCCGAGAACATGTTCCTCAGGGTCCACGACGTACAGATAGTAGATCAGATCCATGTCTTCGGCTTCAAGGCGGACCTGGGCCATCGCTTCACCCGCCGTCAGGTCAGGCGCAAAACTGAGATAGGAGGTGGTCATCAGACCGCCCGCCTTTTCCTCCGGATGGGCAAGGAGTTCCTTCACATCCTCTGCCGCCTCCCTCTCCATTTCCTTGAGGATCCCCTCCGCCCGGTCCTTGGGGAGATCTCCCAACAGGTCGGCAGCCTCCGAGAGAGACATCTCTTCAATGATATCGGAGGCTTTTTCCGTAGGAAGTTCTTCAATCAAACGGACCTGGATCTTCGGATCGGTCTCCTCGAGCATCTCGGCCGCCGTCTCGACATCCAGCGAACGAAAGACGGCGGAACGTTGATGGATATCGAGATCCTCTATGATGTCGGCCAGATCGGCGGGGTGCAGCTGGGCAAGGCGGTTCTGCGCAATGGTGAGGCGGAGCAGGTCCGGCGAGGAGAGCGGCTGAACGAGTTTCCAGGCAATCAGTTGATCCGGCATGACATAGTCAAACAAGTTCCAGAGGAGGAAAGCGACCACTTTCTCCAGGCCGACCCGCCGCAGCAGGCCATGAAAGCCGACATCGACATGGACCAGGTACAGGAGGTTATTGGACCGGAGAAACTGCAGGTCATTCACGCGCCGGATTTTCGCCCCGTCCGTATCGACCACCTGCTTGTCCAGAAGGGTCTCCTTCAGCGGAAGCTCCCCGGGGTGAGGTGTCGGTTTCCGAAAATCCTCCGGCAGAACGGGATGTGCGGTCAGCCTGTCTCCGACATCCATGATTCGTTTCCACGGGAAAAAAACGGTTTTGCGATCCTGCTCCCGGAGCATCAGGATATCCCTGACCGGCGGGTAATTCTCCCCGATGTTTGAAATCAGATCGAGGATCCTGCCGATGACCCGTCCTTCGGAATCGACGATTTTTTTCCCCAGGAGCTCACTGATGAACAAAAACGCCTGAGGCCCATGGTTCCTTGTGTCATTACCCGTCATGATCACCCCTCCGGGTCACGGAGCTATAACACCATTCTTTAGATTTCAAAAGGTATTTTCAATTCCATCTTCAACCTTGACACTTCCGGAAAATTTGGTGTAGATGCGGGCCGGAAGAGGGCATGGCGTATGAATCTCTTATGCAAGGGCGGCCGGATCGTGGATCCTTCCCGCGGGGTGGACGCGGTTGGAGATCTTCTGATCGAACACGGCAAAATCGTCCGAGTCGGAAAGGAACATTCGCTGATCGGAGGGTCCGGCGACGGCGATGGGGCCGTCGGTTTGACGGTGCTGGATCTCCGGGGAATGATTGTCGTCCCCGGCCTGATCGACATGCACACCCATCTGCGAGAGCCGGGATTCGAGTACAAGGAGACGATTGCCTCCGGAAGCGCGGCTGCCGCCACAGGCGGCTTCACCTCGGTAGCCTGCATGCCGAACACCAGCCCCGTGAACGACAACCGCGCCATTACCGAATTCATCCGTCGCCAGGCGTCGGAGTGCGGCCTGACGAACGTCTATCCGATCGCGGCGATCACAGAGGGATCCAAAGGCGAACAACTCGCTGACCTCCGCGATCTGCGGGACGCCGGCGCCGTGGCTTTTTCCGACGACGGCCTGCCGGTCATGGACGCCGCGCTGATGCGACGGGCGCTCGAACAGGCCGCCTCGCTGAACGTGCCGATCATCGAGCACTGTGAAGACCGGAATCTCTCCATGGGGGGGGTGATGCACGAGGGTTCCGTATCCAGGGAAATCGGCGCCCCCGGTATTCCGGGGATTGCCGAAGAGGTCATGGTGGCGAGGAACATTCTTCTTGCCGAGTTCACCGGCGCGCCTCTGCACATCGCCCACGTGAGCACGGCCGGCTCGGTCCGTTTGATCCGCGAGGCCAAGGCCCGCGGGATCCGGGTCACGGCGGAAACGGCGCCGCATTACTTCACGCTGACGGATGAAGCGGTCCGGACCCTGGATCCCGCAACGAGGGTCAACCCTCCCCTCCGCAGCGAAAAGGACCGGGTGGCTATCCGGGAAGGGCTCCGCGACGGCACTCTCGACGTGATCGCCAGCGACCACGCACCCCATGCTCCTCAGGACAAGGAGGTCGATTTCAGCCGTGCCGCAAGCGGCATCACGGGTCTGGAGACCTCCCTGCCCCTCTCCCTGCGCCTCGTTTCGGAGGGAATCCTTTCGCTTTCGCAACTGATCGAGAAGATGACGATTCTGCCCGCCCGGATCCTGCGCATCCCGAAGGGAACCCTGGCCGACGGCGCCGACGCCGACATCACCGTCATCGACCCGGAAAGGGAATGGAGTGTCGATCGGGGCTCCTTCCGTTCCCGGGGCAAAAATACCCCCTTTCAGGGCTGGACCCTGAAAGGAAAGGCGGTCCTGACGATCATGGGTGGCGGCATCCGGTATCGCGATTTCTGAGATGATCCAGGCAAGAACCCGGCAACAAACGGAGGCGATCGTTCTGCGCCTCCTCGATTACGGAGAATCCGACCGGATCGTCACCTTTTCCACGGCGGACTTCGGTAAAATACGGGGAATCGCCAAAGGGGCCAGAAGAAGCCGGAAGCGTTTTACAAACGCGCTGGAACCCTTCTGCCACTCCCGGATGATGTTTTCCAGGAAAAGTCCGGACAGCCTGGCGCTGATCGAGGAATGCGACGTCCTGTGCCACTTTCCGTCCATTCGCGCCGATCTGGAAAAGACGCTGGTCGCGTCCTGCCTGATCGAGCTGACGGACCATTTCACGCCGGAAGACAAAAGAAACGAGCCCTCCTTTGTGCTGCTCCGCGAATTTCTCCGGTTGCTCGAAGGGCCTGTCGTCACGGATGCCGTGCTGCGTTTCTTCGAGATCCGTTTGCTGAGGATCTCCGGTTACGATCCGGTTCTCGATCGCTGTCTCTGCTGTAAAAAGCCGATCGGAAACGGAACAACCTACCATTTCGACATCGCAAAGGGCGGCTTGACCTGCAACCTGTGCGGAACCGCGACCCGGGATGCCGTCCCCGTCTCGCTGGGGACGATCCGAACATTGCTGCTGGGACGCGAGATGGAGACCAACCGGCTGGGAAGTCTGTTGCTGTCCGGCCAATCCGTAGACGAAAGCAGCCTTCTCCTCGCCCGTTTTATCCGCCACATCCTCGGCCGGGAGCTCAAATCCGTTCATGTCCTGAATGAAATCCGACGGCTGAAGATCTGAAGGGAGACCGATTTCGTATTGACAGGCGCAGGTTGCCGTGTTAAAAGCCGCCCGGTAAAAACATGCATGATATCAAGAAATAAGACGCCCTGACTTCAAGGAGGAGATGTGACCTTTCAGGAACTGATCTTTGCGCTGGAGCGTTACTGGGCCGGGCGCGGGTGCGTCATTCAGCAGCCCTATGATGTCGAGGTCGGGGCCGGCACGTTTAACCCGGCCACCTTTCTGCGGGCCCTTGGACCGGAGCCCTGGAACGTGGCCTACGTGGAACCTTCCCGGAGACCGACGGACGGCCGCTACGGTGAAAATCCAAACCGGCTGCAGCATTACTACCAGTACCAGGTGATCATGAAGCCGTCGCCGATGGATATCCAGGAGATCTACCTCGACTCGCTGAAAAGTTTCGGCATCGATCCGCTCGAGCATGACATCCGTTTCGTGGAAGACGACTGGGAATCGCCGACCGTGGGCGCCTGGGGTCTCGGCTGGGAGGTTTGGCTCGACGGGATGGAGATCTCCCAATTCACCTATTTCCAGCAGGTCGGCGGATTCGACTGCCGACCCGTCTGCGCGGAGCTGACCTACGGAACCGAACGGATCGCCATGTATATCCAGGGGATCGACAACGTCTACGACCTCGAGTGGACCCCGGGAATCAAATACGGCGATGTGCACCATCAGGGCGAAGTGGAGTGGTCCGTATACAATTTCGAGACCGCGGATATTCCGCAGCTCCGGGAACGTTTTGACATGTATGAAGCCGAAGGGATCAGGACATCGGAAAAAGGCCTCGTGTTGCCCACCTACGACCACTGCCTCAAATGCTCCCACACGTTCAATTTGCTCAACGCCCGGGGGGCGATCAGCGTGGCCGAACGGACCAGCTACATCGGGCGCGTCCGGAACCTCGCCCGCTTGAGCGCAGAGCTTTACCTCAAGCAGCGGGAGGCGATGGGCTACCCGTTGTTGAACCGGAAGTGAAACCGGACACGGATGGTTTCCCCGCGGCAAAATCGATGCGTCCGCCGATTCTTGACGGCGGGCGTCAACAGCATCGGAGAAGGTTTATGGGCAGCGAACTGCTCCTCGAAATCGGAACGGAAGAGATCCCGGCTGCTTTTTTGCCGAAAGCCCTCAGGGATCTCGACGAGATCGGCCGCAGGGAGCTGGCGGCAAGCCGAATCCCGCACGGAAAGACCGTGACGATGGGAACCCCCCGCCGGCTCTTTTGGTCGGTGGACGGCATCGCCGAACGTCAGCAGGATCGGGTGATCGAAAAGCTCGGGCCGGCCGTGAGGGTTGCCTTCGACAAAGAGGGAAACCCCTCCCGTGCGGCGCTCGGGTTCGCAAAAGGTCAGGGAATCGACATCGCCCGACTGGATCGGATCACGACGGAAAAAGGGGAATACCTCTGCGCGCGGAAAACGATCGGCGGCCAATCCACGGAGAGCCTCCTCCCGGAAATTCTGACCAGGGTCATCGGAGAGCTGCCCTTCAGAAAATCGATGCGCTGGGCCGACCAGGAGTTCCGCTTTGCGAGACCCATCCACTGGATCCTTGCCGTTCTCGACGGCAGGGTCGTCCCGCTTCGGATCGCCAACGTGGACAGCGGGAATACCAGCCGCGGTCACCGTTTCATGAGCCCGGAATCCTTCCCGGTCGGCAGCCGCGAGGAATATCTCGCCGGCACGCGCAACCATTTCGTCATCGTCGACCCCCTCGAGAGGGCGGAGGCGATCCGCGATCTGTCACAAAAGGCAGCCGCGGCCGTCGGCGGCCGTGTCCTCTCGTCCGAGGAGCTGCTGGAAACGGTCACCTTCCTGACCGAATATCCCACGGCGGTCTGCGGGAATTTTGACCGGGAATTTCTGAAGCTTCCTCCCGAGGTTCTGATCACGACAATGATCTCCCACCAGAAGTACTTTCCGGTGACGGATGAAAAAGGCGCGCTGCTTCCGCACTTCATCGCCATCAACAATACCCTGGCCCGGGATCCCGAGGTGGTGAAACGCGGAAACGAAAAGGTGATTCGCGCCCGCCTTTCCGATGCGCGCTTCTTCTTCGAGGCGGACCAAAAAATTCCGCTGGAACGGCGGGTGGAGGATCTCAAGAGGGTCACCTTCCATACCCTTCTCGGGACATCCTATGACAAGGTTCAACGCTTCCGGAAACTGGCCGCTTGGATTGCCGGCCGCCTCGCACCCGCCGGCGCAGACAGGATCGACCGGGCCGCCATGCTGGCGAAGGCGGATCTGGACACCCAGATGGTCGGCGAATTTGCGGAGCTTCAGGGAATCATGGGTCGTGAATATGCCCTGCTGGCCGGTGAAGATCCCCTCGTGGCCAGGGCCATCCACGAGCATTACCTGCCGACATCGGCCGGCGGAAGCCTTCCCGAAACGGACGAGGGGGCCATCGTCAGCATCGCCGACAAAACGGATACCCTCTGCGGTTTCTTCGGCGTCGGCCTGATGCCGACCGGGACAGCGGATCCCTATGCGCTCCGCCGCCAGGCGCTCGGCGTCATCAACATCATCCTGGCCAAAGGCTACCTCCTTCCGCTGGATTCGCTGTTCGACGAGAGCCTCGCCGGTCTGCGCCCCCTTTTGAAACGTCCGGAAGAGGAGATCAGGAAGGATCTGATGGAATTCTTCAAGGGACGTTTGGAAAGCCAGCTCCTCTCCCAGGGCCACCCCTATGACGTCGTCGATGCCGTTCTTGCGACCGGCGTCGAAAACCTGGTCGCCGTGAACGAAAAGATCCTTGCCATGGAATCCTTCAAGTCCGACGCTGATTTTCAGCCGCTTGCGACCGCGTTCAAAAGGGTGGTCCACATCATCCGCGGTTTCCATGGCGGCGCCGTCGATCCGGGCCTGTTTACCGCAGAGGAGAAGAACCTCCATGAGACATTCCTGAAGATCCGCGATTCGGTGTCGAACCTCATTTCCCGGGGGGATTACTCCCGTGCGCTTAGCGAACTGGCCCGCCTCCGCGAGCCGGTGGATTCCTTTTTCGAGGCGGTCCTCGTCATGGCGGAAGACGACAAGATCCGCTTCAACCGGCTTTCCCTGCTGGAGGAAATCGCCACCCTTTTCCATGATGTCGCCGATTTTTCAAAAATTGTCACGGAATCGCAGGGAGGATGACCCCGAAAGGGGCCGAACACGCGGATCAATGATCCCGTGGCCAATTATCCTGTTGAATTATTGCCGATTTTGGTTTAGCCTTTCTTCCACGGTCGCATTCCCTCGCGAGCTGTCGACAACATCGCGGCTCGCGGCGATCGGGGAAAAACGGAGATCCCATGGCAGACGCCCTTAGAGATATCGCCGTCACCGAGCTTGAAAAGAGGCTCCAGACCCGCCAGGCCCTTCTGGACATCACCAACCGGATTCATGCCGCACAGAACATCAAGCAGATCCTGGTCGATCTGAAGGATGGGATCCTGAACCTGTTCAACGCCCATTCGATCACCATCTATGTCGTCGACCGGACTCGAAACGAAATCTATTCCATGTTCCTCATCGGCGCCCAGGTCAAGGAGATCCGGGTTCCGATCAACAACCGGAGCATCGCCGGCTATGTGGCCAATACCGGAAAAACGATCAACATCGCCAACGCGTACGACATGGAGGAGCTCAAGAAAATCGACAAGGAGCTGGCCTTCGACGTCAGTTGGGACAAAAAGACCGGTTTCCGGACGAAGCAGATCCTGGCGGCCCCGATCTTCCACAACAAAACCCTGATGGGTGTCGTTCAGATCCTCAATAAAAAAACCGGGTCCGGCAAATTTACCGGAGACGAGACGGGGTTCCTTCAGGAGATCACCGGTGTCCTGGGCATCGCCTTTTTCAATCAGGAGCGGTTCGCCAGGCGGAGAAAAACCCGTTTCGACTACCTCATCAGCCGCGATCTTCTCAAGGAGGAAGAACTGGACAGCGCGCTGGAGGAAGCGCGCGAGGCCAAGGAAACGATCGAAGAATACCTGATGAAAAAATACAGGATCGGCCGGGAGGATCTCGGACGGTCCCTCGAGGAATTCTACCACTGCCAATTCGTCCCCTTTTCAAGCCGGTTCCCCATCCCCGGCGATCTGATCAACAACCTCAAGCGGGACTACCTCCGCCGGGAACTCTGGGTGCCGCTGGAAAAGAAGGACGGCGTGATCCGAATCATCGTGGACGATCCCAACAACATCCTGAAGCGGGACATGATCGAGAGCCTGTTGAAAACCAAGTCGGTTCGCTATGACGTTTCGCTTCCGGACGACATCGTCAAGTTCATCAACCACTTCTTTCAGTCCTCCGAAGGACAGTCCAGCCTCACCGAAATCCTCGGCAAACTCGATGCCGAAGACAGCGCGCAGGCGGATGAAGACGATGTGGAAGGGGTCAGCGAATCCGACAGCGTGATCATGCAGCTCGTCAACAAGATCATCCTGGACGCGCAGGCCAAACGCGCTTCCGACATCCACGTCGAGCCCAATGTCGCCCGAAAAAACGTGGAGGTGCGCTACCGCATCGACGGCGACTGCGCGATTCATCAGACGCTCCCATACAACTACCGGGCGGCCGTGGTTTCCCGAATCAAAATCATGTCGAATCTCGACATTACGATCCGTCGTCTTCCGCAGGACGGGAAGATCAAGTTCCGGAAGCCGGGCGGGGAAGAGATCGAACTGAGAGTGGCCACCGTCCCGACGGCGGGGGGAGTCGAGGACGTCGTGATGCGGATACTGGCGCAGGCCGGGGACACCTTGCCTCTGTCCTCGATGGCGATGTCGCCGCGCAATTTCAGGGAGCTCAAGGCGATGATCGACAAGCCGTACGGCATGATCCTCTGCGTCGGCCCCACCGGATCGGGCAAGACGACCACGCTGCACGCGGCTCTGCATGAGATCAACCGTCCCGACCGCAAGATCTGGACCGCGGAGGACCCGGTGGAAATCACCCAGTACGGACTGAGACAGGTCCAGGTACAGCCCAAGATCGGATTCGATTTCGCCGCGGCCATGCGCTCCTTTCTCCGGGCGGATCCGGATGTGATCATGGTGGGCGAGATGCGCGACTTCGAGACCGCCAAGATCGGGGTCGAGGCGTCGCTGACGGGCCATCTGGTTTTCAGCACACTCCACACGAACAGCGCCTCGGAAACGATCGTCCGTCTCCTGGACATGGGAATCGACCCTCTCAACTTTGCCGACGCCCTGCTTGGTATTCTGGCCCAGCGGCTGGTCCGGACCCTCTGCAAGAAGTGCAAGGAGGCCTACCATCCGGATCGGAAAGAATTCGATGAAATCGTTCTGCACTACGGCGAGGAGCAGTTCCGGAAGCTGAACATCGGCTACGACGAGAAATTCACACTCTACCGCCCGAAGGGTTGCGACGCATGCGACAAGACCGGGTATAAGGGCCGGATGGGCCTTCACGAACTGATCGTCGCTACGGACAGCATCAAACGTCTTATCCAGAAGCACGCTACGGTTGAGGTGATTCGGGAACTGGCCATGCAGGAAGGGATGACGACCCTGCTGCAGGACGGCATCTCGAAATCGCTGCAGGGGCTGACGGACTTCAAGCAGGTCCGGAGGGTCTGCATCAAATAGCCTTCCCTTCCCGTCGCTGTCACCTGCCCCTCAGCGCGGAACCGATATCCGAAATGACCTGCCTCGAGAACTGCGACATGGCACGGCTCATCCCTGCGGCGAAACCGGCCCCTCCTTTTTCCGGGATCGGCGATTCCAGACGGTAGGTGTTCTGAAAGACCACCAGTCCCGCGGACTCCTTGCTGGAAAGATCCAGCAGCGTGACCGCCACCGTGAGAAAGGCTTTCCGTTCCCCGCCCTCCCGCCTTTCGAGAAACTCCTCCACCTCCCCCTCCAGCGAATAACGGACCTCCTCGATGTCCCGCGGGGACAGAACCGCCCGGAAAAGACGCGCCTCGCGAAGATCGCGCCGCAGAAATTCCGTAACCATGTCCGCCGGAACCACCCGCCAGCGGTGCTCGGGATACGCCTCACGGCGGTTGTCCTCCTGCCGGTACAACATCGCCAGGCCGCTGTAGAGACGGTTTGCGGAAAACCGCGCCACCCGGATGGTTGTCCCGACCGCGGATGGCTCCCCTTGGAGAGGCGGCGGGTATTCCAGAACGTACTGCCGAATCAGAGGCTGCCTGCCCGTTCCGCCCAGGCATCCGGACAATCCGATCAGCAAGCCGAACAGCAACAGGAGGATCCAAGCCTTTTTCATCGTCTGTTCTCCTCTCCCGCCCCATTGTCTTCCAATACGGGACGGCTGAAAATCAGGTCCGAGGGGTTGGCGTGCAGTCTGTCCAGCAGAAGCTTCAGGCTGTCGACCGCCTGACGGATCTCGTCGGTGGTCCGCTCGACATCCGCGCTCATCCCCCTGGTTCTTCGGTCCAATCCCTCGATCAGGCGGCCTGCTTTTTCCGCGGTTTCCGCGGCCTTCAGGTTCTTGATTTCATCCTTCAACGCGGCGACAAGTTCCCGCGCATGGGCGATCGTCTCGCGTGACTCCCGGATGCCTTGTCTCGTCTCCTGCAAGCCCTGCCTTGCATCTCCAATCCCCTGCTTCGCCTCTTCCAGAATCTCCTCCACCTTTCCCTGCTCCAGGATTCTATCGATCCGCTTCAGGCCCCGGTCGAGACTGCCGGCCGTCGCATCGACTTTCGTCAGCACGGAGGTCATCTGTTTGCCGGTGAGAAAGGTCTCTGTGGCGTGCAGGGTCTGCTTCAACTGCTCGGAGATCCCCTTGAGATCCAGATGTTCGATCTTGGCCATGATCTGGTCCACGCTTGTCAGAATCTGCTTGCCTTGTGAGGTCTGCGACGCGATGACCGGGTAAGGGGTCTCCATTCCCGGAGGGGGGGTCAGAACCGGGGTTTCCGGACCTCTCCGGTCGAGCTCGATAAAGACGATCCCGGTGATCCCGGCGGCTCGAAGCTGGGTCACGATATTCTCGCCCGTTTCCACGTCGAGGTTGATTTTCATGACCACCTCGACCAGCTTGCGATCCGGGGCGACCCCGATGCTCTGAACCTTTCCGATGTCCACCCCGCGGTATTTCACGCGGGAATCGACCTGAAGGCCCTGTACGGACTCGTCGAAATAGGTCGCGAACAGAGACCCCTTTTCAAAATAGGTCGACGCGCCGACCCAGATGATGGCCGCGACGCCGATCACCAGCCCGACCGTCACGAAAAGACCGATCATGAAACTCGAATTTCTTCTGGCCATTGCTTCACCCCTTTTTCGTCGACGCGTCTCCCCGGAAAAGAAAATTCCGGACTCGCGGATCGGTGGATTTCTCCCGCAGTTCTTTCGGAGATCCCGCTGCAATGATCCCCTTTTCGTCGCGATCCAGCATCAGGATCCGGTCGGCGATGCGGAGGACCAGGTCGACCTGATGGCTGACAATCACCATCGTCGTCCCGAGACCCCCGTTGATCCCCCGGATCAGCGTTTCCAGTTCCGCCGAGTTGACCGGATCCAGGCCCGCCGAGGGCTCATCGAAGAAAAGAATCCGCGGATCCAGGGCCATCGCCCTGGCGAGACCGCCTCGTTTCCGCATGCCCCCCGACAGTTCGGCAGGATAGTGATTCTCATATCCCGCCAGATGGACCATGGCCAGCTTCAATCGAACGATCCGCTGGACGGTCTCCGCGGAGATTCCGGTGAAACCCGAAAGAGGCAATGCCACGTTTTCACCCAGCGTCATCGAGCCGAACAGCGCATCCGACTGGAAAAGAACGCCGATTCCTCTGCGGATCCGGTTGAGCCTCTCGCCGTCGATATCGGCGATGTCGGCGCCGCCGACAAGCACCCGTCCGGCTTTCGGCCGGATGAGCCCGATCATCTGCTTGAGAAGCGTCGATTTGCCGCAGCCGCTTCCCCCGACGATACAGAGGATCTCTCCGCGCCTGACGGTGAAACTCACGTTTTCAAGAATCGTCGACTCGTCAAAACCGGCCGTCAGGGCCTCTACGACGATGACCGGATTTTCCGATTCTTTCATAGTCTGAGCTGTATTCTGCATTCCGTTTTCACAAACGGGCCTGCTTCACCCGTCCATCAGATATAGTGGAGAACCACGGCGAACGCCGAATCCACGACCACGATCAGCAGGATGGAGGTGACCACGGCCGACGTGGTCGCCGCGCCCACCTCCTCCACGCCGCCCCGCACCTGGAATCCCCGCTGGCAACCGATCCAGGAGACGATCACCGCGAAGACCGCCGCCTTGATCAGGCTCGCGTTGACGTAAAACACGGTGATGCTTCTCTGGCTTTCCTGCAGGTAGGTGTAAGCCGTCAGATCGAGCCCGACGATCCCGACAATCATCCCGCCGAGGATCCCGAACAAATCCGCGTAGAGCGTCAGCAGCGGCACGACGATCACCGTCGCGATCATCTTGGGAACGACCAGAAACCGGATCGGGTCGAAGCCCATCGTGATCAGCGCGTCCACCTCGTCGTTGACTTTCATGGTTCCGATCTCCGCGGCAAACGCGGACGCGGAACGGCCGGCCACGAGGATGGCGGTCATGATCGGACCGAGCTCCCGAACGATGGCCACCGCGACCAGCGAGGCCACATAGACATCCGCTCCGAACTGCTTTAACTGCAGCGAAGACATGAACGCAATGATCAGGCCGATCAGGACGCTGATCAGTCCCACAATGGGAAGCCCTTCCACCCCGACCCGCCGCATATAGAACAAAACGTCCTCCACGCGGATCTCGCGGGGCCGCCGGACCAGATAAACGACGGTCTCCACCAGATCCCCCAGAAAGGCCGTCATATCGGCCAGATCCCTGGTCGTCCGCACGCTGGCCGAACCCAAACCTTCCACAATGCCGATCGGCTCGCCCTGGGCGCGGAGCACCGGACGGGCCATGCCTTCCCGGTCAACCAGCGCCATGACCCTTTCGATCTCCTCCGGGACATGGATCAGTTCGACGGGAATCCCCTCTTTTCGGCTGCCTTCTTCCAGACGCAACAGTGTCAGAACACCGGCGCTGTCCATATAGAGCACCCCGGCCAAATCAATCCGAACGGCCGCGGGATGTCGTTTGGCCACGGCCGTCTGCAGATCGGAAAAGAGGCGATCCGCATCGGCGAGCGTGATTTTCCCATGAAGGGAAAGGGTCAGCGCGTCTCCTCTTTCCGAATCCGTCCGAAGATCGTAATTCGCTTTCGCAGTCATCTTCCGCGGGACCTGTCCGATTTTACCGAGGTCATTGGAGCCTCTGTTTCCATTCGTTGATCCGCTGCAACGCATCGAGCGGCGTCAGGTTGTACGGATCGATGGTGCGGATTTCTTCAACAATCGCATCACCTTCCTTCGAAAACAGGCTGAGTTGATTAGCATTTTTCCGATCGATCTTTCTGCCGCGGGCGATCTTCGGCATCCCGGCTTCATCGAGCTCCCCCTTTTCCAGATTGTGGAGAATCTCCTTCGCCCGGGCGATCACTTCGGCGGGAACGCCGGCAAGTCGCGCCACCTGGATGCCGTAACTCCGGTTGGTGCCTCCCTCCATGATCTTCCTTAGAAAAACGATTTTTTCACCCCACTCCCGGACGGCGATGTTGTAATTCCGGACTCCCTCTTTTGTGGCGGAAAGTTCGGTCAGCTCGTGGTAATGGGTGGCGAAAAGGGTCCTTGCCCCGAGCGTCGGAGAGTCGTGGATGTATTCCGCCGTCGCCCACGCGATGCTGAGACCGTCAAATGTGCTGGTTCCCCGTCCGACCTCGTCCAGAATGATGAGGCTCCGCCTGGTGGCATGGCGCAGGATTTCCGCGACCTCGTTCATCTCGACCATGAAGGTGCTCTGCCCCCGTGACAGACTGTCGGTCGCTCCGATCCGGGTGAATATCCGGTCGGCCACGCCGATCCGCGCCCGCTTCGCGGGGACAAAACTCCCCATCTGGGCCATCAGCACGATCAGAGCTACCTGACGGATGTAGGTCGATTTCCCCGCCATGTTCGGGCCGGTAATGATCAGAAAGCGGTTTGGGCCCGAATCGAGGAGAACATCATTGGGAACGAAACCGTTTCCGCCGATCCGGCGTTCCACCACCGGATGGCGACCCTCCTCGACCTCGATGGCATCCTCCGCATCGACCGTGGGGCAGCAGTAGCGGTACCGTTCGGCCACCTCGGCCAGCGAAGCCACGGCATCGAGATCGGCAATTCGCGCCGCCGTCTGCTGGATTCGGCGGATCTCCCCCGCGATCCTGCCCCGGATCTCCACGAACAGATCGTATTCCCTGGACTGTCTTCGCTCCTCCGCGTGCAGAACGGTCTCTTCGTGTTTTTTCAGCTCTTCGTTGATGTACCGTTCCGCGTTGACCAGCGTCTGCTTCCGGATGTAGTTCGCCGGAACCAGGTGGGCATTGGCCTTCGTGACCTCAAGATAATATCCGAAGACGCTGTTGAAGCCGATCTTCAGCGAGTTGATCCCCGTTCGCCGCCTCTCTTTCGCCTCCAGCGCGGCGATCCATTGCCTGCCGTCCCGCATCGCTGCAATCAAACCGTCCAGCTCCGGATCGTACCCTTCCCGGATGATCCCCCCTTCGCGAATCGTCAGCGGCGGATCATCGACGATCGCGTCCGCAAGCAGAGCCAGCAGATCCGGCATTTCGTCGATGGCGCCGTGAATCGCCTTCAGCAACGGGGCCCCGCATCCGGCGATGGATTCGCGAAGCGCGGGCAACGCCCGCAGCGATGTCCGGAGCGCGACAAGGTCCCGGCCGTTGGCCATTCCGACGGCGATCCGGCTTCCCAGACGCTCCAGGTCGTAAACGGATTTCAGAATGTCCCGGAGCGATTCCCGAAGAAGATGGCTCTCCCGGATCTCGGAAACCGCGGCGAGCCGCTCCCGGATCCGGTCCGGATCACAGAGGGGATGGTTCATCCACCAGCGAAGCCTCCGCCCCCCAAGGGAGGTCACCGTCTCGTCAAGGGCATGAAACAGGGACCCGCTCTTCTTCCCGTCCGCAATCGTGCTGAAGAGCTCGAGATTCCTTTTGGCGGTCTCGTCCAGAAGCAGGTGGTTCCCGCTCCCATGGCGTGTGATCACGTTGATATGGCTGAGACGGTCCCTCTGCGTTTCCGCCATGTATGCCAGAACGGCCCCGGCGGCCGCGACTGTCGCCGGGCGGGACTCAAGGTTCATTCCCGAAAGCGACTCCTCCGGAAAGTGTTCGCGCAAGAGCCCCATGGCCGCTTTCGGTTCGAATCGATCCGTCGGCAGACGGTTGATCAGGCAATTTTCGTTCTCCCCGGTTACGGTCCGAAGCAGGTCTTCGTCATGGAAGTCTTCCGGCACCAGAATTTCACGGATCGGAAGCCCCGCCGTTTCCGCCAGGAAAAACTCCCGATCCTCCGCTTCGGCAATCCGGAATTCGCCCGTGGATATGTCGACAAACGCGAGCGCAAAGCAACCGCCCCGGACGGTCAGGGCCGCGAGATAATTGTTGTCCTTGGCGTCGAGGTTCTCGGCGTCGAGGACCAGGCCCGGAGTGACGACACGGATCACCTCCCGTTTCACCACCCCCTTTGCCAGTTTCGGGTCCTCCATCTGCTCGCATATCGCCACCTTGAACCCTTTTTCGATCATCTTTGCGATGTAGGAGGACGCCGCATGGTACGGGAAGCCGCAAAGGGGAATGGCATCCTCCCGGTTCTTGTTGCGCGATGTCAGTGTGATTTCGAGCACCCGGGAGGCGGTCACGGCGTCTTCGAAGAACATCTCGTAGAAGTCGCCCATCCTGAAAAAGAGGATACAATCGGGGTAGCGCTCCTTGACCTCCATGTACTGTCGCATGGCCGGGGTCAGATCGCTCACTCCCATCGGCCTCCCCTCTGCTTCAGATCGATCACGTCCCCCGTCTCCACCCTTCCCGCGGAGCCGATGAACCGGTTCAGCAGCCAACTGGTCACCGAAATGATCAGCGCACCGAAAAAGGCCGTCCAGAATCCCAGCACGTCGAATCCGGGAATGACCGCGGATACGAGCAAAAGCATCAGGGCGTTGATGACGAAGGTGAAGAGACCGAGGGTCAGGATGTTGAGGGGCAGGGTCAGCACGATCAGCAGCGGGCGCAGGACCGCGTTGCAGATCCCCAGCAGCGCTGCGGCCAGAATCGCCGGGAAAATGCCGTTCACCCGGACCCCGGTCAGAAGCCAGGACGCCGCCAGCACCGCCGCCGTCAGTATCAGCCAGCGCAGCAGGACACCTCTCATCGCGATCCTCCGGTCATGACCCTTCAGTCAAAGGTCTCAAACTGCTCTTTGCCGGCGCCGCAGACCGGGCACGTTTCCGGACGGACGCCGTCCGCGACGTATCCGCAGACCAGGCAGACATGGTAGGTGGTCTCCCGCTCTTCGAGGATGTGGTTCATCGCTTCCTTGTAGAGTTTCGCGTGCGTCTCTTCGACGTCACGACTCTGGCTGAAATGCAGAACGGCCGCCCGGTCCCCGACCGCTTCGGCCTCCTTCACGAACCGGTCGTACGCAACCTCCGCAACCCCCTGCTCTGCGCGGAAGCTCTCTGCGAGATTTTCCTCGGTCGTCTTGATCTCCTTCAGAACACGGAGCGCCCTCGCCCCGTGGATCTCCTCGGAACGGGCTACCACACGGAAGAGCTTGGCGATCTGTGCAAATCCCTCCTCCTCCGCCTTTTCCGCAAAGACCTTCAGGCGCAGGGCCGCCTTGGCCTCGCCCGTATAGGCCTGCCACAACGCATCCTTCGTTCCCGACATGTCGATTCTCCCTCTGAAAACCCGCGTCTCTATTCGGGTGAAAATTCGTCCTTGCCGGCACCGCAGATCGGGCAGACCCAATCTTCGGGAAGCTTGTCAAAAGGAACACCCGGTTTGATTCCCGAATCGGGGTCTCCCGCCGCCGGATCATAAACATAACCGCAGACATTGCATACGTATTTTCCCATGATTCCTCCTCTTCCTGATGGTATTTTTGATGCTGCTACAGGCGGGACAGCGCCTGTCCGGCCATGTCTTTCCCCAAGTCATAGCAGCGGGAGAGCGCCTCGGCATCCGGAACGTTCTTCACCCGGATCCCCTCCCCCGTTTTTTCCAGCTTCATCTCCGTGAGAACCTCCTCGATTTCCCTGACCGCCTCCCCGCTCCAGCCGTACGATCCGAATGCGGCGGCAATCATGTTCCTCGGCTTCAACCCTCTCATGTACGTCAGGATGTCCGCCATGTTCGGGAGCATGTGGTTGTTGAGCGTGGGCGAACCGACGACCACGGCCCCGGCGCAGAGCAGTTCATACATCACGTCGCTCCGGTGCACCTCGTCCATCGACATCACCTTGACGCGAAGCCCGCCTGCCGCCAGCCCTTCGCTGATAGCCCGGGCCATCCTTTCCGTGCTGTGCCACATCGTCGCATAGACCACAACCGCCCGACCCTCCGGCTTCTGCGCGGCCCATCGGGCATACCGGCCGATGATGCCGTCCGTTTCCTTCCGCCAGATCGGCCCGTGGTCCGGAGCAATGATCTTGAAGGAAAGTTTCGCGGACTTCACCTTTTCGATGAGCTTCAGCACCTGCGGCGAGTACGGCAGGAGGATATTCGCATAGTAGGTCGCCGCCTCATAGGCCAGCGCCACCGGATCGCACCCGTCGGCAAACCTCTCCAGCGATGCATAGTGCATCCCGAAGGCATCCTGGGAAAAGAGGAGCTGCTCCTCGTTCAGATAGGTGAACATGCTGTCCGGCCAGTGCAGCATCCGGGTTTCCAGAAAGGTAAGGGTGCGGTTGCCGAGGCTGAAGGTCTCTCCGTCCATGACGGGCGTAATCTCTCCCGGATTCGGAAAGAGCTCCGCAAGGGTCTTGGCTCCCACCACCGACGCAAAGACCTTCTTGGGATTCACGGCGGCAATCACCTGCGGCAGGGAACCGGAATGGTCCATCTCCGAGTGGTTGGAGACGATGTACTCGATCTTCCCCGGATCCACCACGGAGGCGATCCTCTCCATCATCTCTTCGCGGAACGGGGCCTTCACCGTGTCGATCAACGTGATCTTGTCCGCAAGCACCAGATAGGCATTGTAGGTGCTTCCCCGCCCTGTCCGGTAGCCGTGAAAATCCCGGATATTCCAGTCAATGGCCCCAACCCACCAGACATCTTCCGTCACCTGGACGGCCTTGAACGTATTATTCATCCCTTCACCTCGCTTGATGAAACATCCTGTGCAGCCTCTATCCGCGATCTTCAGGCGGCGGCCGTCTCTCCGATCGAAAATGCGCGCAGATTGGCCTCGACCCTGGATACGGGCATCCCTTCACGGATCACCTTCTCGAACAGCTCCCGGTCGATCGGCAGAACCCCGAGACCTGCCACGGCGCCGATCATCACGATGTTTCCCAGGATCGGATTCCCCAGACGGATCGCTTCATCGGTCGCGGCCAGGAAGCGGACCTCGGCCGCCAGCGCCGCGACCGTCTCCCGGATCACGGTCTCCGACGGGTATTCTTCCGCGCCGGTAATCACGCCGACGGGATAGACCGGACGAAGATTCACGATCACTTTCACGGACGGATTCCCGTAATCCGCAAGGACGCGGATCGCTTCTACGGGCTCCAGGGCAACGATCAGATCGGCCTGCCCTTTCGGGATCTGCGGGCTCCAGACCGCTTTCGACGACACCCGGACATGGCTCATGACCGAACCGCCCCGCTGCGACATCCCGAAGGTTTCCCCGATCGTGACCCTGAACCCTTCGTGAACCATCATGTTCGAAAGCACTCGGGAGGCCATGACGTTTCCCTGACCCCCGACCCCCGTGATCACGATATTATAAGGATCTTTGTTCAGCCGCCGTTTCGTCACGCCGACGCCTCCTCTTTCCGGATGGCCCCCGCCGGGCAGATCGCGGCGCAGAAACCGCAGCCGGCGCAGATCACCTCGTCGATTTCGGCCTTTTTCCTCTCGCGGTTCCACAGCAGCCCAGGGCAGCGGAAGATCCTCGTGCAGAGGCGGTTGCAGCCGCAGGCATCGCCGCGGCAGAGCGCCTCATCCACCCGAACGTGAAATTGCTTTTTCCCCTTTTTCTCCGGGGAGAGGGCGCAGGACTGCTTGAG
Source organism: Syntrophales bacterium (assembly GCA_034677965.1). Lineage (GTDB taxonomy): Bacteria > Desulfobacterota > Syntrophia > Syntrophales > UBA5619 > UBA5619. Next base: position 25,094 of record JAXDCM010000067.1, read on the forward strand.
GATGAGCACCTTGACCCCACGCTCCTCCAGCAGGCGGTTCAGCGTTTCCCGGGTCTTGGTCAGGTCAAACGGGTCGCACGTGACGACCGGCGCGCCCGTCGCCCCGCAGAGCGCCGCGATATCGACCATCGGCGTTTTCTCTCCCATCGCGTTGACATCGATCCCCGGGTGGGGCTGGAATCCGGTCATCGCGGTGCCGCTGTTATCCAGCGCAATAAACGTAATGTCCGCACGCTGATGAACGGCGTTGATCAGGGCGGGGATCGCCGCATGGTAGAAGGTGGAATCCCCGCAGACGGCCAGCACCGGTTGCTCCATGCCGAACGGCCCCAATTTCCCGAATCCGGAGGCAATGCCCGTCCCGGATCCCATCGAATGAAGCGTCTTGGACGTATGGAACCCGGCCGCGGGAAAGAGCGAGGCCATTGCATAACATCCGATGTCCCCGCAGACGAATCCCCCGCGGTGATCCCGCTGCAGCGCCTCGCGGATGCTCCAGAAGGAAGCGCGGTGGGGGCAGCCGGGACAAAAGGTCTGCTCCCGTTTCGGCACGGCAGCCGTCAGCGCCCGGAGCTTATCGCGATAAGCTTCCGAAACTTCCGGCGGGTCGATTCCCAGAATCCGTCCGATGGCGGCGACCAGCAGATCGGGATTCAGTTCCCCCGCCGTCGGCAGCGTTCCGTCGTTCTTTCCGTACCACTCCTTGATTCCGACATCGTTTGCGTGTTCCGCCGCGAGGATCTTGACCTGCTCCTCCAAAAACGGGATCACCTCTTCGACGATCAGGATCTTCTTCGCACTCAAAAGGTGCTTTTTCAAAAGCTTCGGCGGGACGGGCCAGGTCGTTCCGAGTTTGAGGATGCCCGCGCGTTTCCCCGCATGGAGAATCGATACGGCTTCCCGGCTGTAGAGCGTGCAGGCGCTGCTGGCGATGATCAGCAGTTCCGGGTTCTTCGGCCCCTCATAGCGGTTGAAGGGGCTCTTCTCGAAGAGTGTGGCCGCCTTCCGGAGCTTCTCCTGCTGGAGACGGTGTTTGGCCACGACCGGTGTGCTGATCACCGGCCCGCAATCCGGATCCGATACGGGTCCGTCGCAACGAAAGGCGGCGGTTGCAGTCCCCTCCGGAAGCCGACCCAGCACCACGTTTCCGCTCGCATGCGACATCCGGGTCACGCTGCGGACCATCACGACGTTTCGGATCTGTTCCGAAAGGTCAAACGCCCAGCGGGTCAACTCCTTCGCTTCCTGGAAGTTCGCCGGTTCGAGAAGGGGAATCTCCATCATCCTGGCAAAATGCCGGGACTCCCCTTCGTTGACGCTGGAAAGCGCGCCCGGGTCGTCACAGGAGACAAGCACCATCCCGCCCCGGGTTCCGGACCCGGTCAGGTGGAGCAGAAAATCGGAGGCGACGTTGACCCCGTTCTGCTTCATCACGCAAAGGGAGCGAAGGCCCGCGAAGGATGCCGCGGCGGCCACCTCCATCGCCACCTTTTCGTTCGTGGACCATTCGACGTAAAGCTTTCCCGGCTCCGCAAAGCGGGACAGCGTCTCGATGATTTCGGAAGAAGGCGTTCCGGGATAGGCGGCGGCCACCCTGACCCCGGCTTCAAGCGCACCCCGGGCGATGGCCTCGTTTCCCATCAGCAAAAGCTCGGTCCCTTCCTTCTGTTCCCGACCCAAAGTCATCCGATTCCTCCGTTTGCCGCCCTGTCCCGCCCCGTCCGTTTGATCGACCACTGCGCTGCCGCCCTTTTCTTCCCCAGCGAGGCCATCTTCAGTTTTTCAAGATTCCCCTCCGGCACCTCGCGGAATTCCAGGATCCTGCGGGCGCGCGCCAGTTTGAAAAGGTCCATGCCCCGGTCCGTGCGGACAATGAGCTGATTCCAGCCGCGCGCCGTCTCCCACCCTTCCGGAAGTCTGGCCGATCCCACGGAGAGGTCGCTGAATTCCGCCGTCATGTCGTCGCAGGAACGACAGGCCTCTCGAACGCAGGGATTGATTTCATCAAGGGAGACCCGAACGGTATCCCCGGACGAATAGATCTCAAGGGTATGGTAACGGCTGGGCGGGATGTCCATCCCCGTGACACGCGCAAGATCCGTTTTCTGTTCGAGCAGGGGAGCCAGATCCCGCCAGGACAATGCCCATCCGCAGAACAGCCCGACGACAAGCCGCAGCTTGTCGATCCCGCCCCCCGCCTCCGAAAGCGGCAGGCCGCGCATCTTGGCAAGCGCCAGCGACTGGCAGGGTGTCGCCACAACACCGATGCTCGAAGCATCCCCCAAGGCGACCCGGTTGAATTCCGCAACGGTCGGTGAAACAACGAAACGGCTGCCCCCTCTTTTGCCGACGGCTTCCGGATCCGTGACCGCCACGCTGCGGGGCAGCAGACCTTCGCCCGCTTCCGCAAGAATAGCCGTATCAATAAGGCCTTCCCGCAGGGCCAGCGTCATCAGCGCGGTCACCGTGCCCCCGTGCTGCGCCCGCCGCCGCAGATTCTCATCCGCCGCCCGGGCGATAAA
>JAXDCM010000068.1:0-6115 GCA_034677965.1 Syntrophales bacterium
CGGACGGTGCCGATTTTGACGATGCCGAAATACCGGATGAGTCCCGGGATGAACCCCATCAGTCCGTTGGCCAGATGCCAGTTCCAGAATTTCCAGAGGCCGAATCCCGAAATGCCGTCCCCGATGATATTGCCGGTAAATCCCACGATGAATCCCGCCGGCGGATTCAAAAGAATCCCCACGACCATCGGCAGAGCGATTTGGGGACGAATGGAGATGAAAGGCGCCGAGGGCAGGAGGATGATATTGGAGAGGCTGTTGAGGACCCCATAGACCAGGCCCCAGCTGCATCCGATCAAAAAAATCCTTCGGACATCTCCGATCACGGCATCAACCTTTGTGCGATTCGTCTCATCTCCCGGCTGATGAGATGGTCCGGATAGCGAACGGAAAAAATGCCGGAACTGCCCAGGTCCAGCATATCCTCGTCATGGGGGAGCACGCCGATCACCTCGCAGTCATAGGCGGAAGCCGCCTTGGCGGCCAGGGCCTCCCGATCGACCCGAACGGGGGCCTTGTTGACGACGATGTACATTTCGGGAACCTCCAACTGCCGGGATACCTCGACGGTGACCGCCGTTCCCTGATAGTCCTGCTGATCGGGCCGAAGGATGATCAGCAGAACATCGGCGATGGCGATAGACATCAGGGTTTCTTCATTGAGGCCGGGATGCGTATCGATGAAAAGATAATCCACCGGCAATTGCCGAATCAACTGCTGGTATCCCTCTTTCAACAGCGTGACGTCATAGCCGTAATGGAGGACACGGGCAATGTCTCCGGCCCGGATGCTGGACGGAACCAGGAAAAGGCGACCCGTCGCGTCGGCGCCGAGGGTCTTTGTGACATCATAGGCCGTGCGGGCAATGTCGCATTTGCCCCAAAGGTAATCGTTCAAGGCGTAGGGAATATCGTTTGTGTCCAAATCGAACAGAACGTGAATGCCCGGCGATTGGATGTCCGTATCGACCATGCCGACACGAAAGCCCTCCCGGGCGAGAAGACACGCCAAATTGGCCGTTGTGTTCGATTTTCCGGTTCCTCCCCGGAAGGAGTGGATTGCGATGATCTTTGCCATGAAACGTCCGCCGTCCTTTGGTTTCTATGATCCGCACAGGAAGCGCGAAACGTCAAAAATGATCATTGGTCCCGCGCGTTGCATCTTATACATCCTTTTCGTCGGTGACAATAGGGAAAACGATTGATTGCCGAGCTCCTCGTAGAGAGCTAAGCGGCGGCTTAAGAACGCTCGCGAGATGGAGTCCGGTGGGGGCAAAACGACCTTCGAGGCGGAATACAAGGGACGGCGGGAGGACCTCGGCCGGGATATCCTCCGGGCCTACGTGGAGCTCGGCTGGAAGGTGACGAGGGTCCGCGCCGAGGGGGCGCGGAGAACCTGGAAGCGGGCGGCCGTCAACCCGCTGGTCCGGAGCTCCTATCACGTCGAAGAGCGGGCGGATTTGAAAAAAAATAAAAACTCGTTTGGTGAAAAGACTTTTACGCCTTGGCATCGTTCAGCAGGGAAATGTTTTTGATTTCCCGTAACAAGGCATGCAGCCTGACTCGCAAGAGTGACTTCGAGAAAAGGCTCATCATCCAAATCGGGAAGCGAATGGGACAAAGGGGAAGGCGCAACGGCCCGTCCGCGATAAACGATATAGTCCAATATAGCGGCAACCTTTTCTGCTTCAAACCCAAACCTTGGGCGTCGTAGAACCTCTTCGTATTCTGATAAATCCGTGCATCAAAGGAAAGCGTCAGGTCGCCGGCGGAGATCATGCGCGCAATCTTGCCAAAAGCCCCCGAATGGCGATAAAAGACCCGCAAACGCCGGCGATCTATCGGTCGTCGAGGGCTTCGATGTCGGCGAGGTCCTTTGCCCGGCCGATTGCCTCCTTGTTTCGAATGAAGGCGTTCCGCCCGAGGAAATGTATCGGGACGCCGCCGAAGCTACCCGGTATGCGGCTCGAAAAGGCCTCTTCCCAGGAAACGCCTGTGATGGATGTGACCAAATCAATGCGGACAGGCGGCTGACCAAGCTGGATGACCTGATCCGGATGTTCAAAGTCCGCCGCCGCGAGGTTCAGCGAGCCAAAGCCGAACAACGTAAGGGCCTTGAGGATTCGCCGCGAATTGGCGGGATCGGGCCGGACCAGGATATCGAGATCCCCCGTGTATCTCGGCGCGCCATGAAAGGCAAGGGCATAACCGCCGACGATCAGGTATTCAACGCGCTGCCCGTTGAACAACGCGAGCAACTCTCTGAAGTCGGGCTGTATCTCCATGCCGCTGCCTTCTAAGGAATTCCACCGCAGAAAGGCGCTCCTCGGGGGGCCTGCTCATCCAAAAGGCCAGGTCCCGACCCGGCCGGGATGCCTCTTTGAGACTTGATCGATAGACGATTTTCTGAATCATGTTTGTTCTATATTATAACGTGTTTGAATATGCAAGGAACGATGAAAGCATCGTTGCTGCTACTCCGGCGGCCCGCTGGTGCGCAGCTCCTATCACGCCGAGGAGCTGCCAGCTTTGAAATAAAGTCCAGAAACCTCACCCTTTTTCGATCCTGTCCCTGTTCAACCGGCGGACAAGGAAACGATCGAGCTGGTCGGCAAAGGCCTGGCAGTCCTTCTTCTCGAAGGCCGGCGGACCGCCCGTCATCAGGCCGCCGTCCCGCAGTTCGCTCAGCAGATCCCGAACCGCCAGACGTTCCTTGACGTTCTCCTCCGTGTAAAGCTTGCCCCGGGGATTCAGCGCAAAGGCGCCCTTGGAGACGACCCGGTCCGCGAGCGGAATGTCCGCCGTAATCACCAGATCGCCTGGCCCAATCAGCTCGGCGATGCGGTCATCGGCGATGTCCGGCCCGCCGGGGACGAGAAGGCTCGAAATCAACGGCGACGGCTCCCGTCGGACAGGCTTGTTGGCCACGAAGACAACGGGCACACCCAGGCGATGGGCGGCCCGGATCAGGATCTCCTTCGCCGCCCGAGGAAACCCGTCCGCATCGACGTAGATTTGCATGGAGGTCCTTTCCGCGGAAAGACGAAGGCGCCCCTTCAGGCGCCCAAAATTTCCTTCACCCGGCCGACGATGCCGCTCTCCAGGCGCACCTTGATGCCGTGGGGGTGACGGGACGATTTCGTCAGCAGGTCCCGGACGACCCCTTCCGTGAGGGCGCCGCTTCGCTGGTCCTCTTTCCGGACCACCCTCACCCGCATGCCGGGCGCGACGTCGGATCGGTTGTTGCCGTTCATGGGTCCGTCCTCCAACATAGACCACCGTCGCTATTCATAGTGCGTCCACATCCGGATCACTTTCACCGTCTTGATGTCATCGAGAACTTGGTAGACCAAGCGGTGTTTTATGTTGATTCTTCGGGAATATGCGCCGGAAAGATCTCCTACGAGCTTCTCATATGGCGGGGGATTCCGGAAAGGGTCTTCCTTGAGGATGTCCAATAGGATATTGGCCTGAGGTTTAAAGCCGGATTGTGCTATCTTCTTCGCATCTCTTTTTGCCTGCTTTGTGAAAACCAGACGCCAACTCACCATCCGGGCGCCTCATCGCACTTTTCTATGGGAATTTTAAGGCCTTTCTGGATGGATTCCCGCATCCCCGGTATCGACAGGAGATACAAGGTCTCTTCTATGGCCCTCCAGTCCTCCTCGGAAACAAGAACTGCCGAACTTCTCTTTCCGACGATCTGGACCGGCACGTGTGTCTCTCTGACCTCGTCAACCAGCTTGTAGAGCCGTTTTCTTGCATCGGATGCCGACAATGTTGTCATTCTTCTCGATCTCCTTATCGTACGGTATACCGTACGATAGCGCTCTTGTGATGTCAAGTCATTTCACAACAAACACGAGTTTCGCCGCGGCCCGCAGCAGCGGTCATCGGCCGCCGAGTTCCTCCTCCAACTGCCCGACGACATCTCCGACGAAATCGTGAAATCCCCAGCCGATGCCGTCGGTCATCTGCTCTACTCTTGCCAACCGGTCACGGAACTGTGGATACATCTCCCGCGCCTTGCCGCGCAGCAAGGCGGCCAGTTCATCCAGCGCCGACTCGACGCTGTCATAGAACCGTTCGTCCATGTCTCCATACTCGTGAGTGAACCTCGCGCCGTTCTCCACAAAGGTCATCAGCAGTTCCGCCGTATCGGGGATGTTGCCCGTGGCCTTGCGGTAATCGCGGATGGCCTTACGCGCCTCGTCCAACTTCAGCTTGCCATCGCCTCGCTCTGGAAAGAACTGCTCCACGATTTTGCCACGATACTTTTCCAGGGCCTCATCGTTGCACTTTCCGACATGACAGCGGGCATGGATAAAGTCGCGGTTATCCCCGGCAGTTTCGAACAGGTCTTTCAATAGCGCGAGAAGCGCGGGCTTCTCCCAAGCGGCGAGTTGTCGGCGGACCGCGCTCCAGCCGACCGGTTTCTCGGTTTCGTTTTTCATGGTTTGAATAGACAAGGTTGGATCCGTTTCAAAGGAGGCAATGATTCGGGCGGGACGATCAGGGTGACGCTGCGTGCCTGTCCAGGCACGCGCCGAATCAAACCCCGCCTCTCCAGCGTGAGCACCATCGAATGAACGCTCGGCGGCGTGATCTGAAAAAACCGCTGCATGTCGGCTTCAGCGGGAGCACGACCGTTCACGATGCTATATTGATGGATGTAGGCCAGGAACCGGCCTTGTCGCTCGGTGTAGGTCGGGTTCATCAACTTTTGTTGCCGGTCAACATTGGCGCCATTCATGTCTCATGCCTTCGAGATTACCTTGCCCATTTTGGGCAGTTCTCTTTGATGAAGTCACCCATTTCGCCTGCAAACCGCCCATTCCCTTTTTGTTTTTGCCAATTTTTTAGAACAAATTCGAAGCATTCACCGGCTACGTCAGACGCCCAATTTCGGAATTCAGACTTTGCCTCTTTTTCGAATCTGTAAAGTCCCTTGAGAACCCCCATGCAATATAACTTCTCCTCCTCGTGCAGTCCAATGTTATGATATCTCTGGATTTGGTCGCTGAACTGGTCAATCTCCTCTTCAACCATTTCCATGGCCATGTCTTCGGGTGACGTGTATCCATCGCTGTGGGAACCGGACCTATCCCATAGTTCGCGCACATCAATTGACTCCAAAGCAAAAAATACATCCTCGGCAATCTCATCCGGATCGACGGGACCAAGCAGCTTTTCCGCTTCGTTAACAATGATCTCTCGAACGTCACTTCGCTTTTCCCAAAGCACCTTCAGGATATGAACGGCCTGATCCGAAGTAATGTTGGTCAATATGCCTTTCACGTATTCTTCCTTCATTGAAGGGTACCTCTCTCACTTCTTCCGGCATCCACACTGTAATCCATCGCCGTAGCATAGATGTCGGTAATCTTTTGGTAGAACTTCCGCTCACTCGCCCTGATTTCGCGGATCTCGGCCAGCAGGTTTTCAAAATACTCGTTGCTGAGAAAGGAGCCGTTCTTCAGCCGCTCTTTGTCCAGCACATAGCCGCGAATCGCGTAGTCCCGCAAAACGCCCGTGGCCCACTGGCGGAACTGAATGGCGCGGGCCGAATTCACCCGAAAACCCACGGCAATGATGGCGTCGAGGTTGTAATAATCAACATTTCATACCTCTTTGAATTCCAGTCGCTCTCATTCGGCACTCTTGCCGAGGAGCAGCTCATGAATATTGATCGGCAAAGCCATTCAGGTTTCCTCGGGGCCGGCCGGAATCAAGCGAGATCACCCGTTATTGCAATTTGTTAAACATGAGCGGGCTCGTAACGATGAATGCGCGACAACACATCCGAAAGGGCGTCTTTGGCCTGCGCCGTATCGTAATCGGTCTGCAAGCCCACCCAGAACGCATCGCTGGTGCCGAAGAAGCGGGACAGGCGCAGGCCGGTATCGGCGGTCACGGCCCGCTTGCCCGCAACGATCTCTCCGATGCGCCGTTGCGACACTCCGATTTCCTTGGCGAGCCGGTGCTGGGTAATCCCCATCGGCTTCAAAAATTCCTCCAGCAAGATTTCGCCGGGGGCAGGGTAAGGTATTTCGCGCGGCATGATGATTCTCCTTCAATGATCATCGAAGATCTCAATCGGGCATGGCCACAATTT
>JAXDCM010000069.1:0-8216 GCA_034677965.1 Syntrophales bacterium
AGCGCTGTTGTGCGCGGTCCCTGGATCCAGACCGGGAAACCCGGATGGACCGGTTGACGAGGCAGTTTGTGCTGCCGGCCGTTGAAATTTCCCTTTCGCGGCTGGCGGCGCTGGTTCCCAAGAAGGAGTCCCTTTCCGTCGTGCAGTTTGGAGATAAGGACCCGCTCGCCATTTTCGACAGCTACAAGCCATCCTCCTGGATGGAAACGGCTACATTCGAACGGTCTGAAAGTGCACATTTTTGATCGTGAATTTTCCTGAGAAGGCGGTATCCGCTTTTCCTTGTAGTCGAGCATTGAGCCCTTTCGACCAACATACACCCTTTTAAACGGTTATCGATAAAATTTGGGTCTTGACTTTTCCACGAATCAGGAACACAAAGGAACCGTATTCAAACAGGGCATCGTCAATCAGGTTACCAGCCAATTTAAACCCTTTTCTCAAGGTGATGCCATGGACGGTTATTGAAACCCCGTATCTCAAAAGAGAGCGGGGTTTTGCATTATTGGTGAAATTGCGATGCTGCGTGCACGGACATGAGTTTATCTGCCACACTTCGGGAGGAGGGATGCGTGGGACCCCCTTTTACGCAGGGGAAGAAGCTTTTATGGAGCGAGCCAGCGTACGACCGGGAGCAGTCAGGTCACGAACCTCGGAAAGCTTGACAGGGGAGCGATTGAAGCACTTGGAGGGTTCAGAATTGTTGAAGTGAAAGAGCCGGTCGCAGTGATGAAAGGGGGGTTATTTTACGGGCAATATAGAGCGAGTAACCGATTACGAAAAAGTACCATCCAATCTGCTGGTTGAAAGAGGAGATAAGTTAGAGCTCAACTTTCGCAGGAGCAAATATTTTGTAACATACTGTATTTATTAGTAGTATAGCGTCACAAAGTGTGATATATGGGTTTTGTTCCCCAACAAAAGCCCATCAACGCACGAGGTGACGCCATGAACCGGATTGTACCAGAGATCGTTTGCTGTGAGAACCAAATTCATCAGTTCTTTCTAAATCAGAAAATCGGCAGCCTGTTAAAGCGAAGCAACATCGACAAAGAGAAAGGGATTTCTCCGGTCTCCGTCAAAAGTGTGCGAAAGTTGAGTTAGAGCCTGATCAGTTTCAGGGTGAGCAGGCTTTATTCTTCAGGTTCATCCGCCAAACGTCGGGATATCCCCGGACCCGCCGCGAATCAAGAAACCGAAAAAAAGGAGAGTTAAAAAAAATGATAACGAAAATTGCAAGAATCGCGATCGCGGCGGCATTGGTGCTCTTATTGGCCCCACCTGTGTGCGCATCGGATTATTCGAGACATTTCAGTCCCAAGGGGAAAATGCCCTCGAATTACACTGTCGAGGTACAAACAAAGGCGTTGGCATCAATGCCATTTGAGGACAAGCAGGATTTCAAGGAGGCGAAAAAGGGGTTCATCGCGGCGCCTCCTTACAGGAAAATCATGCAGGACAAAGGCGGCGTGGCTTGGGATATGGACAAATGGAATTTCCTCCTGGAGGGAAAAGACTTCAAGAGCATCCACCCTTCGCTGCAGCGCCAAGCCCTCCTCAACATGGAGTACGGCTTATATGAGGTCATCCCCGGAATTTACCAGGTGCGCGGTTTTGATCTTGCCAACATTTCGTTTGTAAAAGGAAACACTGGCTGGATTGTTATTGACCCCCTGAGTGTTAAGGAGACAGCCCGTGAAGCCCTCGATTTCATAAACAAAAAACTCGGAGAAAGGCCTGTAGTGGCCGTAATTGTCTCTCATTCCCACGGAGATCATTTTGGCGGCATTAAAGGCGTAGTGAACGAAGAGGATGTGAAGTCCGGCAAGGTCCCTGTCATTGCCCCCAAAGGCTTCATTGAGGAGGCTCTATCAGAAAACATGTTTGCCGGAAATGCCATGTTCCGGCGGAAAAGCTATACGTATGGCGATGCGCTCCCGCCCAGCCCTTTCGGCCACGTCGACTGTTCAATCGGCAAGTTCTCGGCCAAGGGCGATACGGGCATTATACCGCCGACCAGGGTGATTGCCCAACCTTATGAAGAAATGACGGTGGACGGCGTCCCTATGGTTTTCCAGAGTACCCCCGGTACAGAGGCTCCCGCTGAGATGAATACCTGGTTTCCCGGCTACAAGGCGTTCTGGGCCGCCGAAAACATGGTCGCCTCCCTGCACAACCTTTACACGCTGCGCGGCGCGAAAACGCGCGACGCCAAGGCATGGTCCTATTTCGCCAACCAGGCCCTTTATCGCTTCGGCCCCGAGGTTCAAGTGATGTTCTCTTCGCACAGCTGGCCGCGTTGGGGCAACGCGAGGGTCCAGGAGGTCATGCGTGACCAGCGCGACATGTACGCCAACCTTAACAACCAGGTGCTCCATCATGCCAACCAGGGCGTGACCATAAACCAGATCCATAACGTGTATTCCCCGCCGAAGTCCCTGCAGCAGAAGTGGTACACCCACGGCTATCACGGCTCTTACGAGCACAACAGTCGGGCTGTGATCAATTATTACCTCGGGTATTGGGACGCTAACCCGGCCACACTGGTCCCGCTGTCGCCCGAGGCTTCAGCCCCCCTGTATGTCGAAATGATGGGCGGTTCGATCAAAATCCTTTCCAAGGGCAAAAAGCTGATTGCCCAGGGGAGGTATCGTCACGCTATGGAAATCCTCAATAAGCTGGTCTATGCTGAGCCAGATAACCAGACTGCGAGGGACCTGCTGGCCGATGCGTTCGAGCAGTTGGGCTATCAATCCGAAAGCCCGAGCCTTCGCAATAGCTATCTAACGGCAGCCAAGGAACTACGAGAGGGCGTCAAACAGGCTGAGCTTATAAGCACTGCGCCTCCGGATGTCGTGCGCAGCACACCAACCTCGCTGCTGCTCGATTCGCTTGCCATCCAGGTGGACAGCCGCAAGGCCGAGGGGTTGAAATTCAAGTTCAATCTAATTCACCCGGACATCAGTGAAAAGTACATCATCGAGATGAGCAATGCTACGCTCACTTATATTGAGGGTTATGAGGCCAAGGACGCGGATTTGACTATTACTCTCAACCGTGCCGATTTCGAAAACATCATGCTTAAGAAGGCCAAACTGGCCGATCTGGCCAAGGCGGGCAAAGCCAAGCTCGAAGGCAACCCCACCGTACTCAAGCAGCTTGCCGGCGCCTGCGAGTTGTTTGACCCGATGTTCGAGATCATGCCCGGCACCAAGACCGCTCCGAAAGCTGTCAAGTCAAAGGACGAGCCGTTTGCGCACGATGCTCCTGTCGTCCAAGACCCTTAAAAGGAAATGATCGGCATACGTTGACGGCAGGGCCAGAAATGGCTCTGCCTTTAAGCCCTCCATATTACTTTCTTCTCGTTATCGTTGAACCGCTGAGTGAAGTGCTGTTATCAGAACTGAGAATTACCGTTTGAACTCAAGTAACAGAATAAGCCATCAGTTTCAGGAAGCGTTCCTCTCAAGTTGGTTTGTCAAATGTGTTAGAAATGCCCTGGCAGCCAGTTTCCCGACTGGCTGTACCAGGACATTTTTCAGTGAAGCTTGAAGCTCAAATCGTGGCGAATCCTACTTTGGCACCACCTGCAGGATGAGGAAGCGCTTGTTCTCCGGCGTCAGGGGGTAAGGCACTTCCCCCTTTGAACCGAACCACTTCTCGTACAGTTCAAAGTACTTCCCGGATTCAATGGCTCCCATCAGGCCGTTGTTGACAAGGGCTCGGAAGTCGGATTCATTCTTCCGCATCGCCATGCCGTACGGTTCATACGTGTAAAAATCACCCGCGATCACCCAATCGTCCCGATTCGGTGCTTTCCCGATCAACCCGGCCAGATAGGTACCGTCACTGGTATAGGCATCCACCTTTCCCTGGACCAGTGCCTGGAATGCAGCGGGCTGGTCCGGAAACTCGACAAGCTGCGCATTGGCGTACTTCTCCCCGATGATCCGCGCACTGGTCGAGCCTTTCAGGACGGCAATGCGCTTTCCTCCGATATCTTGGACGCCCCGGATCGCGCTGCCCTTCTTCACCAGGAACTGGGCGCCGGTCACGAAGTAGGTCAGGCTGAAGTCCACCGTTTCACGACGAGCGCGCGTGTCTGTCATGGATTCGGCAACAAGGTCCACGGTATTGGAAGTGAGGAGAGATATGCGTGTGGGTGGTGTGGACTCTTTCTTTTCAACCTTGACCGGTTTTCCAAGTTTCTTTGAGATCTCCGGTGCAATCGCCTGTTCCACAAGGTCGATTGAAAAGCCGACCCATTCTTTCTGGTTGTTGATGAAGGCAAAGCCCGTTACGCCGGTTCTTGTGCCGATTGTCAGCACACCGGTCCGGTTTATTTTTTCCAGCGTTGTTTCGGCATACGCCGCCGCCGAGAAGATCATTAAAAATGTCAGTGACAACAGAACCGAAAGTATTCGCTTCATGATAAACTCCTTTCACAGGTTACACGGTTCATATCAAGGGGGCTGGACATATGCCTACATGCTATTTCCCCTCTACAGAAAAGCATGGTGCTCCCAGACCACCCACCAGCCCATTGGATTCGATCGGCGTCCATTAATTCAAATTTTCTTGATTTTAACCTCCTCTCTTTTTTGTTGATTCGTACACCACATTGTGGTACAATTGTCAAGTGCATTTTTTATTCAGGATTCGGGGGCGAGATCGATGGATAAAAAAGAGTTCTGTTGGTTCCGGCAGAAGCTTCAGAAGACGCAGAAGGAGATGGCCCAGTTACTTGGAATTTCCCTCAAAGCGGTTGAGAGTTATGAGCAGGGATGGCGCAACATTCCTGCCCAGGTAGAACGGCAGATATTTCTTCTGCTTGCCATGAAAATGGACAGTGGCAGGAACAACGCTCCTTGCTGGGAGATCCGCGGCTGTAATCTGGAACTGCGGAGGATTTGCCCAGCGTGGGAATTTAAAATGGGTCATCTCTGCTGGTTTATCAACGGTACCATTTATCAGGGGCAGCCCCAGACAAGTTGGAAGCAGAAAACAGATTTGTGCAGGAAATGCAAGGTTTTCAAATCTATGTTGAACCATTGGGGCCTCCCCGAGTAACAAAGAGCCAGCAAGGGAAAATAAAAGAATCTAACAGGTTACCCCTTTGAAAGGGCATGTTTCTGCCAAACATGCAGGATGCACGCCTACAGGAAGCCATCCAAATTTGATTGAGAAAACCAGAGATCATGAACTGTCGATAGACGAAGTATTCTTGACACTACGTGTAAAGATTAACTTTGGGCACGAATGTTCCTTGAAAGTGAGATTTGCGGCTGGTGCAACAGCATAGCGGGTTTCAACCCGAACTGTGCAGAACTGAACCATGGGGAAATGGACTGTTCTGGAACTTGGAAACACCTGCTGTTCGGTGGTGAATGATCATCGGAGGTGAGCATTGCGGATAGAAAGCGCGCAACACATGTTTAGACTCGGGGCTTTCATGCGGGGGAGTACAGACTTCACAGCCCCGCCTTCTGGCAACGTTCGGTCCAAGGCTGACAATGTGCTGTGCCCCGCGAGTCGGGCTTGTGGTCAGATTGACGTTCCCTATGGAAAGTCGATCTGCGCTCTGATCTCGCCGGCGGGGTAGCTCGCCGTGTGGATATTCACATATAGCCCGTCCGCCTTCAAGGCCGTAAGCTGGGAAGTCGTCAGGATCGATCCGACCGGAACCGTCCAGTTTCCTGATGTTGTCCCTGACCCACCTGAGAGGGGGACGATCACCGGACCGTTCACTCCGGCCGGGGCCTGGTGGATATGGGCGGCGGTCGCAATGGATGTGAGCCCGCTGAAGGTGACCGAGCCGGTGATGGCGCACGTCTTGAGATTGATAGTCAGCGCTGCTGTACCGGTTCCGGCCGTGACAACAGGAGCAGGCACCTCCTGATCTCCCGACAACGTGCTAATGATGGTGACTGACTGAATGGGTTCTTCAGAAAGCAAGGGCATTTGAATGCCCGGGCTCAGCTTACGCTGAGATGCATCCTGCGCTTGGACGTTCATGTGACTTAGGAATAGAAAGCTTACAAGAGCGAGAAAAATTGCTATCGATATCCGGTAATTTTTTTTGCTCATACCCTCATCATTTCTGCAAATCAACCAGCATGAGTCAGCGGAAAGGATTATCTGGAAGTTTGGGTTGATTGCTGTCTCACTTTCATCCTGATTACCATTGATGACGCTGCATTTAAAGCATTCATGCTATATTTTCGCATGTTTCAAAAAGCTGTCCATCATTGAGTTCAGGAAAGTACCTTGATTTCCAGAGCCCGCCTCTGACGTGATGCATTGTCATTGGATCATCTGACACCTATTCCAATCATAGTAGTCGATGCACACGTACCACGCTCCGTGTTTGCCGTAATAGTAGCAGCAGCACATATGCCACTCACTGAGATATTCAAACTGCCGGCAAGCTTCCTCTATTGCCCTGGCCTTTGAAAGCCCTTTCCCCAGTACCACCTTGTCGGCTGCCGGAACAAAATTAACCATTTCTGTTACAAATGGCGATGCCATTACATACGAGACGTTCGGTATGGTGTAACCGGCAACCCACAAGCGTTCTGACGGCACGTCAACCTGAACGGTCACGGCACCGGAACAGGCAATGTCTCCGTTTCTATCGAAAGCATCAAATCTGACGTTGATCGGATTGATCTCATCCGGCGGCATGCTGAACGCACAACTTCCCCCTGTAGGAGGCCACGACAAACCTTCCCTGCCCGCGTCTCCCGCAATTCGACTGATCTTGTTTTGAAATACCTTTGGTATTGTGACGGTAGCGATAACTGAATCGCCAGGTTCCGCCAGCGTTTTATTCACGGATATTCCACAGGCAACCGTTTGGCCCGGTTGGCCGAAGCCCTGTTCCGGATCCGGAATGGGCCGACTGGCCATTTCCACCATTGAAGACATCTGTCTCGTAGTGGCAAACTGGATGATATCACCTGCCTCAGTGGGGATTGGCAGGTTTCCGTCCGCAGCGTCTGCGAGCGTGCCAAGGTTATCCTTGACATAATTCATGTCTTCATTGGTAGGACTCTCATTTCGGATACGACTCAAGGATTGATCGTACCGATCAAGCACAGAGGGTCCTCTGACAATAAGAAGACCAAGAGTCCCAATCAAAGAAAGGACGACAACGGCAACGACTGCCAGTCCTTTTTCATTTGTTTTTCCCGACAGGTTTTTCATCTTGCAGCGTCCTTCCGTTTGTCACCTTATCTGAGAGCGGTCACAGACACCAGTTGATCATTATTAAACACCAAATAGATGAAAGGGTAAGCATAGATTTTCAGAACACCGTTCCAGATGGTCTCCTGTTTGATAGAAGATGGCTGACCGTATCTCGAAACAATGTCCTGAATGGTGGTCTGATGCCGAAACCTTTGGGGTCTGTAACGGGAGGGTGGCAAATCGGCATAATTACCCGAAAATGAAGACTCCTTGACAAATATTCCGTTTATAAAACATTCGACCACCCCGTATTTTGTATACACCCAGCATTCATCAACTCTCTCCTTTGCCCCTTCGGACGAGAATGTTCTGGTGAACTGCTGTGGATAACCAATCTGTCTGATGAACGCCTTTTGAGCATGGGAAAGCCCACTGGTGCTGTTCACAATAGCCGGCAGAAACATTTCCCAGGAGAATTCTCCCTGGGCATGGCTCATATCGACCCGTATTACAGAGGCGGCTAAAGCTAGGGAAATATAAAGAACCGTCAACCGCAAATGCCGGTTGTGAGAAGTTTTTGCCAGGTTCATAACACCCTCTCTATGGATTTTATTGTTGCTTTTTATCGATTAAACCCCAGTCTGCGAAGGCCGTCACCGGGAAGTGTCAATCCCCAAGCATTAACTGCAGCCAGGGAAGGCCGACCTTCTTGTTTGTAGACTGTGCTGTACGAACGGCACGGACGGAATAGGTATAATTCTTTAAACCGACGTAGAAGATGGTGCCGCTTTCGAAGTTTACATACCAAGCGCTGGTGATGTTGCCGGCATCGTCTTTACTGTTGACGTCGGTCGTGGACGACCAGTATCCGGATGACACCGTGTGCGGAGCCAACAGGGGGTCAATCGCCGGATACCCTCGCGAATAATCCACAAGGGACTGCAGCTCGCTCCGGTTGGGAAGCCGCCAGTCTGAGTGTCCCGCCAATGTCAGATCCTCCGCATAGGCCAGGGCCTGCTGCCAGGTAT
>JAXDCM010000070.1:0-14085 GCA_034677965.1 Syntrophales bacterium
CCTTGTTTTTCCCACGCCGTTTCAAGATTCTGCCGGTACTCCTCCGGCGCGGCACCGCACCACCAGGCGGCCACGCCGGTCATCCCTGATCCGCAAAACCCGTCCAAAACGACGTCGCCGGGTTCGGTATAATGGAGAATAGAAGGCACGATGGCCAGGTGCGGGACCTTGGTGTGGTAGGAATGGGCCTTGTAGAGCGGGTCCGTCTTCCCTTCGCTCACGTCCACGGCAAAGGGCTCTCTGATATAAGGCTGACCGGGATTGAAGGGCGTTCCGTACTGCTTGACAAATTCTGCAAGAAAGAGATTCGGGCAGGCCGTATAATACGGTGGATCGGACATGGCCAGGATGTCCTCGTCCGTGCCGATGGGGAATCCCTCGATCGTGCGAAACTCCGCGTCCCTTAACTTCTCTCGCAGTTTCTCAGTGAAATATTCCCGACGGGCTTCGTCATCGCGGTAGACGATGCCGAGACATTCAACCGAATGGCTCGATGCTTGTTTCGTTTCGAAGAGATCACCCATAATCATGCTCTATTTTGCCTGCGCATATTTTCAACAGCTTTAACGAAATCAGGCGGTTCCGGGCTCTTGCACCATTCGTCCCAGAAATCGATCGTCGCGCTTAGTGGCTTCTCGCACGGTGGATGAATTCGGATTCGACTGGGGAGCAGGACAGCGTCGCCAACAACTAACGCCTCGCCGATATCTAAAATAGGGAGGGTATCCATTAGACTTTCGAGGCTTTCGGGCATGAGCCGTTTAACCGTGGCTTGGTCATCGCCGTTGGTCAAGCGTAAGGCAATGACGTTATTGCATTGGCTCAGTATCGTTGAGCTGACATCGGACGGTCGCTGACTGATAATGAGCAATGCGACCCCGTACTTGCGGCCTTCCTTCGCGATCTTTTCAAAGTTCTCGATCGCACGCTGTTCGACGGGATTCTTGCCCTCCTTTTTGGGCAGATACAAATGAGCTTCATCGCACACGAGTGCCATCGGCTTACGCTTATCGCGGTCTGTCCAGAATTGAACTTGGTATATGATTCTAGCGACTAATCCGACAATGACCGGTAAAATGTCCGCTGGGACTTCCGAGAAATCAATGACCTTGATCTGGGTCTTGTCAATAGAGAAATCCATCAGCCGTTTCATTGTTTCTGCCATGGCGTCGTATTGATGCTCGGTCTCCGGCGCTTGAAAGAGAAATCCATATCGTTTATCGCTGGCCTTGCTGTTCAGCCTCACAAGGAGGCGGCTGAATTGTCCGTAAAAAGGGCCTTGTTTATCCTTATTACCTGACCCAGGTACCATTTCTGTATTCAATCGTTCCAACTCCAACAGCACATTACTGATACGGAATGGGATCGGACTATCGAGGGTGAAAGCGTTCAGCACCTCTGTTTTTTTCAAGCCTTCGAGGGTTTTTTTCTTCTCAGCAATGACAGTGTCTTGAAAGGCCATGACTTGGTTGTGGGCGCTAAACTCGCTTCTATCTATGAACATGGCCTGTAGCTCTTCCGCGTTGAGGAGCCAATAAGGAAGATAGAGCAAAGAAGGATTTGCCTTTCCAAGTTCCTCGGGACCGGGTATCCGAAGGTGGCGTGCGTAGCTGAGGCATCGATACTCGCCATGAAGATCGAACACGATCAGATTGGCAGACGGCAATTTAGCCGTCTGCTCGATGATTGATGCAACCGTCCAAGATTTTCCCGATCCGGTGCTTCCAAGAAGTGAAGCATGACGCTGAAACAGTTTGTTACCATCGAGGTAGGCTTTTGCGTTCTCGTCAATCGTATATCGACCTATCTCCAATGAGTGGTCTGTTTTACCCTCGGTAGATAGTAGACTCATGAATGCTTGAAGCTGTGCATCACGAAGAATGTGACAGGTGCCGTCAATCTCAGGTACTTGCACAAGAGACCGGGAGAATCTCGGTTTGCTGTCTGCCGTTGTTCCAACCGTACCAACCAAAGTTAATTGAACGGAATTTAGAACGCTTTCCCGTGGCAATACTGCACCCGCATTAGCCTCACCGTTCTCAGCTATTGCCTGGTCATCCAGCATGGGCGTTTTGATAACCTTGTCAATGATGCCGATTAACCATTCCTCAATGGCCCCCGGCAATGCCAGCGCGACGAGCTGCCCAACACGTGCTTTTCGCAGATCTTCGTCTGTATTTACTTGGACATTTACCCTGCGAGTATCCACCGCCCTGACTTTCCCAAGCGAATGTGACGCATCAAATGTGAAGATTGGCATAATTATCCTCCAAGAATGCGGTTCGTGAACTCTCTAATGTCCCAAAGGTGTTTTCCTGAAAGGATCAGGGGAGCGGCGTATCGACGATTATAGACATGCGTGCCTTCCACGGTTGTACCTTCGGCTTTACAGACCAACCAGAGGTTGTCGGATTGGTCCAGCAATGACTGGATGCGCGGGTTCAAGTCTCGCGTGACGATAAGTCCATGGCAGGATTGGGTGATAAGTTTACGCGTGATGTATTCTTCTATGTGATTGTCATTGAATCCATATCCAAGGAACAGAAAATGAGTCGCTTTATTAATGACGGCGTCTGCGGACTGAAGAAGTTCTTGCCTATAACGCTGTAGCGTCTGATATTTTGAAAGCCCGGGTGTTATCATAACCCTTGTCGCAAAGCTGGGCGGCATCCACATCCAAGCGTTGTTTTCGATCACGGTATTCCGGTGGAAGAAATAATTCAGGGATCCATGAACCTTGTAAATGCGGAGATGCTTCCTATGTTTGCAAATAGTCCTCGTCTTACGGCCATAGGTGACTTTTTCGAGGGTCCGTAATGAACAATCGACAGCGCTCCAATCCGTTCTTCGCTGAACGCAGCCGGAGAAGCCATTCGTATAAGGTATTCCTTCATAATCACAGGCATATTCGCAGAGCATGTCGTAGTTCGGTGTTAATACGTGCAGAATCCGGTCACCTTCTGGAAGTGTATCAACCAGTTTCTTCAACAATTGAACAGCCGGCCAAGCTACTGCTCCTTGGGCTATTCTATAGGAGAGTTCTTGATCGATGCCAGAAATGAAAGATCCGGTAATCTCGGTCAGTGTTTTCAGCAGGTCTGGATCGTTGACTGAGTTAAGCGCGTTTTCCAAGTCAATGCCGCTTCCAAGAGCAGATTCAACGGCATTCCATTCGATTTGCTGTGCCTTGTTTAATGCGCAGTTTTGAATTTCACTTACAAGGGCGTCCTTCAGAGCACACATTCCAAACCGAGAGTCCAAGGCACATGACATCCCCGTCCCAAAGAAAAGGAAAGGCTTCTCACGGAAGAAGTTCCGCAACTCTTCAACGGCAATGTCCTCGGTTAAAGAAGGTTTCATCCTATCTAAACTCTTTAAAGGTTCTTCTGTGGTGGAAGGTTCTACACACGGAATCTACGCACATGTGTGTAGGCTTCAACGCACTTGCGTGTTGGCTATTCCCCCCGTTTGTAGACGGCATAGCGCATTCTTCCAGATTGTTTTATTTTCCCCTGTTTTTCCAAACTCTTAAGAAGGTGGTAGGCTTGCGGTAAGCTCAAGCGGCAGAGCTCTGCAACCTCGGCCCGTTTGATGGACCCGTGTTTATCGATATAGGCCAATACCATCTGTTCCTGCTGGATGGGATCGAACCCGGCTTGCCGGACGTAGGCGGCTTTCTGGCCGGAATGCCGATAGACTTTGGCGCTCAGGGTGTAGGTGCGGCCCCGCCCGGTCCCGTGCGCCTCTACAAGGTCCGCTTCCACCAGCTTTTCGAGTGCCGTGCGTGTTGCTGGTTCGGGCTTTTGGGTGTCCGCGGTAAGATCCGCGGTCGTCAGGCGGCGTTCATACCTGAGCCGGGAAAGGATGATCAGACTGTCGATCGGCATGGCGGTTCCGGTTTTGCCTTCATGCTCCAGGATCATCTCCAGAAATCCGGTGTCGGCATCCGACTTGGGCAACACAAGCACCACGGACGCGGCGTCGGACATGCTGTAGTCCGGCGCTGGCCGGCCATACCGTAGCATGCCTTCATAAATCCGGTCGATACCCCGCCCGGTACGCTCGGCGAGTCCGATTCGTTTGACAATGTCGGCAAGAAGGGGATTACGAGATCGCGGCGCCGCAACCAGCAGGTTGTGCAGGGTGATGCCCTCGACAAAGCCGCCGGGACTGGATAAGGTGAGCCCATCGTCGTCGAGCCGTACGTGAACTGCCCCCAGGCGCGCGTAGTCCCGATGCACCAAGGCGTTGATCAACGCCTCCCGGAAGGCCCTTCGATCATAATTCGGGATCGGTACCCGGAAGAGTCCGACTTGGATCTCCCGCTCATCCACGCGGGCCTTGAAGAGAAGTTCAATCTCCTCGAAGGACTGCAACAGAGGTTTACGGAAGAATTCATTGACCCGCACGTCGGTGCCCTCCAGGACCTGAAAGGCGATTTCGTGAGCGGGTACGTGCTGCCGAATCACCTCTTCGCGTCCCATGAGGAGCAGCCCGGCTACGGTCGGCCGGTGAACGCCTTCGACCGTCGTGACCAGGCCGAGTGCGCCGTCCAATTCGTCGTCCGCAAGAGGCAGCAAGGACATGTCACCGCCGTATCGTCGGATCGCTTCTCTGATCCTTTGACGCTCCAGGGGATTCAAGGCGTCGAGCGTAAGAGCTGGCAGGGGGATGGCAGAAGGATCGGCCAAACCCAGCGAAGACTGGCGCTGGATGAATTCATGGGGGTAGAAGGGGACTGCCTCGGGTTTGCCCGACGCCAGCAACCTGCGACGCAGCAGCAGACCGTCGGTGGTGGAAACGATGCTCCTTGCCTTGGATACGTAGACGCCAAGAATCTTCTTTTCGCCCAAGATGAGGATTTCCGTCCCCACGGCCAGGGGCGGATTCGTCCGATTGGCGATCAAAGCGGCCAGACCGGCGACATCTTCATGAAAGGGTTGCACCCCCGTTACGGTGCCGTCATCCTCGACGCCAAGGAGGAGCACACCGCCTTCTGTGTTGGCCAAGGCTACGACTGCTGCTACTAGGTCGCGATCCGGAAGTCCTTTGGCGTCGCTCTTGAACTCGACGGTGAGCGTTTCACCCTGGGCCAGAAGCGTCTTCAATTCCCGTTTATCCATATCCATGAGGGTATTACTCCAAAACGATCCTCAATTTACCGGCTTCCTTGCCTTTCGTGAGTCCTTCCAGATACTCATCAAAGCGCCTTTTCATCTCTGCCGGGGTGACAGGCGTACCGCCCGAGAACAGGGCTTCGCGAAGGTCCATGATCTTCACCGGGACCAAGGTTAATTCCGTCAATGCCTCCTTGACGGCAGATAGAAACTCTTGATCGATCAGGGCGGGGAGCGTCCGGGATTTGAGGAACACCTCAATGATCTTCCTTTGATTCGGTGAAAGAACTTTGTGGATACGCTCCTTGGTCGTCGGGTCTTCAAGATTGCTCAGAAGGGTTTGCGTCCAACTTTCGGTCATCTGATCGAGTTCATTATCCAGATCATCGAGTAAGGTGGCAGCGTTGATCGCTGGCTCAGCTCCCGGCCTGAAATTACAATGTGGGCAGACAGGTGTTGCGCCCAGGTCCTTTTCAGTGAGTGCAAAACAGCTTTTTACTTCTCCCAGTCGATGTTGAAACTCCAAGAGATGCTGTCGTGGCAGCAAGTCGATAGTGGAGAGCTTCTGCAGCGCCTTGAGTCGTTCGTCGCCCATCAGCCGCGTTTTGTGTTTATCTTCCTTCACACCCAGTCGCGCCTTGGCGTGCAGAGCAAGGTAAGCCGTCAAAAAGGATTTTTTGAGATCGCTGAGTTTTCGTTGGGTTTGCTGCCTGAAGGTGCCGGCGTTACGTTTTTTCGGATCGACGATTTGGGCCAGGGTCTCATCCTTTACCGCTTTCGTCTTGCCGGTCCATTCGTGGCCCGTGGGCAGAACCGCCTCGGCTGTGGTGAGATAAGCCGCCGTCGTGCCAAGATCCTCAACCAGTTCCTTCAGCAATTTGATCTCGGCAAGGGCGGCAAGCCCTTCCCGATGCTTTGATACTTCTGCGGCATCATGGCGGAAATTCTTAAGCTTACCGGTCGTCGTATAGGCTTGGAGGGATTCGAGAAAGACCTTGGATTCGTCCAACTTGGCGCTCAAGTTCCGTGCCTCTTCATCCGTCAGCAAGCTGCGTCCCCAGAAGATTAGGCCGGCCTGCAGGGTCTGACGGGCAAACACGATCGCCTCTACGAGTCGTAAAATTGTTGTCTGTATCTTGGTGACGACGCTGTCCGCCTTTTCACCGCCCATGACGATGATTTGCGCTTCTCCCGGTGTCAGAGCAACGCCTTTGGCGCAGTAGGGCTGGAGCAATTCGATCAAGACCGTGATCCCCGGCAAGTTCCAATCTTTGGGCCGTTCGATGTGCTTGAACTGTGTCAGTTCGTCAATATCGGTTCCCGCCAGTTGCTGTAGGCTCGTCGCGTCGAACTTCTTACCAGGAATGGCAATGACCGCCTCCCCCACGTAGATCAACGCGGCGAGCACGACCACGGCCCATTCCGGTTCAAGCCGATATCCCTTGTCGGCGCCGAGATACTCCACCCCCTTTTCATCCTGAATGAGTTCGGACCGGTTGACTACTTGCCCCTGACCTTTCTTCTTGGCAATGTCAAGGATGTAGTTGGCATATTTTGAGCGGTAGGGATCGAGCCTATCGCCGTCGAGTAATTCCAGCGCATCAAGGACCGCCGTTGCTTGCCTGGTGCGGTTCTGGCCGGCGATAGCTCGTAGGGCGTCTTGCGCAGCCTGGGCGCGGTTGCCTCGGGTGATGAGCACCGAGAAGCAAGGATACTCGTGTGCCTGCTCCTGAAAGTGGGTACTCAGGCAGATTCCCGCAATGGTGTTGACCAGATCACGGAAGTTGATGCGCTCGTGGGCGCCGATTCCCGAGATGGCGCGGATGGACTTCCCAACGGCCCACTCGGTCAGTAATTTGGTACGACCCTCGTAGGTCACCTCGAAGGCGGCGGCCATATTTTTCTGGAGCCACTGCACAAGGTCCCGCAAGAAATGGGATGACTTGGATTCATAGGTGCCCTTGGCGTGTCCCGACGCGGTGGAAGCAAGGTCCAAAGCGGCAGCGTAGCCCCGCAGTGCGACTCGGAATTCCTCATCCGGCTCTTTCAGGCGCAGAAATAGTTCGTCCGGTTTCTTCTCGTCCTTGAAGTGCGGCGGGTCGGAAGGCTGGATGAAATAGAGATAGAAGTCCCGGGGCGGCACGGCGGTGGATCGCTCGTTGGGTGCGCCGAAAAAAAGATAGCCCTGGCGCGCGGCTTTTCGGTCCAGCCACTCCAATTCGTACTGCCAGATCCTGTAGCCCGGCACGTAGGTCGGACTGTCCGTGACTTCCATAACACGCTTCAAGGCTTCGTAGTAGTAGCGGTCGAGCTGCGCCGCATCGAGGCTTTCAGCCCTCTTTTCGATCAGGGCGTCAAAGTCGTCCGTTTTCTTGAGGTCAAGGAAGTATTGGTGGTTATCGTAGTTGGCGGAGATGAACTGCCCGCTCACAGTCTTATGGATCTCCCGCAGGACGGTTTCTACCTGGGATAGCAGGTCGTCGGCCGGATCGCCCCCCAGTTCTTCGATCCCCGGCTGGTAGAGGCAAAGACCGTCGCGGAGTTCCTCTGCCGTGGCCCCGAGGGTAGCGTAAATGTCGCCCGTCGTGAGCCGATGAATCGATAAGGCGTGGATGAGCCTCAGGGCCATAGGCTTGTAGACCGGCCGGGTGAATGCCTGTTCGATACGGGATTCAAGAACCTGGCTGCAGTCAATGACTGCTTTGATGTCCGGCACCGATCGGAACGAGGGGTTCTCTCGCAGCGTGGTCCAGTAATCGTCGTAGGCGATGATTCCCGGTCGATCCAGTGGAACGTGCTGAGCGATCAGCTTTTTCATGGCCAAAGACAGGGTTTTGAGCACCTCCCGCTTTTCCATAGCGGTTATCCGTTCAAAGGTGTCGATGTAGTCCGGGTGAACGGGAAAGAGGCGCACGAATTCATCCATGCGTTCGTTCATACGACCGTAGAATTTGGCAAAAGGGGTCAGGTACTCGCGGATGGTGACCTGCTGGTCGGCGGTCTTTTTGAGTAGCCGTTCGGCCACGACGAACTTGACGTCTCGGCGGGCGATGAGGATTTGCTCAAAACGGTCTTTAACGCGGCGGATGCTATCGGCTACAAAAGAGAAACGGGGACTATCGAAGATGGCTTCCTGGACACCGGCGATGAAGCGAAATTTGAGGTCTTTACAGACCTCGCCTATCTCACGAAGGAAGTTGAGATCGAGGATCAATTCCTGGTCTTTTCGGGTGCGCAGGTAGTCGAGCAGCTCGTCGACCACCAGGAGCAGACCGTGATCGGGGTACTTTTGACCAAACGCGGTCATCATGTCTTCAAAGGCCCGTTTGTGGTTCGGCACTTTGTCAGCGGATGGAAAGGTGTAAGAGACGCCCATTTCGGCCAGATGTTCTTCCAGCTCTGCCACGAGAATATCGTGAAGAGCCATAGTGGTTGCGCCGATCTCGCTCCGGATCACCTTGAATCGGCCGCTGATTGTTCGCGCCGTATCGGCCACCTTCGCATCACTCAGGCAAGCTGCCAATTCCGCATTTTCAGCCAGGGCAGAGATCACCGACAACAGGTGAGATTTACCCGTGCCGTAGTTGCCGACCACGAGCAGGCCCTTGTTGTCCATGGGGTGGTCGAATTGGAGTTGGGGAACGACCAGGTTAGAGAGTTTCTCCGACATCTCAGCGGAAATGACGTATGTTTGGACAAGTTGTCGAGCGGCGGCTGCTTGGTCGGCGTCCCGCAGTTGAACGACCGTCTCGATGGGGTCGAACTGGATCAAGTCACGGTACTCAAGTCGTCCCGCATTTGTCGTCCCCGCTGCCGTCGGCTTTGAGCTATTCTTTGTCCTTCTATCTTGAGGATCTGTCATTGTATGTGTCTCCCTGGATCACTGTTCATTATCATGGAGAGGTGGCCTCGGCCGTTACCACGAGGTAATCCTGCAAGGGGTAACGTCTATATTCGGCATGTCCCGGGGCTGCGTAGACCAGGTGATTTCCCTCGATAGCGCCGTTCCAAGCAGCCACCACCGTCCTGTTTCGTGAAATTCCTTGGAGAAGACGCAGCGGATCCTGCTTGAGGTTGATATCGAAGAGGATTTCGACATTGTCGAGCAGGCTTAGGTCGGTGCCTGATGCGGCGACGATGTTTGCCAGGAGGAGAGGTAACTGGAGCGAACGTTGGCGGGCAGTTAAGTCAAGCAACTGCCGCGACAGTTCAAGATTGACGTTGATTAATGGTGCGGCGTTTCTCTCGTTGACAATCCGAAGTGCGGCGGTCTTGCCTGAGCCGGCCGGCCCCACCAAGATGACGAGGCGATGGTAGAGATCGGCAGCCTGGTCAATCTTACTTATGAGCCTATCTGCGAGCGGTTCCGCCATTGACGAACTCCATGTGAACCCGCGATCTCAGGCCCGATCTATCGAGCATTCTGGCGGTTCAGTATGATCCCCTATAAACAGGAATCCACAAATCCTCCTCTGCCATAAACCTGGTTCGTTTCCACGGAAACCAGAATTTCGGCGGCCGTTTTCCACATCCAACCCATATGATTACGCAGGATGGCATCTGCCTAAACGTGATTTCATAATTCTGCGGTTTTCTATCACTATTGGCCTCAAAAATCCACCATCTAATTGCATAATCATGATCTTCTGGGGAAAAGGCGGTAGGCAAGGGCCGCGCCGGCCATGGGGCTGGCCGTCACGCCCCTTGCAGCTTTCCCGCTCCCCCCTTCGCCCCCCAGGGGAATTTCCCGCCCGCCACCCCATCAGGCGGTAGCAGGGGCCGCGCCAGGGCATTCCTCTGCTCCAGCCCTGTCACGGCCCCTGCATTCTCCCTTCCGCACTCGGGCAAGGGCGTCGCCGTCCCTTTCCTCTGCCCCAGGGTCCGGCACCGCCCTTGCTGATCCTCGCGCGGTGTTCTTATTTCCAGGCCGCAGGCCCTCGGCTTTCTCGTTCGTTGGTTGCCTTTCCTTCGTTCCACCGATCTCATCGGTAGGCGGCCAGCGTTGCAGTCGCCGGGGTCGCGCCGCGGCGTCGCTCCCTGCCGGCTTGGTGCACCGCCTGCCGCGCCATTTTCCCCGGCCCTCCCTCGCGGTCGCCATCGTCCGTCAGGCCCGGCGCCGCTCCGCTTTGCTCCGCCCTTCCGGCCGCCCGGCTTCCCGCGCCCGTCCGCCCCGCAGGGGCTCCCTCCCTGCCTCCGGGGGCAGGCCTGACGACCGCTTCGCGGCGACAGGCCAGCCCCTCCGGCATTTTGTACTTCCTTTTGCCCGGTCCCGGCAGACCTCGCTGTGCTCGGACTGCCGGTCCTCGGGCGATGCGGCCGGCTCCGCGACCGCATAAAACCGCGGACGCTCCGCTCGGCCGCTTCTGTTTGGTGCTCCGGGCCGTCGGCAGACAGACGCTGTGCGCTGACTGCCTCGGCCCTCCGGCTTTTTTTAGACCCTTGCCCGCTCCCGCGCGACCTCGTTGCTCTCGGACTCACCGGTTCGCGGGCTGTTGCGCAGTCGGCTCCGCGACCGCATGAAGACGCGGACGCTCCGCTCTCCTGCGCCGTGGTGGCCCGCCTGTCGCCTGTCACCTCCTTCGTCGGAGACAGGCGGCCGCGGGCGATCAGTTTTCCTCTCGGTCGCTGTGACTCGCCCTCCGCTTCGCTCCGGACGAGACACGTCTCCCTTATTCGCGCCCTCGCCCTCGAAACCGCTGCGCGGATTCCAGGGCGCCGGCCGGCCTCTCCCTGCGGTCGAGCCTGTCCGTCCGGGCGCTCCGAAAACCAAGGTCATAAGATCAAGCAGATCAAGCAGGCGATCACCGAGGAGTTGTTCTGATAGGGCAGGGCGGTGCGCTATTCAGCCGCAGGGGTAGCCTGTATCGGCGTTCCGCCTCTTTACCCGCTCCCGCCGTTTCCTCGCAGACTCGGAGACGCCTTGCAGCGGGGCCGGATTAAGGATTTGTTTGTCACGACTCATGAACAACAGGATCATGATTTTCACATGTCGTGAATAACATCACATTTCCTTTGAGTTATCTTGGTAATGGTGTTATTTATTGCGGCTATCTGTATTTGCACGGCGCGGCGCCTTTCAAAGAACCATCAACCAAAGAATGGCATTTTCAGCGGCCATCGGGATGGAGGGTCCGTAACAGCCTTATGCAAATCGAGCTTCTCGCTGTCAAGGGACAGAAACTCGGGATGAACTATAGGGCGGAGAATCATGCCTCCGATCATCGGGTCCTTGTCACACTTTTCCCTGGCCAGACGGTTACACGTGTCGTTGTGTCTTTCGTCAAACGTCTTCGAAAACCCTATCGGGCGGCAACGAAATCCGTTCCTTTGATCCCGATGCCGCCAAGACGCCGAAGAGAGGGGCCATCGCCGCAAGGAAAAAGCGGCTTCAAAGGCCTCCCCCGTGCCGCCGATTTGCCCGTTCTCGAACCTACTCTCCGCCATCGATGCAAGCTGCCCTCCAGCGGCCCCACTCAGCATAAAAGCCCTCATCACCAGGCACGGGACACGCTTCAGGGAGACGAAGGCGCTTGATATGATCCCGATCGTCATCGGCGGTGCCTTCAGGGCTGATCCCAGTTGACGGTTTACCATCCTGGCGGCTACGGCAAAGGAAAGTCACCGGAAGGCGCTGATCGTCGCACGGATCACACCCCCGTTTCCCATCCCGGTTCACGGCGTCGCCAGGTGGAGGCGGGGCCTGCACCGATCCTCTTGAGGTACTGGGATCGGACCGGCGACGACGGGCCTTTTGGCGGTTATAATCAGTTATCGAGCATCGTCCTGGAACTCCCCCTATCCGAACTGGCACGACTCCTTCCGCAACGATTTGCCGTCCGCCTCTACAACCTGGTCCGGAAGCTTTTCTCTATACCGGACGGGCCTCGTTTTCCATGCAGCCTTGCCGAGCTTCTGCGCAATCGATCGCTTCTGGCCGAGTTGCGACGCCGATTGACGTCGTTGAACCACCTCTCGGAACTGATCGCCGATCCGCCCGCCATTGTGCTTGATGAACGGCAGAAGCTCTTTTTCTACCGGGGCGTCCCGGTCCCGCTGCGCCCGGTTTCGTTCAGCTACATGCTCCTGCTTGCACAATGCCCCATGGAGGTTGTCCCCCGGGAAGAGATCTACAGCCGTCTCTGGCCGGGCGAAATCGATTATGAAGGGACCAACAAGCCCTATGAGGGACAGGTTTCGGACCACAAGCGCAAGCTCGTCGCTGAGATAAAAAAGGGGATCGCCGGACGAATGGAGATTCGGGAGGGGGAGATTGCTGATCTGATCGCCACGCGATCCAAGACGGGGTATATGCTGAATTGCGGCCGGGAGAACATTCTGATCCTTCGCAAGAAGGATTATCCCGCGGCTTCCTTACTGCTGCTACTGATCTTGGATCGATTCCTCTCCGATTGGTCCGGCTGGCTTCTGGACATGTCGGAGGTGCTGTGCTGACTGGCGTCGCGCTTACGGTTCGGATTCCCCTTGATGGTCTTCGATGCGTTTATCCGGCAGCCCTGCATCTGCCAGGATTCTTCGAAGTTGCCCAAGAGCGACGGCATCGGGGGCGGCGAAGAGGAAAGGGGCATGAGAGACGTAGTAAAAGCCGTGGCCCCCTTTTCGTGAGAGGAAACGCAATTTCATCCGGTGTTGCTCACCGAGACTGAGGTTGCTGCGCCGGTAGTCGCTCTGATCGAAGGTAACGACACATCGGGCGCCGCGGCGCAGCTGGTCCGCGATGGTCTCGATCGTGACGTGCGTACGTCCCTCTTGCTGGTTTTGTTCTCCCGGTAATCTGATACCCGTATCAGGATCGTTGAGGATGGAGTAAGGGTGTGTCGGCTCGTCTTGCAGCATCGGTATCTCTGTGAGTCTGGTAAATGCCTGCTGAAGATCGCTGCCGGGAATGAATCGTGGTTCGGCATAGAGAGGCGCCCAATCAGCGAGCATGCCCCGCCACATTCGTTTGACCGCATCATAGGAGTCGCCAAGGAATGCCGATTTCATGGGATCGTCGTTATCCTTTCCATTCTATTGCCATTGCAGGCGCCATGGTAACGCCATCTTGTGAAAAGTCAAAATGAAATTCACAATCCCGTCCCACAAAAGATTTTTTTGACGACCGAAAAAAGACCGGTTTTTTTCCGAAACTTTTCCCCTCCCTTTGTGCCACCCTATGCCAAACATTTTTCATCTGAAGGCGCGTTAGGCACGATGAGTTGTTTGCCCTTTTGTTGATTTTTCGGTGGTGGAGAAAGATGATGGCCCGGTCCCGGATCCTGAAGCCGGAATTCTGGAGCGACGAGAAACTGGCCTTGGTGCCGAGGGAGGCAAGGCTGACCTTTGCCGGGCTCTGGACCTGCTCCGACGACTACGGCGTCACCAAGGGTCATCCCGCCTGGCTGAAATCTCAGATCTTTCCCTACGACACGGACCTCACCCCGACTCAGTTTCAACAATGGCTCGCGGACCTGGAGCGAATCGGTGTCATCGAGCCCTTTGTTGCCGACGGAGAATCCTTCTATTACATCCGCAACTTCGCCGATCACCAAAAGGTGGACCGGCCGAGCAAGATGCGCAACCCGCCTTGCCCTCGCGACATCCTCGCGAAACCCTCGCGAGTGTCTCGCGAGCCGCTCGCCACAGACTCGCGAGAGTGCAGCGATGAAACAGAAACAGAAACCGAAGCAGAAACAGAAATACAAACTACTACTGCGGCGGCCGATCCGGATCGACCACCGCTGGAGGAAGAGGAGGCACAGAAGGGCTTCGATCCTCAGTCTCCTGACGCTGGTCGCCGCCAGCCTAAACCTGCGGCGCGGGTACCCAGTCCCGCTGTCGAGGACCTTCGGGTGGAGACGCCCGATCTACTCCCGTCCGAGGCAGGTGGCAGCCAGCCTGCAGCTCGGGCGGGGGTAGCGAGTCCCAAACGCAAAGGCATTGTCTTCGATTACAAGGCCGGTTGCTTCGA
>JAXDCM010000071.1:0-37539 GCA_034677965.1 Syntrophales bacterium
TAAGAATAAACGGGAAGATTTATTCCAGGAGGTAAAGGAACGTGGACGTAAAAAGATATGAATTGAATGTCCAGTTGGCGCAGATGCTCAAGGGCGGCGTCATCATGGATGTGACGAATGTGGAGCAGGCGAAAATCGCCGAGGAGGCGGGCGCCGTGGCGGTCATGGCGCTCGAACGAGTGCCCGCGGACATCCGAAAGGACGGCGGAGTCGCACGGATGTCGGATCCGGCGATGATCGCGGCGATCAAAAAAGCCGTTTCGATCCCGGTCATGGCGAAGGCCCGAATCGGTCATTTTGTCGAAGCGCAGATCATCGAAGCGCTGAAGATCGATTATATCGATGAAAGCGAAGTTCTGACCCCTGCGGATGAGGAGTGCCACATCGACAAGACCCGGTTTTCGATTCCCTTTGTTTGCGGTGCGCGCAATCTCGGCGAGGCGCTTCGCCGGATTGCCGAAGGGGCGGCGATGATCCGCACGAAGGGGGAGGCCGGGACAGGAAACGTCGTCGAGGCGGTCCGCCACATGCGGACAATGAATCGTGAAATCCGTCAGTTGGTCAATATGCCGGTGGAGGAGGTCACGGGTTTCGCCAAGGCGAACGGCATCCCCTATGAACTGGCCCTTAAAGTGAAAGAGCTTGGCCGCTTGCCGGTCGTCAATTTCGCGGCGGGTGGAATTGCGACGCCGGCCGATGCAGCGCTGATGATGCAGCTCGGCTGCGACGGGGTTTTCGTCGGTTCGGGGATCTTCAAATCGGCGACGCCCGCCGCACGCGCTCAGGCGATCGTCAAAGCAACGGCTTACTTCAACGATCCTGCCAAAATCCTCGAGGCTTCCATGGGCCTCGGCCAGGCGATGCCGGGCCTGGAGATCGCCGCCATTCCGGAAGAACAGTTGCTGGCCAAACGCGGCTGGTAAAAGGCTCTCGGGAAAGGTAGCGATGAGCGGCACCAAACGGAAGGGCCCTGACGGCATCGGTAAAGAGATCGGTGTGCTGGATCTTCAGGGTGATGTCTGCGAGCATCTGGACCATCTGCAGCGTCTCGATGTGGAAGCCCGGCCGGTCAAACAGGCAGAAGATTTTGAAGGTTTGGCCGGACTCATTCTGCCCGGCGGCGAGAGCACCTGTCTTGCGCGGCTGATCTGCAACTTCAGAATCGACGAGATCATCATTCGAAAATTCCAGGAAGGGATGAAGCTCTGGGGGACCTGTGCCGGGGCGATTCTGCTTGCAAAATCGCTGGTGGGCGAGATGCCTCACCTCGGCCTGATCGACATCGAAGTCGAGAGGAACGGCTTCGGAAGCCAATTGGACAGTTTTGCGTGCATGGCTTCGGTTCCGAAAATTTCCCCGATGCCGATTCCGCTGACGTTCATCCGCGCCCCCAAGATTGTCGGTGTGGGTAAGGGGGTGGATGTTCTTCTCAAAATGGAAGGCTTTATTGCCGCAGCGGAATCGCCGGATGTTCTGGTGACTGTCTTTCATCCGGAACTGACCCCCTCGCTCGCTTTTCACCGTTATTTTGTTGAAAAATGCGGCCTGACGACCGGCTATGGAAAAGAAGCTGAAGAAGATTGGGATCGAACCAGTTGGATGAGGCTCGCGCGGATCACCCCTGCCCGCTCCAATAGATCCGTTCGGTTCGGTGGCTGAGGGTAGCTTCGGCGGTATTCCATTCAGCTTGATGAAGGAAATTTCTTTTTTTACAGAACCTGCTATAAACATCCCAAAATGCCGATACGGAGCGAATGATGAAAATTGTGCGTTTTGTGACCGAGGGTGGGAAAATCTGTCTGGGGAGCTTTGATCCGGCTCGGCCTGGCGAAGCCCGTATCATTGCCGGCGATCTGTTCGGGGATCTCGAAGAGACGGAGCAGACGGCCCGCATCGGCCGTCTGCTGTCGCCCGTGGACCCCCCCAACATTCTTGCCGTGGGTCTCAACTATGGCCACCATGCGGAAGAAACGAACATCAGACGGCCGGAGATGCCGGTGATCTTCATCAAGGCGAACAGCAGTGTGATCGGGCCGGAAGAAATGATCCTGTTGCCGCACGTTGGCCCGAACCAGGTCGATTTTGAGGCGGAGCTGGCCGTGATCATTGGCCGCAAGGCCAAAAACATCAGGCGAGAAGAGGCCCTTGAGTATGTCCTGGGATATACCTGCGCCAACGATGTGAGCGCACGCGACTGGCAGATCGAAAAGCAGAAAAAGCAGTGGTCCAGGGGCAAAAGCTTCGATACCTTCTGTCCCCTTGGCCCCTGCCTGGTCACCCGGGATGAAATCCCCGATCCGAATTGTCTTGCCATCCGGTCTATCCTCAATGGCCGTGTCATGCAGGATTCCAATACCTCCGACATGATTTTCGATGTGCAGACACTGGTCAGCGATCTGAGCCAATCCCTGACCCTGCTTCCCGGGACGGCTATCCTGACCGGGACCCCCGGGGGAGTCGGTTTTACCAGAAAACCGCCGGTGTTCTTGAAAGATGGGGATCGGATCACTATTGAAATTGAGAGGATCGGGAGTCTGTCGAACAGGATCGGAACAGAGAAGACAACCCGCCCGGATGTGCGCTGAAAACTCAACCACGAAGGGTTTTTCATTATTCCTCGCTTCTCGATTTCTCCATCCGGTTGCTGGGTATATCGAGACAGCCTTATAGGATATCAAATTTCGGGTGCCCCTCGAAAAAAGCAGGGTCCGATTAGATCCCCTGCCGATTGCCGCTCAGAAGTTCATCGATTTTTTCTCTCAAATTTATCTTGACAGGAATGGGACCCTTGATCTATGAAGCAATCATTGGTTGAACGTCCAATCAAAAAGGGCTTCATCCGATGCGGGAGACTGTCGATTCTTTTTACGTCTCGGCAAATTCCCATAAGCTTTTTTCTCACGTCCTTTTTTGCAGCAGACATTGATGTTAATGGATTAACCAACCGTTGGTCTTTATGCTTTTAAAAGGATGCCTTCATACACACACAACGTGCTCGGACGGCAAACTGTCCCCTCAGGAAGTGGCCAACGCATATGAATCAAAAGGATATGATTTTATCGCTTTTACGGATCATGATTACCTGCTGAAACAGGACTACCGAGAGACCTACCGGCAGGTGAAGACGGATATGATCATCTTATATGGCATTGAGCTGACGGTTTTTGTGAACGGATATCTTCATGTGGCAAAAATAGAAGGCGACACTGACGAGCTCCATATATTCAACCACATCGGTGAATATGACTTTACGCCGGAGCAGTTGTCGGTTCGGCTGGCGGAACTGGAAAAGATGTATCCTCTGGATGCGGTCGAAATAACAAAGAAGGGATTTCGTGACCGTGCATTCGAATCATTAAGCATTGCCTATCCCAAAATTGCATCTGATGACTCGCATACGCTTGGCGGTATCGGCAGGGCATGGATAGAGTTGGATACGGAACGTGAAAAAGATTCCATTATCCGGTTGATACGGCAGGGAAAATTCTGGAATTGTTACTTATGCTGAGAAAAAAGACCGGATTTCAGATTCGGCGAATGCGTTATCATGACGATAACATTCATAGTATTGAGGAAGATCCGACAGGACGCAGGAAGGAGGAGGGGTAATGGGCAAAAGATTGGCTGTCTGTGCGGTGGCGCAGATAAAAAATGATCCGAACTATCATGATTTGCGTTTTCAAAACATGTTGCTCGAGTGCTTTGAGTCGATCATGAAGCAGACGAAGGTGACTTTTGACATGGAAAAGGGTATCCGAAACATCATCACCTGCTCGGATGACGTGTTCGATGCGCGGACCATATCCGACAACGGCATAACGGATGTTGTGGGCGCACATTTCCGGGGTGAGGAAAAAATGGCGCAGGAAAGCATCAATGGTCTCGGCTACGCGATGGCGTGCATCCTGTCCGGTCATGATGACGTGGTCCTTTTCATTGGTCACTGCAAGGAGTCACAAGGAGAAAGCCGGCGGATGATTTCCAACCTTGCCTTCGATCCCTTCTACTGCAGACCGCTGGGTATGGACTATCACAACGTGGACGCACTGCAGGCCCGTGCTTACATGGATAAATCGAAGGTAACGGACAAGCATCTGGCGCAAATTGTGGTCCGCTCCAGGAAAAACGGGAAGAAAAATCCTTATGGCCGCGAGAATAAAATCGTCCATGAAAAAGATGTGTTGAATTCACCGATGTATTCAGATCCGCTCAGGGAACTTCACATCTATCCGGTCACCGACTGGGCGTATGGCATGCTTCTGTCCAGTGAAGAGCGGGCGAAGGAGTTTACGAATAACCCCGTGTGGATTACCGGATACGGCAGTTGCATGGACCGGTATTTCCTCGGCGATAAGGATCTTGCATCGAATTTTTCACTGAAAAATGCAGCCCGAAGGGCATATGCCATGGCCGGCATTCATGATCCCCAAAAGGAGATCCAGGTTTTTGAGCTCAGCGACCATGCCGCTTATCAACTCCCGATGTGGGCCGAAGGTGTCGGCATTGCCGGTGAAGGGGAAGGCGGAAAATGGATGGACGACGGTGGGATGGATCAATTCAATGTGAACCTGTCCGGGGGGCAACTCAACGGCAATCCGCTCCTTCTCGGCGGTGCGGCCAGGGTCATTGAATGTTACTACCAACTGGCCAAACAGGCAGGAGACCGCCAAGTTAACGGTGCGAAACGGGCAGTCGCTCAGGCGGCAACCGGCGGTGCGGGGCAGCATCAGGCCGTAATCGTCATGGCAGCGTAGGGAGGTTGAACAATGGCAAACAAAAAGAAAAACAGAAATGTCGGGATCGTCGGTGTCGGACAGACGAAGCATTCCAGCCATCGTGAGGACGTCAATCAGCCTGAATTGATCCATGAGGCCGTCGGCCTGGCTCTGAAAGACGCAAACCTGGCCTTGAAAGATATCGATTGCGTCGTTCACGGCAACATGGAGCTGTTCGAAATGGTCCACTCGCCGGACCTTTGGCATATGCTGGGTACCGGCTCGTACGGCAAGGATTCGATTCGGATTACCACAGGAGGGACCGTCGGGGCAACCCTGTCCTGCGCCTCGGACAACCTTGTCGCGTCGGGAATGTACGATGTCGTCATGGCCGTCGGTTTTGAGAAACTGCAGGAAGGGCACACCACGGGGGGTATCACCAATATGGCCGATCCCCTCTGGTTCCGAAAAATACAGGCAGGAGCGCTGACCGGCTCCTCGGCGTATGATGTGGAGAGAGAATTCGGGTTGGAACGCGCAAACAGGGCATCGCTGACCTACCGCATCATCATGGACAAGCACGCGGGATTGAATCCCAACGCGCACCGTGCTTTCGGCCTGGACTTCAATCAGATTGACGATCTCATCCGGACTTCGCCGAAACTCGTGGGTGACCTGAAACTCATCGAAATGTGTTCCCAATCCGATGGGGCGTGCTGCGTGATTTTCGCCTGCGAGAAAAAGGCGAAAGAGATGGCTAAGACACCGGTCTGGATCCGGGACCATATCACCGTCCACAAGGAAGAGACATTCAATATATTCGGATACGACCGGGCGTTCCCTGTAATGAAGACGCATAAATTCGCGGCGGAGCAGTTGTTCAAACGAAATGGAATCGAGGATCCCTTAAACTACTTTGATGTGTTTGAAATGTACGATCCGGCCACCTGGTGGGCCATGGACTGGATCAGGGATTTTTTTGCGCTGAAAGGTGATGAGCATCTCAAACTTATCGAGAACAAGGAGATCATGATCGGCGGCAAAATGCCCATCAACCCGTCAGGCGGCGTGATCGGATCAAATCCGATCGGCGCGACCGCGCTCATCCGGATCGCCGAGGCGGCTTTGCAGGTACGCGGCAATGCCGGTCCACACCAGATACCGACCCCGGTCAATCACGCGCTCGCCTCAGGGTTCGGTGGCACCATGTGGACCGTGCTGACGATGCTCGAAAAGGATCTTAACTGGTAGGAGGACAGCCATGGCAGAATACTGGGGGGTCAAAGTTGAGGATATATTCGGTACGATGAAGGATCGTTTTCGCCCTGAAGGGGCCAAGGATGTCGATGCGGTTTTCGGTTATGACATCAAAGACGAGGGCAAATGGAAACTGACAGTCAAGGATAACGCGATGACGCTCGAAAAAACCGGCAGCCTCGCCGGTTGCGTCGCGACGATGACGACGGACGGTGAGACCTTTGTCGGGGTGAACACCGGCAAAGTCGATGCGACGAACGCCTTTATGAGCGGGAAATTCAAGGTTGAGGGCGACATGGTCCTGTTCGGGAAAACCGGCCGGCTCTTCCGCAAATTCGTCATCGCCAAGAAGGAGATGACCACCAAGGAGTATCTCGCCGACATGTTCGCAACGGTGGTGTCCCGCTTTAAAGCCAAAGAAGCCGAAGGGTTAGACGCCTCTTTTGCCTTCGATCTCGGCGGACCGGATGGAGGAAAGTGGACTGTCTTCATCCGGGAGAAGGCCTGCACGGTGACAACGACCATCGAGGGCAAGCCGACCGTAACGTTGGAATTCAACGATGCCAAGGATTATGTCGACTTTATCCTAGGGAAGATTGATGCCCAGAGCATCCTGGCGGCCGGAAAAGCGGCCGCGAAGGGCGACATCAACATGATGGCCTCAAAATGGCCTGTGCTGTTTGAGAAGTACAAAGATCCCATGGCCGGCGCCGTCAAGGAGCAGGAACTGCTGGTGCTGAAAAAGACCATATCCCTGGACCAGAAGTTTTCAACCGGCCCCATCATGGGAAAGTTTCTCAAGGGGCTGAAGAACAAGAAGATCTACGCGAACAAATGTCCAAGCTGCGGCCGTCTGCAACTGCCGCCGCGGGAGGTGTGTGCCGAGTGCCGGGTGCGCGCCGGTGAATTCCAGGAGGTCGGGCCCGGGGGCGAAGTCCGCTATATGGATGTCGTTTACTACGCCATGCCCGATCCTCTGACCGGCGTGGCCAGGGAAACTCCCTACGGATCTATATTTGTCCTCCTGGACGGGTGCAAGGGCAACGAGACCCTGCCGCATTTCATACGAAAGGATCAGATCGAAAAGATCCAGAGGGGATGGAATGAAAGGAAGGGTACACGCGTCCGTCCCGTCTGGGAGGAGAACCGGACCGGCGACATCTTTGACATCAAGTATTTCGAGATCGATGAGTAAGGAGCCATATATGACAAAAACGCAGATGAAAGGTTTTGAAAACAGTTATGTGGTTGAAGGCAAAATGGCGCTCCCCTATTCTTATTTCGCCGGTCGCGTCGGCAGCAGGTTCATCACAACCATCCGGGATCAGAAGAAAATCATGGGAGTGAAATGCCCTGTCTGCAACCTGGTCTATCTGCCCCCGCGGCAGGTCTGCGACAAGGACTTCACCGACATCCGCGACAAATGGGTTGAGGTCGGCAATGTAGGCAAGGTGACGAACTTCACGGTGGTGCGATATGACGACAAGCACCTGCCACGGAAGGCGCCCTTTGTCCTGGCCCTGATCAAACTGGACGGCGCAGATACGCCGTTCATGCATATCCTTGAGGAATGCGAAATCGAGAATGTGAAGATCGGGATGAAGGTCGAGGCGGCATTTGCCAAGGAGACAACGAATACGATTCTCGACATTGATCATTTCAGACCCGCAGCCGAAAAGATTTCGGTTCACGAAATCAACGCGGCCAGGAAACCATGGGTTCCGGCAGATGAACCCGAATTCCGTGAAAAACGAAGAGGAGGTAGACCCGATATGTCAAAGCCTGTCATCATTACCGCAGCGCTCACTGGAGCGGCCACCATGAAGAACCAGAACCCGTCGGTGCCCTACAAGCCGGAAGAATTCGCCGAGGAGGCCTACAAATGCTGGAAGGCCGGTGCCGCCATGGTGCACGTCCATGCCCGTGAAGACGGGGGGATGGCCACCCATGATCAAGCGAGAATCAGAGCTACGTACGAGGCGATCAAGGACAAATGTCCGGATCTTATTGTCTGCCTGAGCTCTGCAGTCGGTATGGGTGTAACGCCAGAGCAACGGATATCCCAGATTGTGGCGATCAAGCCCGACATGGCGTCCCTAAACACCAACACGATGAATTTCGGCATCGTTGAACGGAAAACCGGAAAGATATTCATTGATTACGTTTTTGAGAACACCTTTACCATGCTGCAGGATTTCGGGAAGGCCATGGAACAAAACGGTGTGAAGCCTGAAATCGAGTGCTACGACATGGGCGGATTGGACAACACACTGCTCATCGGAAAGCAGGGGATCTTCAGCGACCCGATGAACTTCAACTTCGTCTGGGGTGTCGCGGGGGGGCAGGCTTTCCGGACGGAATCATTCATCGCCATGATGAACGCGATACCGTCAAAAGCGAACTTCACCACCTGCGGCGTCGGGACGGACCAATACCCCTGCATCATGCAGTCCTGCCTTCTTGGAGGACACATGCGGGTCGGGCTTGAGGACAACACCCGGATGCCGAACGGAGAATTGGCCAAGGGAAGTTATGAGCAGGTGGAGGTGGCGGTGAACATTGCAAACTGCCTCGGACGGCCGGTGGCGACGCCGGCTGAAGCGCGTCTGATCATGGGGTTAAGGAAGGCATAGCGATACGCTTTGAGGGATGCCCGATGGGATCATCAGAAAACACCATGAACGATGTTTTTCGGAACCGGGTCAAACGGTACGGTGACCGTCTCGCCATCGAAAAAAAGAGGAACGGCAGATGGGAAAGCGCCTCCTGGAATGAATATTACGAAAGGGCGCGCGCCGTCGGCCTGGGTCTCTGGTCGCTCGGTGTCCGAAAGGGGAATACGGTTTCCCTGCTTTCCGAAAACAGACTGGAATGGCTTTATACCGATATGGGCTCGCTGGGTATCGGTGCCTGCATCATACCCATCTATCCCACCTTGGCGTCCGAAGAGATCGAGTATATCGTCAACAATTCCGAATCGAAGGTGATCGTCCCGGAAAACGGGAATCAACTCGACAAGGTGCTGGGAATCATCGACCGATGCCCCAGCGTTGAAAAAATCATCGTTATGGAAGACGGGGATGCGTCGAGTCATTCCAAGGTGATGTGTTTCAAGGATCTCCTGAAGCTCGGACGGGAAAAATATGCCGAAGATCCCATGCTCTTTGAAAAACTGTCGCGGGAAGTGACCGTGGATGACCTGGCCACAATCGTATACACTTCGGGTACGACCGGATTGCCCAAGGGCGCCATGATTACCCATGGGAATATTTTCTGGGTCGTCCAATCTCTGGATCAGATCCAGCCTCATTTTGCATCCGACCAGGACTGCACGGTTCCCTTCCTGCCCCTTTCACACGTATTTGAGCGGATTGCCGGCCATTTTTACGGCATGTACTGCGGCATTACCTCTTCCTATGCGCAGGGTATCGACACCCTGCTGGCGGACTTCGAGGAGAAACGGCCCACCATGATTCTGGCCGTTCCTCGCGTCTGCGAAAAAGTGTACCAGAAGATCATGGCACAGGTGAAGGAACAGCCTGTCTTCAGGCAGAAGGTTTTTTTCTGGGGCCAGCAGGTGGGCAACCGCATCAGCGAGCTTCGCGAACGGCACAAGCGAATCCCGCTTCTCCTGAAACTAAAATACAGGATCGCCTACGCGGTCATATTCAAAAAGCTTCAGGACAGGCTCGGCGGGCGTGTGACGTGGATGACGGCGTCCGGAGCGCCAACGGCCCCGGAGATCATCAGATTCTTCAACGCCGCC
This sequence comes from Syntrophales bacterium, assembly GCA_034677965.1. GTDB lineage: Bacteria > Desulfobacterota > Syntrophia > Syntrophales > UBA5619 > UBA5619. The sequence continues at coordinate 9,739 of JAXDCM010000071.1, forward strand.
GGCATTACGGTGATCCAGGGATACGGAATGACCGAAACCACGGCGCCCGCCACGATGCAATCCCTGGCTGATTATCGAATCGGAACCACCGGAAAGCCGATACCCGGACAGGACATCAAAATAGCCGAAGATGGAGAGATCCTCATCAAGGGGGGCAATGTGATCAAGGGGTACTGGAAGCTGCCGAACGAAACCAAGGAATCCTTCACGCCCGATGGATATTTCATGTCCGGCGACATCGGCATGTTTGATGAGGAGGGGAACCTGATCATCACGGACAGAAAGAAGAACCTGATCATCACCTCCGGAGGCAAGAACGTCGCGCCGCAGAAGATTGAAAACATGTTCATGTCCGATCCGCTCTTCACCCAGTTCATCGTTATTGGCGAAAAAAAGAAATATCTCACAGCCTTGTGCAATATCAATCTGGAACAGGCCGCGCTGATGGCGAGGCAGGAGGGGATCACGTTCAATGAACCCGCCGGGTTGCTGGACAACCAGAGGTTTCTCGATCTTGTGCAGAGGCGCGTGGACGAGAAGAACAGCCGCCTCGGGGCATATGAAAACATCGTTCAGATCAGGATCGTCAAGACCGAATTCTCGCAGGAGAGCGGTGAACTCACACCGTCTTTAAAGCTCAAGCGCAAAGTCGTGCTCGAGAAATATAAGCATCTGATCGACGAGATGTATGGGAAAGAGGCCTTTGATGAACTGTATAAAGGCGGTCCGCGGGACAGACTGCGGGCTTAGGAAGAACCAGGGGATCCTGCGGATGAAGATCCCGCGCAAAAGGAGGATGTTCATGTCCGAACCGTTCGAAGGCATCGAGCCGATGGTATACCACGGTAAAATCAACGTTCCCTATTCATGGTGGGCCGGTAACACCGCGAGCCGATTTTATGTAAAGCTTCGGGATGAAAAAAGAATCGTCGGGATAAAATGCGGTTCGTGCAACAGGGTGTTCCTGCCCCCGCGGAAGGTCTGCCCGTCGTGCTTCACTGAAAACAAGGAGTGGGTGAACCTATCCGATGAAGGGACGATCCTTTCTTTCACAGTGGCCAGACGCCGTTTTGCCGCCATTCCCAAGGACAAAAAAATTCCCGTCATATGGGGCCTGATCCAACTCGACGGAGCCGATACCGCGATGCTGCATTATCTGGATGAGGTGAACCCCGAGAATTTGACGATCGGCATGCGCGTAAAAGCGGTGTTCTCGGACGCAAGGAAGGGAACCATCCGCGACATTTCTCATTTCAGACCGGTCTCATAAAGAGGAGACAGAGATATGGACAGAGCGGCAATCATCGGCGTCGGAATGACGAAAATCGAGAAAAGAATAATTCATCAGACGTTTGCCGACATGGCCTGGGAAGCGGTCAACAAAGCTTTAGACGATGCGGGAATGACCATTGACGATATCGACAATGTGGTGACCACCTCCAGCGATTTCTGGGACGGCAGGACGATCTCGTGCATGGCCGTGGGAGACGCCAGCGGTGCGGCCCACAAGAACGTTTCCTGCGTCGAGGGCGACGGCACATACGGGGTGTTTTACGGCATGACCAGATGCCTTTCCGGGTCGTACCGGACCACGCTGGTCACGGGACACTCAAAGGGTTCCGAGGGTGTGTCGAGCCTCCTCACCAACGCGGCCTTTGACCCGATCTACGAGCGTGCTTTGGGGATGGACATGATCAGCGCGTGCGCGATGCAGGCCCGGTCCTACATGCACCGAACCAGAACGTCTCCGGAACAGTTGGCCATGGTATCGGTGAAGAACCACGGGAACGCGCAGAAAAACCCGCTGTCACAACTTCCCATGAACATTACCGTTCAAGACGTTCTGGGATCGGAGATGATCGCAGACCCGCTCCACAAGCTGGACTGCTCGCCGGTATCCGACGGTTGCGCAGCGGTCATTATCGCCCACGAGGCGATGGCGGCGAAATTCAGGCAAAAGCCGGTCTGGATCCGGGGCGTGTCGTTTTGTGCGGACAGCTTCTTCTTCGGCGACCGGGATCTTTCCCGTGCCAGGTCGCTGAGCAAGGCGGCCCAAAAAGCGTACGCGATTGCCGGCATCAGGGACCCGAAAAAAGAAATTGATATAGCGGAACTGCACGATGCTTTCACGTATCAGGAGCTCATGTGGCTCGAGGAAATGGGGCTCGCCGACGATGGGACGGCGGGGAAACTTTTAGAACAAGGAGAGTTCAATATTGACGGAAGGTTTCCGGTGAATGCGTCCGGCGGATTGCTTTCCGGTCACCCCGTGATTGCGGCCGGACTCTACAGCTTGGCTGCCGTGGTCAGGCAGATCAGGGGTGACGCAGGCGGGTTTCAGGTGACGAAGGCGAAAACCGGTCTGGTGCAAGGCGTCAACGGCCTCGCCGGCCAGTCACACTGCGTGTTTATTCTGGATCAGGACAAGTAGGAGGAGGAACCATGGCTCAAAGGGTTGCAATTGTGGGAACCGGCCAGACATTCCACAAGAGCCATCGCCCAGATGTCAACGGACAGGAGCTCATCAACGAGGCGGTACTCAGAGCACTTCAGGATGCCGACTTGAAGATGAAGGACATCGATGCCGTCGTTATCGGGAACATGGATCACTTTGAAGGGATCAATTACGTCGATTGCTGGAGCGTTGACGGCTCGGGCGGAACGATGAAACCCATTATCAAAATGACCACGGGCGGAACGACGGGATGCACCGTCGCCATCGGCGGATACCATCTGGTGGGGTCGGGCATGTTTGACAGGGTTCTGGTGATTGGCTGGGAGAAGAATTCGGAATCGGACACCACCGGTGCGATCACCACGGCTTTTGATCCCATCTGGGACCGTCTGGTATTTGCCGGTGCGATTTCGGGACTGGCGGCAGAGGCCCAGGCCTATATGGCCCGCTATGGCGCTTCAGACCGGGATGGCGCGCGAGTCAGCGTTCGGGACCGAAAACATGCGATGAACAACCCCCATGCTCAGCTTAGGAAGGAGGTGAGCCTCGAACAGGTGCTTGCCTCTCCGATGCTGGCCGATCCGATTCATCTGCTGGATGTGTGCCCCCGCTCCGACGGCGCTTGTGCGGTCATTATGGCCGGGGAGGGTGTCGCTGAAAAGATCTGCCCGAAACCCGACTGGATCTGGGCGACGGCAGCGCGCCATTCCTACAGTTATCTTGGTGACGCCGATTACGGGCGCTTGACCAGCATGCGCGAAGGCTCCCAGGAACTATGGAAGAAGGCAGGTATCAGGGAACCGCGCAAGGAACTGGATGTGATTGAGCTTTATCAGCCCTATTCGTTCGGCGGCCTGATCTGGATCGAAGATATGGGGCTGGTGGGTCCCGGTGAAGCGCCCCAGTATGTCTGGGACGGCCATACCGACATGGGCGGCGAACTGCCGATCAACCCTTCCGGCGGCGTTATATCGTGCAATCCCATCGGGGCGACCGGTCTCATCCGGTGCGCCGAGGCGGCAATGCAGGTGATGGGAAAAGCGGAAGGACGGCAGGTTCCCGACGTCAATCTCGCCTTTAGCAGCGGCTTCGGAGGCTGCTGGTGGACCGATATGGTCCTGCATGGCAAAAAGAAGCCGACATGATCAGACAGGAGCACAGAGGATGGCTGAGAAAGAACAGATCATCATAGAATCGGGCGACACGGCGCAACCCTTTGCCTATTCCGTGGGTATGCACGGAAGCAAGTTTTTCGCCGAGATACGGGATCACGGACGATTCATGGCGGTCCGGTGTCCCGCTTGCAGGAAGGTGTATGTCCCGCCGCGCGGAGTTTGCGGAGACTGCTTTACCGAGATGAAGGACTGGATCGAAGTGGGCCCGAAGGGAGTCATTGGAACCTTCACCATTCTGCGTTTCGCCTTTATCGATCCGGAAACGGGTATGCAGAAACCGGTTCCCTATGGGTACGGCTTCATCAAGCTGGACGGAGCCGACACGTTGTTTCAGCATTACATCAGCGTTGAGGACGAAAAAAAGATCAGGATCGGCGCCCGGGTCGAACCGGTATTCTCCGGGGATCGGAAGGGCAGCATCAGGGATATTGAGTATTTTAAAGTCATCGATGATTGACCATGAAGGAATCTCGGGCAGTTTGGATCAATCCCTCCACGCGGATGTTAAAGATGCCAGGAGTCGTCTGCGGGGGAATCCGTGCCGGGACCGAAAAAATCAGAAACGGATACGGAAACGGAGACTGCATTTACTTTGACTTTGAGCACCTGGTTTTTGCGGTAGCGGACGGCTCAGAGCGCTTTCCTTCGGCTTCCCGTGATCTTTTGCATCGGCTGTCGGAAAATCTTTCGTTGTCCGGTTCTCCGGACACGGTTCGAGGCTGGTTGGATTTGATGAACGATAAAATATACGCCGGGCAGAAATACGAGCACAAAACGACCTTCAGTTGCGTCGCCATCCTGCATGAGGATGAAGAGCTCCGCCTGATCATTTCACACGGTGGCGACAGCGCGGTAACGGTGATGGACGGCATGACCGGCCGAATATGCCGGCAGACCGGACGCGATATGAATTTCGCGGGTAGGAGCCGGGAGATTGCGGACGTCACGCAATACAGCTTGTCGGATCGCAACAGCAGGGTCATCGTTTCGACGGACGGGTTTGAGGACGTATGGCGATTTTGCGTCCGACGAGCTCTCCTGGGCGGTGCGCGTAACGCGTTCGCACAGTGCCCGGTTGACGCTGCGTGTCATATGATTCACGTCATTCTCGAAGAAAATAGGAACAAATTCGATTACGACGATGTCGGATGGATCATTCTTGATCCTAACCGGACGGAGCGGGTCAGCGGGACTGTCGTGATGATGGGCGGAACGCGGCCTTCCGAAGAAAAACAATACCTGTCAGAATTTCGGTCGGGAACGTATGACCGATGGGTATCCGACGATCGATGGAACGAATATGCCGACCTATTTGCCGGAGCTGGAATTTGGGTGACGGCTTGAGGTCGATGATCGGAATTGTGTAACCATAGCGAGGTATTTGAAAGGACATGACGGAACGGGGTAAGAGTGAATTGACCAATCTCAGGCGGTCCCAGTTGACCCAGGCGGCGTACAAGGTCGTCGGAGAAAAGGGATACAACGATTTTACGATACGCGACATCGCCCGGGAGGCCGGCCTTTCAACAGGCCTGATCCATTATTATTTCAAGAACAAGGAGGATCTCCTGTTCAAACTGCTGAAGGAGATGAACGCCAATCTCAAAGATCATCTCAACAAATCGATGGCGGAACTGAAAGATCCGCAGGATATGCTGCTGGCCTTCTGCGATCAGGCATTTGATGTGGTGGACAGGGAAAAGGCTTATTTTTACGTGCTCATTGATTTTTGGGGCCAGATCAACCGCAACAAACGAATCCGTCAGGCGAACGTAAAGCTTTTCCAGAGTTACAGAGACGAAATCGCCGCGATCCTTACGTTGGGGACGACAAAAGGTGTATTCGCGGTTTTCGATGTGAAGCTCACATCGGTCATGATCGTGTCCCTGATCCAGGGAACCATCATCCAGTATGTCATCGATAACGACGCATTCGATTACGGCTGTATCAGGAAAAAAATGAAGGAGCAGATTCTCTCCATGGTCAAAAAGGACCAATGAGCAATCAGGAGGAGGCTTTATGGAATTTGGCTTTACGGAAGAGCAATGGATGTTTAGAGATTCGGTTTATAAGTACGCAAAAAAAGAAATCGCACCGTTGGCCGAGGAGGCGGACTTGAAGTCCGAGTTTTCGATGGTGGTTTGGCGGAAACTGGGGGAGATGGGTCTGCTGGGCCTGCCGTTTCCGGAGGAACTGGGCGGATCCGGTGCCAGTGTCGAAACCTGTTGTCTTGCATGTGAAGCTCTGGGGCATGCGGGGGTCGACCAGGGACACCTTCTGGCGCTGGGGGCGCATACGTATCTTTGTGCGGATACCATTTACAAACACGGAACACCCGCTCAGCTCCAGAAATACATTCCGAAACTGGCCAGCGGCGAATGGATCGGTTGCATGGGGCTCACAGAGCCTGGCGCAGGCTCCGATGCCGCATCGATCACGACGTCGGCAGTCAGGAAAGGCGACAAATGGATTCTCAACGGCACGAAGACATTCATAACCAATGCGCCGGTATGCAACGTCTGCGTCGTGTATGCCACGGTTGATAAGGCGTTAAAACACAATGGAATTACAGCTTTCATTGTCGAGAGGGGTTTCCCGGGCTTTTCAACCGGCGCACCGTTCCATAAGATGGGCGTACGGGCATCCGCCACTTCGGAGGTGATCCTTGACAACTGCGAAGTCCCGCAGGCAAACCTGCTGGGCGAGGTCGGAAAAGGATTCGAATACACCCATGAGACCCTGTCCTGGGACAGAAGCGCTCTGTTGGCCCCCTTCGTCGGTGGCATGCAGTTTGCGATCGAGGCGTGCACAAAATACTCTCAGGAGCGTGTGCAGTTCAACAAACCGATCAACGCGTTTCAGGCCATACAGCACAAGCTGGCGGACCTCAAGATCATCCAGGAGGCCGCGAGAATGACGGTTTACCGCGTTGCCCATGACAAGGATTCTGGCAAGCCTCTCAACCACATGAACACATCCATCGCGAAAGCGATTGTAGCGGACTGGGGGATGAAAGCCGCGAACGATGCGGTCCAGGTATTCGGAGGTTACGGATACATCCACGAATACCCGATTGAGCGGTTTCTCAGAGATGCGAAGCTGGCGCAGATCGGCGGTGGAACCTCTGAAATTCAGAGGCTGATCATATCCCGTATTTTGAGCTTCTTCTGATGGAGCGACCGGGGATCGAATAACCAGACAACAAACAGGAGAAGAATGTCATGAACTACGATTTAACGCCGGAACAGTTATCGATCAAGGATCATTTTTCGAAGTTCTGTACCAAGGCAATAGAGCCGCGCGCCGAGATTCTGGATAAGGCATCGCATGAAGAAGTGGCCATGCTAATGAAAGAAAACATCAAAATGATGGCCGGCATCGGCTATCTCGGCATTGGACACGAAGAGGCCTATGGCGGCACAAATCTCGATTTGATCAGCCAGGCGGTTGCGGGGGAGGCAGTCGCTTCCGCATGCGCCTCCACATTTTTATCCTGCGGCGCCTCCTGTGGTCTTTTCGGTGTGCCGCTTCGATTGTTCGGCACTGAAGAGCAGAAGAAAAAATATCTTCCCGGGATCATCAAGGGCGAACTCGTCGGCTGCTTTGGTCTGACCGAACCTGAAGCGGGCACTGATGCGGCTTCCATCAAGACAACGGCCGTCAAGCAGGGAGACAATTGGATCCTCAATGGGACCAAGACATTTATCACCAACGCGACGATCGCTGACGTAGCCCTGATCTTCGCCTATAACGACAAGGCAAAGGGTCCGGGGGCCGGCGTTACCTGCTTTCTGGTCGACAAGGGCACCAAGGGATTTTCCGCAGGCAAACCTTTTGACAAAATGGGTTTCCGCGGCTCGCCCACCGCTGAACTGATCCTTTCGGATTGCGAGGTGCCGGACAACGCCGTTCTCGGCTCGGTGGGCAACGGCTTTATCCAGGCGATGCAAACCCTGGAATATGGCAGAATCGGCATGGCGACCGTCTGTCTGGGAATAGCGGCCAAGTGCCTGGAGCACGCAAACAGATATTCCAAGGAACGCAAGGTGTTCGGGAGGCCCATCAACCGTTTTCAGGAAATCTCGTTTAAGCTCGCCGATATGATGATCATGTCCGATGTGGCGAGGCTCCTCATCTACCAGGCCGCCTGGGCAAAGGAAACAAATCAGCCCGATTCCGCGGTGCTGGCATCCGTTGCGAAAGTATGGGCGTCCGAATCCGCGACACAGATATCCAGCATGGCAGTGCAGGTATTTGGAGGTTATGGTTACATCAAGGAATATCCGGTGGAACGGCTCTACCGTGATGCCAAACTCGGCGAGATCGGTGAGGGAACTTCAGAAATACAACGCGTGCTGATTGCGAAGGATCTCATCCGGAAATACGCGGCATAAACAGAGGAATGGCAGGTTTTATCTGTCCGTTTGAAGAAAAGGGGATCAAGGAGACAAGCCCATGTCAATCGATACGAAATTCATCGGCAAAACCTACCCGGCGCAAACCTATGAGGTGGGCAAGGAAAAAATTAAGGAGTACGCAAAGGCGATCAAAAATTTCGATCCTCACTACGTGGACGATGATTTCGCCAAAAAAACGAGATATGGCGGGATTATCGCACCCCCAACCTTCGCAGTTGTATTCGGGGCGCAGCTCATCGAACCCGTGTTTATGGACAAAGATCTGAAACTGAATATGGAGATGATCGTCCACGGCGAACAGGAGCTAGAATTTTTCGAGGTGGTCAAGGCAGGGGATACCATCACCACGACAGCGAAGATTGTCGACATCAAGAACAAGGAAAAGTTGGATATTATTTCTGTTCAGCTTGATTCGAAAAACCAGCACGGCAGGAACGTGAGTCGTGGAACGTATACATTTGTGGAGAGGAGATAGGGGGCTTGCTATGGCCGTTGAAAAAGGACAGACATTCACCGGAAGCGAGAAGGTCGATCGATACCGGGCGATATACTATGCGGGCGCATCGGGCGATTATAACCCGATCCATATCGACCCCGAGTTTGGAAAATTGGTAGGGCTGGGCGGTGCAATCCTTCAGGGTTTATGCACGCTGGCCTTTACCGCGAAAACCGTGACCGACTGGACGGGAGATCCCGGCAAGCTAAAAAAAATTAAGTGTCGATTCAGCGCGCCGGTTATGATGGAAGATAAGATTTCCGTGCAGGGTATCGTGAAGGACGTGCTGGCGGGTCGCGCCAGGATCGAACTCAGGGTCGTCAACCAGACCGGAGTTGAGGTGCTTCAAAGGGTCGAGGCCGAAATCGAAGCATAAAAAAGAGCGGATGGTCTCAAGGCAGCATCATTTTAGGGCGATCACAGTCCGATGAGGCATGACCTCCATCAGGGCAACCCGATAGGATTGTATAGGGGGTCACTTCCGACAAGTTACAAAGAGAAAGACCGCAAGCTTTTACCCCCCTCCCGGAGATTATTCCAAACACTCCTTGCCTTCGCCCGGGTTCCCTGCAATTCGCAGGATGCAATCAGGATTGACAAAATCCATCTGACGTATATATTACCACCACATTGATTTGGGTTCGTTGAACCCAGATCTTTCAAGGAAGAAAAAAGGTTTTTTTGTACTTTACCGTTAGGTTTTGAGGAATCGGTAAAGCGAATCATTTTAAGACGGATCGAATCGGGTTGTTCCGGATTCGATCATCCAAACCATTCTACCTGGGGAGGTAAACAATGATCAAGGATAAAAAGGGTCGGAAAACCTTTATTATGTTTCTGTTGGCGTTTCTGATCGGTTTTTTCGTGGTTTCGGTATTTGAGGTTTTACGGTCTTCCTTTGCGCCGTCGGCACCCGGGCCCGATGTGCAGACCGCTTCCGCCGTTTCGACCGGCGAAATTGCGAGGGTGCCGCTATCCCTGGCGGATCTCGCTGAAAAGCTCAAACCGGCTGTTGTCAACATCAGTACGACCAAGACGGTGCGCAGCGGCGGGTTCCGTTCGCCATTCGGTCAGAATTCGCCTTTCGGCCGCAATTTCGGCGGGGATGATTTTTTCGAGCGTTTTTTCGGAGACATTCCACAGCGTCAATTCAAGCAGCGCAGCCTGGGTTCCGGGTTCATCATCAGCGATGACGGCTATATCTTTACGAACAACCATGTCGTGGAACAGGCGGACAAGATTCTGGTAAAGCTCTCCGACGGGAAGGAGTATGAGGCAAAGGTGATCGGGAAGGACGCCAATACGGACATTGCGTTGATCAAGATCAAGGCGAACGGCAGCCTGCCTGTAGTAGAAACCGGGGATTCGGACAAGCTGAGGGTGGGGGAATGGGTCATGGCGATCGGGAATCCCTTCGGTCTGGAGCAAACCGTCACGGCCGGAATTGTCAGTGCAAAGGGGCGTGTGATCGGCGCGGGACCGTATGACAACTTTATCCAAACCGATGCCTCCATCAACCCGGGAAACAGCGGCGGACCGCTCTTCAACATGGACGGCAAGGTGATCGGAATCAACACCGCTATCGTGGCGCAGGGTCAGGGGATCGGTTTTGCGATTCCAATCAACATGGCCAAGACCATTTTGCCCGACCTCAAATCCAAGGGAAAGGTGATCCGCGGCTGGCTGGGGGTTTCCGTTCAGGATATCAGTGAAGAAATCGCCAAGAACATGAATCTGAAGGACAGGGAAGGCGCGCTGATTGCAGACGTCTTCAAGGGAGATCCTGCCGATAAGGCCGGGCTCAAATCAGGCGATGTCGTGATCGAAATCAACGGCAAACAGGTCAAGGACACGCATGATCTTCTGATGATGATCGCGGCATTCCGGGTCGGCGAGACGATCAAGGTGAAGATCGTTCGCGATGGTCAGGAAAAGACGATTTCGATCACCATCGCGGAAAGGACCGACAAAGCGGAGCTCGCATCCACCCAACAGTCCGGCGAGGCTTTTGGGATGACGGTCCAGGAAATCACCCCGGAAATCGCCAGGCATCTCGGTCTTGGGGCACAGAAGGGGCTGATTGTCGTCGATGTCCAGGAGGGGAGTGTTGCCGAAGACGTGGGCATTCAACCGCAGGACATCATCCTTCAGGTGAACAAGGTCAAAACCACGACCATGAAGGAGTATCAAAAGGAGATCGCAAAGGCCGGAGAGAAGGGGAGCATTCTGCTGTTGATCAAGCGTGGAAAATCGACCTTCTTCGTTCCGTTGACGAAATGAAAAAAAAGCAGAACGCCCAGGAGCTACGGGAAAGACTGCTGAAAATATATGAGATTCTGAACGGATATTTCGGCGATCTTCATTGGTGGCCGGCCGATCATCCTATTGAGATGATGGTCGGGGCCATCCTGACCCAGAACACGGCTTGGACGAATGTTGAAAAGGCTATCGAAGCGCTGCGGAGGAACAGGCTACTGTCCCCCGCGGCGCTTTTTCATATTCCAGAAGACGAGCTTGCCGAGATCATCCGGCCCTCCGGCTATTATCATCTGAAAGCGCAAAGACTGAAATCCTTCGTCCGGTTTTTCCTGAAAGAATTTTCCGGAAGCGATTCGGCCATGAAGGCCGAACCGCTTCCGATCCTTCGCGACAAACTTCTCGATGTCCGAGGCATCGGGCCGGAGACCGCCGACAGCATTCTTCTCTATGCCTGTCAGAAGCCCGTTTTCGTCTGCGATGCCTATACGAAGCGGATTCTTCTCCGGCATGGTCTGATCGGAGAGGAGGCCGATTATCTTGCGATTCAGGCGCTCTTCATGAATCATCTGCCGCCCGATGTTTCCCTCTTCGGCCAGTATCACGCGCTGATCGTCAAAACCGGAAAGGTGTTTTGTCGCAAGGAACCGCGATGCTCAGCCTGTCCGCTTGCGGTGTTGCGGACCGCGAAACGGCCTTCGTCCCGAAGAAAGACAACCCAATCATGAAGCTGAAGGATTATTCCGCCGTCATCCACCTGCATTCCGCTTATTCCTATGACGGCCGCGCTTCGATTCCGGAAATCCTTGCGGCGGCGCGAAAATGCGCTGTGGATGTCCTTCTGCTGACGGACCACTCCACCATTCGTGCGAGAACGGAGGGATATGAGGGGTGGCAGGAGGGGGTTCTGCTGATCGTCGGGGAAGAGATTGCGCCGCGCTTCAACCACTACCTGGCATTTGGTTTACACGAGGCGGTGGAGTGCGCGGAAAAGGAGCCGGAGCTTCCCCCGCAGGTTTACATCGACCGAGTGCGGGACGGAGGAGGGGCAGGTTTCATCGCCCATCCGGATCATGAAGGGACAGCTATGTTTCACGTGAAACATTACCCGTGGACGGACTGGACTGTTACCGGCTACACGGGGATGGGCATCTGGGATTTCATGACGGATTGGCAGAAGAGCCTTTCCGGCCGGATCAAGGCTGTGCTGAGCTATCTGTATCCCGCTTTTTTTCTGCGCGGCCCCTCGGCTGCCACCCTCGAACGCTGGGATCATCTCACCCTGGACCGCCGAGTTGTTGGAATCGGTGAACTGGACAACCACGACACTCTTAGGCGGTTTTGTGGGATTCCCCTCCGTGTGTTTCCTTTTCACAGGGTTTTCCATTTGATTCGAACGCACATTCTGCTCGAGGAAACTTTTTCCGGAGATCACCGGTTAGACATCGCCTCGGTTCTGAACGCAATGAGAAATGGCCGCGTCTATATTTCTCTTGACCGTTACCGGGCGGCCAACGGATTCTCTTTGGCCATTGCCGAGGGGGGCAGAGAAGGAACAATGGGGGATGAGTTTATTCTTCACCATGCCGCGGAATTTCAGGTCCGGTTGCCGGAAAGGGCACTAATTCGACTGATCCGGAACGGGACGCTGTTTCGTAAGTATACTGCCAAAGAATTTTCTGAAATCATACGCGATCCCGGCGTGTATCGTATTGAAGCGGATCTGAACGTCCTGGGGCGCTACCATCCCTGGATTTGGTCCAATCCGATCTACGTGACTCGGCATTGAAAACCTGGGTAGTTGGACTTGACACGGCCGCGCGTCAATATTATAGTTCAACCAAACAGATCTCAGATTTTTTTGATGGCATCGTCTCAAACCAGCATCTTCTTTGTGATGCGTTTACGGAAGGAGAGACATCATGACAGACCTTATGAAGGATGGACCTATCCACCCGGTTAAATTTCAGGACAATACATTCAGAGACGGTCATCAGTCCATTTACGCAACCCGCATGCGTACGGAGGATATGATCCCCATTGCCGAGGAGATGGACCAGATGGGCTTCTGGGCGATGGAAGTTTGGGGAGGGGCAACCTTTGACACAATGCACCGCTTCCTCGGCGAAGACCCCTGGGAGAGACCGAGGATTCTCAAAAAGTATATCAAGAAAACCCCGTTTACCATGTTGTTGCGGGGGCAGAATCTGGTCGGTTACCGCAATTACGCCGACGATGTCGTCCGGGCATTTGTGGACAAGGCCTGCGAAGTCGGCATCGACGTGTTCCGGGTTTTTGACGCTTTAAATGACATCCGGAACTTCGAGACCTGCGTGGAGCGGATCAAGGCCAACAAGAAGCATTTCGAAGGTGCAATGTGCTATTCGCTGACCGAGCCCCGCATGGGCGGCGACGTCTTCAACCTGGAATACTACAAGAAGATGGCGAAATCGTTGGAGGCGATGGGCGCCGACAGTATCGTCATCAAGGATATGGCCGGGATCATTTCCCCTTACGACAGCTACGAACTGATCGCCGAACTGAAAAAGATCGTCAAGGTTCCGCTGCATCTCCACACCCACTATACCAGCGGAATGGCCTCCATGGCCTATCTCAAGGCGATCGAGGCCGGCGTCGACATCGTCGACACCTGTCTGGCGCCTTATGGACTCCGAACCTCGATGCCCGCCATCGAGCCGCTGGTCGTCACACTGCAAGGAACGAAGCGCGATTCAGGCATGGACCTCCGCAGACTGATCAAGCTGGGCGAACACCTTGAAGGCATTGCCCCGAAGTATCAGAAACACCTGGCGACGAACAAGCTGGCCATGATCGACGCGGGAGTGCTTGCGCACCAGATCCCCGGCGGGATGATCTCGAATCTGGTCAGCCAGCTCAAAGAGATGAATGCGCTGAATCGTCTGGATGAGGTTCATGCCGAGATTCCAAGGACGCGCAGGGAGGCGGGCACGCCTCCGCTGGTCACACCGACCTCGCAGATCGTCGGCGTTCAGGCGGTGATGAACGTGGTGGCCGGCCGCTACAAGATGGTGAACAACCAGTTCGCGGACCTGATCTACGGGCTCTATGGCAAGACCCCGACCTCGATCGATCCCGAGGTGCAGAAGGTGGTTCTGAAGCGCTACAAACGCGGCCAGACCCCGGTCACGGGCCGACCTGCGGATTATCTGGAACCGGAACTGGCGGAGGCCAGGAAAAAGATCGGCGATCTCGCAAAAACCGATGATGATCTGCTGATTTACGCGCTCTACCCGGCGTCCGGCGAGCAGTTCCTGAAGTGGAAGTACGGAATCGAACCCATCCCCGAGAATGTGAAGTCGCCCTCGGTTTCGGAATCGGCCAAGAACAAGTAGGTTTCACAGAGAGTCATCGCATAGGGAAAGGCTGAATTGACAGGGGCGCGCCTTTGGGTGCGCCCCTTGCGTTGTATTGGATCGCATCGTTTCTCTGATTACGGGAGGCCGCCGGCAAGCCATGGCTACCCTCAGGCCGTCTATGCCAGCATGCCTCCATCCACCGTCAGGCAAATTCCCGTCGTATAGGAAGCCGCGTCGGAAACCAGGTAGAGGACCGCTCCGGCCATTTCCTCCGGCTTTGCCATCCGTCCCATCGGAATCATGGGTAGAATCATTTTCAGCATCTGTGGTTCCCGGAGGACCGCGGTGAACTTCGTCTCCGTCAGTCCGGGCAGCAGCGCATTCACGCGGATCTGATAAGGGGCAAGCTCCTTGGCAAAGGATTTCGTCATCGCAATGATCCCCGCCTTGGTGATCGAGTAGACCCCCTGGGTAGGCGCCGGGCGGACGCCGTTGACCGAGGCAACGTTCACGATGGCCCCGCCTCCCGATTTTTTCATCAGTTTTGCGGCATGCTGGCTCATGAAAAAGGAGCCCTTCAGATTGACATCACAGGTCTTGTCCCACGCCTTCTCGTCGCAGCTCAGCACGTCCCCGAAAAAAGGATTTGTCCCGGCATTGTTGACCAGGATGTCCAGACGTGGATAAAGGCTTTCGATCTGCCGGAACAGGGCCTGGATCTGCTCCATCATGCCTGCATGGCAGGAAATCGATTGCGCCTTGCCTCCGGATCCGACGATTTCCGCCTCGACGCGGCGGAGGTCCTCCAGTTTCCGGCTGGTCAGGATCACCTCGGCGCCGTGAGCCGCCAACGTCTTTACGATCGCCTTTCCGATTCCGCGGCTTGCGCCTGTGACCAGCGCCGTTTTCCCATGCAAATCGAAGAGATCCATTATTTCCTCCCTTGCTGTTCTTGTGGAACTTCCGTTGGTTCAGATCGCGCCTTTTTCTGTTCACCTTTCTTGATGAACACATCCGGATCCCCGCCGCTCATGCCGGCCAGGTGCCTGACCAATTTTTTGCGGGATTCGATGTCGTACTGGGTCGTGATCGCGATCTGCTCCATGATCGGCGAACCGCCGCCGTGGTAATTGCCGACATTCACAATGCCGCCGGTTGCCGAGCAGAGCGCATCGCCCAAAAATCTCCAGAACTGGGCCTGGTCCTCCACGGTCATCTTCGGATTCCGCTTGGTGTATTTCAGCAGCGCCTCTGCGGTCTCCGGGTTCTTGAAATCATTCTCGTGGGGGAACGTCGCCACGACGCCGCCGGCAATATCGCAGAGGATCTCCGCCTCGCGCCAGACCGCCTCGCCCGATAGGCAGCGGCCGACGTTGCAGTAGATCGAATGTGGAATGTAGGAGCCGGGACCGAACGGCACGAAACCCATGCCCGGGATGTAAACCTCCGGTTTTCCCAGATCGGATGCCGTATATCCGGCCGCGTACCCCAACTCGGCGGTCATGATGATTTCCGCCAGCTTTTCGCGGACATGGGATTCCTTGTGGATATTGTTGACTTCAGCGGCCAGTGCTGCGGTCCCCAGGATGATGTCGCCGATCGCCGGTTTGCAGCCCGAATAGGAATGGCGGTGGAACAGCGCGAACAGCAGGGCCAATATGCCGCCGTGCAGATGTTCGCCGGCCAGAAAGACCCTCTCCCAGGGAATGAAGCAATTGTCAAAAATCAGGTAGGAGTCGGTGGCCCCCGGCACGAATCCGCGCTTGAAATGATTTCTCGGCCGCAGGTTATGGACCGTGACGATCTGCTTCAATCCGTCCCAGTCTCCCGGAACGGCGAAGGCCACGGCGTAATCCTTGTCTTCGCCGCGCAGCGCCCGGGTGGGCAGCGCCAGGATCTCGTCCGCCACGGAGGCCTCTGAAATATGCAGTTTGCAGCCCTCGACGACAATTCCGTCTTTCAGCCGCTCCTTGATTCGCAAGTATGCGCCGGCGTTCGGCTGGTCGGCGGGCCGAAGCAACCGGTCCCCCTTCACGTCCGTCTGAGCGCAGCAGCCGACCAGATCCTCTTTCTGGAAACGGGTCAACCACTTCTTGAAGTTTTCGTGGTAACAGGTGGCCCCCGGATGGACCTTGTCCGCCTCATAGGAAACGTTGTACATGGCGTTTGCCGCGTCGATCCCCATGCAGCGCTGGATGCAGCCTCCCACCTTGTGGCAGAGCATCCGGGTCATGTCCTGCTTCCGATGCAGGTCTTCCTTGTTCTGATGGATGTGGTTGAAACGGTTGATCCGTTCGCCCGTCAGGTGGGAAATCGCCGTACACAGATCCTGGTTTTCCGGTTTGGCCGCTTCATCATAGGTGAGCCCGATGGTATTGAGGCAGTCCTTCTGGAGTTCATCGGTCCTGTCGATCAGGTGGCCGTCATGGTACAGGTTTCGTTTCATCTTGGAGAGGCCCCGAATGTATACTTCCTTGGTTCTCATGGCGGTGCTCCTTTCTCAAAGACTTCGGTTTGGAGGTCCTGCTTGAAATGCGCGGAAGTGCGCTATTTCCGGTAAGCTCCGAGATTGGCCAGTGCCACGCTTCCCGGGCTGATCACGTCCGGATCGACCGCGACATTGATGCAGGCGGTCTTTCCCGAGGCGAAGGCCTCCTGGAGTGCCGGCCGGATCTCCTCCGGCCGCTCAACAGCGATTCCGAAGCCCCCCAGGTCTTCCACCAGACGCTGGTATTCCACACGGCCGAGGCAGGTGCCGTCGGCGATGCAGTGGCCCATCCGGAGGGTTTGACTGTGCGCGATCATTCCCCAACTCTGGTCGTTGGCGATGACGACCACGATCGGCAGGCCCTTGCGGATCGCCGTGTGAAACTCCATGAAATTAAAACCGACGGAACCGTCACCGATGACGAGCAGGACACGGCTTTCCGGATGGCGGAGCTTTGCCGCATTGGCGAACGGAATCCCGACGGCAAGGCAACCATAGAGACCGGAATCGAAATAACGCCCGGCGGTTTGGACCGTCCGAGTCATTCCCATCCAAATCTGGGTGTCGCCGCCGTCCGCGACGACGATGTCCTTTTCCCGGTCCATGAACGCATCGATCTCCCGGGCGAGGCGAAGCGGGTGGATCGGCACCTTGTCGCTCGACCAGAGCGGCTGCGTTGGGGCCTTCCCGTCCACATCCGCCTTTCGGAGGGTTTCCACCCAGTTCTGAAACGTTGTGCGGAGCGCTTCTCCGATTTGCTGCTCTTCGATCAACCGGTTGAGTTCGCTCAGAAGCGCCCGGACATCTCCGACAATCCCCAGATCCACGGAGCGATTCCGCCCGATCTCCTCCGCCTCGATATCGGCCTGGATGAATTTCGCATCCTTGCGGAAGATATCGCCGAACAGGTAGAAGAGGCTGAGCCGGCTTCCGAGAAAGAGAATCAGATCGGCGCTGGTGAGGGCGGCCAGCGATGCGCCGGGGCGGATTGCCAGTGAAGACTGGAAACAGAGGGGATGGGTGTCGGACAGTGTCCCGCGACCGGAGCTCCCCGTGAAGACGGGGACACCTGTTCGTTCCGCAAATTCCCGGAGGGCGTTCCCGGCGTCGGCGTACCAGACGCCGCTGCCCGCGATGATCACCGGGGAGTTCGCTTCCCGAAGCATCTCCAGCACCTTTCGCGCGCCCTCGAGGTCCGTCGGTCGGGAGTCCACAAGGCTGCAAAGCCGTCGGACTTTTTCCGGATGGACGGGCGCGTTGAGGACGTCACAGGGAAACTCGAGGTAGACCGGTCCGGGCCGTCCGACGGCCGCGGTCCGGAATGCAAGATCGATGAATTCGGGGATCCTCTCCGCCAAGGGACAGACCCAGGCCTTTTTCACCATCGGCGCGATGACGGGAAGCTGGTTCATATCCTGGAGATCCAGTTTTTCGACGCTTTCCAGTCCGACGCAGCCGGCAATCAGGATCACCGGGGCGTTTGACAACCGGGCGTTGGCGATTCCCGAGAGGGCGTTCGTGAAACCGGGTCCGGCGGTGACCAGGGCAACGGCGGGCTTCCGGGTCATCCGCGCCCAGGCCTCGGCCATGAATACCGCAGCCTGCTCATGCCGGGTATCGAAGATGGTGACCGGCGATCCTTCCAGATATTGATAGATGGGCGTAATGTGTCCTCCGCTCAATGAAAAAAGATATTCGACCCCCCGTTCGATGAGAGCCTCCGCAACCAACTTGCCGCCGATCACCTGATCCATGTACTCCTCCTTGAACCGTATGACAGATCACAACTCCATGCACTGGCCGCCGTCCACGTTGAGCGCCTGTCCGGTGATGTACCGGGCCTGCTCCGATGCGAGGAAGGCAACCAGCATCGCGGCGTCCTCCGGAAGGCCGATCCGGCCCAACGGAATCGTCCGGCACATCTCCTGCTCGCGCTCTTCCACCGTGCTGGAAAAAAAGGAAGCTTCCAGGCCGAATCGCCACTGCTCCAAGTCGGTCCGGATCTGACCCGGACAGATCGCGTTCACCCGGACGTCGCGGCCGGCGAGTTCCTTGGCCATGGTCTTGGTCAGCATGATCACCCCTGCCTTTGCCGCGGCATAGGCGCTGTTGAACAGGGGCGGAACCTTGCCGGCCCGCGAGGCCGTATTGACAATGACGCCGGGCTGGCCGAACATCAGCGGCAGAATCGCGCGGCTGACCCGAAAGACGGAAAAGAGGTTGACATCGACCGTCCGGATCCACGCCGCCTCGTCGTATGACAAGATGTCGGCGGGGACGCCGAACGAGGCGCCGGCGTTGTTGACCAGAATGTGCACGTGGCCGCATCTCGACCGGAGCCTTTCCGCCATGGCCGCGACCGACGCGGAATCGGTCACGTCCGTCTCCGCCGCAAACGCGTTCACGCCGAACCGTTTTCCCAGATCGGCAGCGATCGTTTCCATCTCCTCCCGTGTTCCGGTCGGCACAGGGCTTGTCAGCTTTGGCGGACGGCCGAGATCGGCGATCACGACATTGCAACCGCAGGATCCCAGACGCTCCGCGATGGCGTAGCCGATGCCCGTCTTCTTCCCGGCCCCGGTGACGAGCGCCGTCTTTCCCTTCAAATCTTCATACATGTTTCACCTCATTTTCCCGGGCGAGGCAGGCCGCGCCGATTGCGCCGGCAACCTGGGCTTGGGGCGAGACGACCATCGGCAACCCCATCACCTTCTCCAGCGCCCGGACAACGCCGATATTCCGGGCGACGCCGCCCGTCATCAGGACGGGTGCAACCAGGCCGATCCGGTTCGCCATCGCCGACACCCGGGAGGCGATGGCTTCGTGGATTCCCGCGATGATGTTCTCCCGCGTTTCCCCCTTCGCGATCAGCGAGATCACCTCCGACTCGGCGAAGACCGTGCAGAGGCTGCTGATTCTGGCGGCATTTGTCGCCTGCAATGAAAGGGCTCCAAATTCGTCGAGATCCGCCTCCAGTGCACGAGCCATCACCTCGAGGAAGCGGCCCGTCCCCGCGGCGCATTTGTCGTTCATCGTGAAATTCACGACCCGGCCATGCTCGTCCATCAAAACCGCCTTGCTGTCCTGTCCGCCGATGTCGATCAACGATCGGACGGAGAGGTCAAGGAAGCGCGCCCCGGCAGCGTGACACATGATCTCGGTTACGGTCCGGTCGGCAATGGAGACGCTCTTCCGGCCGTATCCCGTGGCGACAATCGAGTCGATATCTTCGGCGGCAAGACCCAGTTTTTTAACCAGCTCCTCGAAGACGCGAAGACCCGCAATCTCGGCGTTGTAGCCGGTGAAAATCACCTGTGTCCCCAAAAGTTCCCCGTTCCTCAGCACGGCGGCCTTGGCGGTGATGGAACCGATGTCGATTCCGGCCGTCAGGCTCATATCGCCAAGGCCCCCCCGTCGACCGCGATAGTCTGGCCGGTGATGTAGTCCGTGTGTCTGGAGGCAAGGAGCAGGACAATCGGGACAAGATCAGCCGTTTCGGCGATGCGACCTGCCGGGATCCCCTTCACGATCTGTTCGCAGATCGCCGGCGTCGACCAGAAGGGCTTGCTGAAATCGGTTCGGACCATTCCGGGGGCAACGGCGTTGACCTGGATGTGGCTCGCGGCCAATTCTGCGGCCAGCACCTTCGTCAGCATCTCGACCCCGGCCTTGGCGATTCCGTAAATTCCCATCGCGGGCGCAGCCCTTGTCCCGGCAATCGATGAGATGTTGATGATTTTTCCCTGTCTCTTCTCGCGCATGATCCGGGCCGCCTTCCGCGAGCATAGAAAGGTTCCGGTCAGGTTCCCCTCGAGGATCTTGTTCCATACGGGCAGATCCGTGTCCGTGACGGAGGCCGTCACCAGATTCATCCCGACGTTGTTGACGAGGATGTCAATGCCACCGAAGTGGTGGACCGCACGATCGAACAGGTTTTCCACATCCGCCTCTCGGGCGATATGGGCGGCAACGGCCAGAAGCCGCTCGCCGCCGTTCAACTGTCCTTCGGCGGCCTTGAGCTTATCCTCTTTCCGTCCGCAAATGACGACCCTCGCCCCCTCCGCGAGGAAATTCCGGGCCAGATCCAGGCCGATCCCCCGGCTTCCCCCTGTCACGACCACAACCTTTTCCTCCAGTCCATACGATATGCCGATCATCAGTTTCCTCCCGTCATCCGACCTGAAGGCGTTCCTTCTCTTTTGTGGCTGTATAAAACTCCCATCGGGGATTCACCCGGCGCCGTCCAAAAAGGACGATTGAAAAATTCGACGGGAATTCCCTTTGAATAGGTTTATGTATAAACTATAGGCGAAAGCAGGGACTGTGTCAACGTTCACGAACACACAAATCGAACTCTTTACAGAAAAATAATTCTGTGCAAAAGTTGCTCGCCGGTCACGAAGAACCTGTAATTTGCACGTTGCTGGAAATGGAGAGGGCTCTCCAGCCGAATTTCACAATGCCCGGCTGGGTGGCCTGGAGGAGGCGGGGTGCTGTGACATCGCTTCTTTCATCATGGTGATCCTACCGTCAGAACGTTGATTTCGTGAGAGAAGTCCGATATTTGACTGTTGCTTTGCTGGAAGAGGGGCTGAAGGCGGCCTGCAGGCTCTGCGGAACGAAAGAACCGGACATCACGCTGATACCGTAGGAAGCAAACACCTTGCCGATTTTAAGGGGGAAAATTCTGACGGAGGGTTGGTTTTTCAGCAAATCCATCGCTAAGGAGGAAGGTGAATGAAGAAAGGGTTCGTGTTGTTTTTTGCGTTGTTGGCGGCTCTGACCTTTTCATGGACAGGGACGTCAGGGGCAGCCGAATATAAAGTCGTCTGGAAACTGGCGTCGACCCAGAGCATGGACCACCCCTACATGATCGGAGCTCAGAAGTTCGCTGATCTGATGAAGGAGAGGACGAACGGGCGCATCCAGACCAAACTCTATCCAAGCAACCAGTTGGGCAAGGGCGAACGGGAGATGACCGAGGGGATCCAGCAGGGAGCGATCGACCTTTTGGTCACGTCTACCGGCCCGCTGGGCGGGTTCAGCCCTTCCATCAACATCCTGGATTTCCCTTTTCTTTTCAGGGGCTTTCAGCATGTGGACCTGGTCATGGACGGACCGATCGGCCAGAAACTGCTCGATGACTTCAGCAAGGCCAACATCAAGGCCCTGGCCTTTTGGGAGAACGGATTCCGTAACCTGACCAATGCGAAAGGACCGGTCAAAAAGGTCGAAGATGCCAAGGGGCTCAAGATACGGACCATGGAGAACAAGGTTCATCTGGCCGCCTGGAAGGCCGCGGGATTGAATCCGACGCCCATGACCTGGGGCGAGGTGTTCA
This sequence comes from Syntrophales bacterium, assembly GCA_034677965.1. Lineage (GTDB taxonomy): Bacteria > Desulfobacterota > Syntrophia > Syntrophales > UBA5619 > UBA5619. The sequence goes on from JAXDCM010000071.1 coordinate 31,706, forward strand.
CAGCCCTGCAGCAGAGGGTGATCGACGGTCAGGAGAATCCGATTGCCGTCTTCTACAGCTGCAAACTGTGGGATGCCGGTCAGAAGTTTTTCTCGCTGACCCAGCACGTCTACTCCCCTTCCCAGCTCTTGATGAGCCCGAAGGCCTTTAACGCGCTTCCCAAGGCAGACCAGCAGATCTGCGTGAAGACGGCCCTGGAAGTGGCCAAGTTCCAGCGGAAGGTCAACCGCGACGGTGAAGAGGCGAAACTGCAGGAGATGGCCAAGAAGGGCGTGATCATCACGCGCGACGTGGACAAGGAAAGCTTCAAGGAGGCCATGGTGCCGGTCTACGATGAATTCAAGGCGCAGTTCAGCAAGGCTGAAATCGACAACATCATGAATGCAAAGTAGTCCTCAGAGGGCCGGTTCAAACCGTCCCGCCATCCGGTAACGCTCCGGTCCCCGCGGGAGGAAAAAATGGTCGGTGGGGACCGGGGATTGCACCCGTCATAGTCGATACCCACTATGGAGCGGTGTCATGCGCGCACTGCAACGGTTCAACGAATTTCTGGTCACGGTGGGAAGCTGGGGGACGATCCTGTTTATGGTCGTCATCGCCCTCGTCATTCCCTATGAAGTGATCGGGCGTTACGTCTTTCAGAAAATGAGCATGTGGTCCGGCGAAGTTTCGACCTACTCCCTGGTCTGGGCGTCAATGCTGGGCGGCGCGGTGGGGCTGAAGAAGGGATACATGATCCGTATGACCACCGTTCTCGAATCGGTTCCCGAAAAAGTCGTTAAATTTCTGAAATTCTTGAGCTATATTTGTGCGCTGATCTTCTTCGGAACCATGTTTGGCTATGGCCTCTTTCAAACCCTGTACAATGTGAAGCAGACCTCGCCGGCCATCGGTTTGGTGATGAGCTATCCCTATGCGGCGCTTCCGACCGGCTTCTTCATCATGTTCTTTCTGACGATGGAGGAGCTGCTGACCTTCCTCGGCATGGGACAGAAGGGGAGCGTGCAATGATCGTCTTCCTTCTGACCTTTATTGCGCTTTTGTGCATTTCTGCGCCGATCATGGTTGCATTGGGCGGTTGCTCCCTGGTCTACGCACTGCTCAGCGACGGCATGCCCGTCACGACACTGGTCCAAACGGTTTTCGGCGGCCTAGCCACTTTTCCGCTTCTGGCCATTCCTCTCTTCATGCTGGCCGGCAATCTCATGAACACGGGGGGGATCACGCAAGATCTCATCCGCTTCGCCCGTTTGCTTCTGGGCTATATCCGGGGAGGTCTTGGCCATGCCACCATCCTGGCCTGCGCCATCTTCGCGGCAATCTCCGGATCAGCGGTTGCCACGGCGGTGGCTATCGGCGTGGTGATGATTCCGGCCATGACCAAAGCCAGGTATGACGAAGACGTTGCCGCCGCGCTGACCTGCACGGCCTCCTGCATGGGACCGATCATCCCACCGAGCATCCCCTTCATCATTTATGGGGTTACGGCCAATGTATCGATTGGCGCATTGTTTCTGGGCGGTGTTTTTCCCGGCTTGGTGTTGGGTGTCGCTCTGATGACCTACATGTATTTCGTATCCGTCCAACGCAACTATCCCCGGGACGTGAAGCCTCCGTCGCGGGAACTACTGGTTGCCACCTTCAAGGCGATTCCCGCGCTGTTCATGCCTTTTTTGATTCTGGGCGGAATCCTGAGCGGCATGTTCACACCCACCGAAGCGGCCGGCGTCTCGGTAGTCTATTCACTTATTGTCGGGGCATTCCTCTACCGCAGGCTCAATTTCAGGAACCTCCCCGGCGTCTTTCTGAAGGCAGGGCTCGAATCGGGGATGACCATGATGCTCATCGCCATGTCGGAGCCCTTCGCATGGATCGTGGCGGTGGATCAGATCCCTCAACTATTGATCGACTGGATCTCCTCACTGACCACGTCCCCCTATCTGATCCTGCTTTTTGTCAATATTCTGTTGCTCCTCATCGGAATCCCGATGGAAACCGCCCCCGCACTGGTCATCGTAACCCCTGTATTGGCGCCTTTGGCGGTCCATCTGGGGATCGATCCGGTTCACATGGGGATCGTCATCTGCCTGAACCTGGTTCTGGGACTGATCACGCCGCCGGTGGGGGCGATCCTCTTTGCCGTTTGCGGAGTGACGGGGATGTCCCTTGACCGCCTCGGCAGGGCGGTCTGGGCGCCTTTTTGCGTGTCGCTGGTTGTTCTGCTCATCGTGACCTACGTTCCCTGGCTGAGTACCTTTTTGCCCGGGATGTTCATGGGCCGTTGAGAAGTACCTTTTAGGAGCGGTTATGAAAAAGAAGAGTGATCCCGACCGGCCATTTTTTTCTTTTCGCGTCGGCAAGGCACCATTTTGGATATTCCTGCTGCTGGTTTCCATTCTTTTTCTTTTCCCGGCAGTCGGCGCCCAAATAGAAGGTCAAGCGGACCGGAACCAGGCCTACTCTGCCCTGCGGGACTGCCCCGAGAGGCTGGGGCAGCGTGTCCCTTCACGGGTGGTCTTGCAGCACATCGACGGCGTTCTACACAAATGGGAGGAATTCGATCTCGAAGAAAAAGGGGCCTTTTGCATCTTTTTGAAAAAACCGGAAAATCGCCGTCTGTCCGCCGAGGAAGCCAAAACCCTGCTGGAAAACTCCGACCGCTGGCGAGAACAGGCGCCCGACGCAGGCCTTCGGGAGGTGCTTGATCCCAATGATCCCGGCTTGCAGGCCCCTTCCGCGGTGCCGAAACTGCCCGATGGTTTCAAGATCCGGAATGTCCCAGCCGCCCCGGAACCGGACAAACCTGCTCCGCCCGCCAATCGGGGCCCGGAAAGCCATTCCGGTGTTTCTCAGGAAAAAGTCGCCCTGCAAAAGCCGGAGAATGTGATCGGCGAGGACACCCGAGTTCGCGTCATCAATACAGAGAGCTATCCTTATCCATGCATCGGTTTCATGGTGAATACCTATGAGACCGGTCGATTTCGCGGAACGGGCTTCATCGTCTCCCCTTATGTGGTCCTCACCAATGGCCATATGATCTATGACATCAACGAAGGGGGATATGCCAAAGGGATCGATTTTGCCCCCGGCCAGAGACAGGGATACGAAGGCGACGAGGTGATCCGGCCCTATGGGACGGTTTCCGCCTCTTCGTGGCAAACCAACACCAACTATATCGATGCGCTGAAAAATGATCCGGACGTTCAGTTCAATTACGATTATGCCGCCGTTTTCTTTGACACATCCTTTTCCGGCGCGGGTGTCGGCACTTACATGCCGCTGGTCTTCGACATTGCCGCTTCCGGGATCATCAATGTGGCCGGTTATCCAAAGGAGGTTCAGGGAGAGGAGAACAGTCGGGCGATGTGGCTCTCCTCAGGCGATGTTCTGTTGAACGCGGACCGAATCGTCTACTACGACGCAGATACGAGCGGCGGCAACAGCGGCAGCCCGGTCTGGCAATATTTTACCGACACCCTCCAGAGACGGGTCATAGCACTGCACGCCTTGGGCACATCCCGATACAACGGCGGGCCCCGATTGGTTGCCCAGAATCAATCCATCATCGAAACCTGGATGTCCTGGTCGCCCTCCGGGGACGGGGGAGGCGGAGGAGGCGGATGTTTCATCGCAACGGCGGCCTACGGCTCCTATCTGGACCCCCATGTGCAGGTGTTGCGGAATTTCCGGGATCGTCATCTTTTGAAGAACGCGCCGGGACGGGAGTTCGTTCGGTTATATTCCCGATATTCCCCACCGCTGGCCGCATGGATCAAGGATCAAGAGGGCTTGCGGACGGCAGTCCGGATACTGCTGACGCCGGTAGTCTACGCGGTAATGTACCCGCTTGGTTTGCTTGCCGTCTTCGGACTGGCGGCGGTGGCGACCATCGGGGTCTGCTACAGCCGGCGGCGTGCCTTCACGAAGCTGAACCCGCCGAATTTCGATACCAGATTATGAAGATCTCCGAAGTTCCCCAGGATGCCATCAAGACGATGGCAGGTGAAAAAAAGGCCCTCTATGCCGTCGATCACCAAGGGGAGTATGCCCGGACCGTTACCCGGGGCTGGGAAGCGGAGGAGATTGTTCTAACGCAGGTTATCGAGGATTTCGAAGTGAAGGCAAAACTGGCTGCCGACCGGGTGCGGCGCGGCGAAACATCCCCCATTGAATACTTTATGAACAAAAAATGGATGGACTCCTTGACACTGGCGCAAGCGATGGGGCTTTTTCATTGGCAGGTCAGGAGGCATTTCAGAGTTTCCGTCTTCAAGAAATTGAAAAATCGGACACTAACCGAATACGCGCGCCTCTTCGGCGTGAGCGTCGAGCGGTTGAAAAACTTTTCCGGGGAAGAGTGAATGGCGGAACCCAAGACCTTCAAACACCAGCAATACGCCCATTGTGAGAGCGGTGTGGTCACCGCGCTTCTCAATCACCGAGGCCTCGATCTCTCCGAGCCGATGGTTTTCGGCATCGCCGGCGGTCTCACCTTCGCCTATCTCCCTTTCATCAAAATCACCAATATGCCGGTCGTCGCGTACCGCATGTTTCCGGGAGCGATCATCAGGGGGACAGCAAAGAATCTCGGGGTTCGGTTCGAGACGCGGCGATACTCGGACCCTCAAAGAGCTTTCGCGGAACTTTGCGCTTTGGTGGATGACGGACAGTGTGTTGGGCTGCAGACATCGGTCTACTGGCTCCCCTATTTCCCTGCTGAAATGCGTTTCCAGTTCAATTCCCATAACCTCATTGTTTACGGAAGGGTTGCAGAAGAATTCCTCGTGAGCGACCCGGTTTTCGAACAGGTTGTCCGGGTGAAGGCGGAGGATCTCCAGAACGCCCGCTTCGCCCGTGGGGCTCTTGCACCGAAGGGATTTCTCTACTATCCTATCCGGATCAGTACCCAGATCGACCGGTCGGAGGTCATCCGAAAGGCGATCCGAAAGACGGTGCGCATGATGCTTTACGCTCCGCTGCCTTTTATCGGCATCAAAGGGATTGAATATATGGCGCGGAGGATTGAGAAACTGAAGAATGGGGATCCTCGATATGCTCGCCTCTACCTGGGCCACATTGTGCGAATGCAGGAGGAGATCGGGACGGGAGGGGGTGGCTTTCGATTTATGTACGCGGCTTTTCTGCAGGAGGCGTCGCGTCTCCTTTCATCGGTTCCGCTGGAAGAGGCATCGCGCCTGATGACCGAGGCAGGCGATCGGTGGAGACTCTTTGCACTGGCCTGCGCGCGGGCCTGCAAAGGGAAGACCGTGGATTTCGATCCAGAAAAAATTGCCATGTTGCTCAGAGAATGCGCAATCCAGGAAAAACGCGTCTGCACGTTTCTCAAATCGTTGAAACGGTAAAGAATATTTTAAAAGCCTTTTTTTACATCGAACCGGTAATATTCGCATGATCCACGGGAGCATCTCCGGCGGATGGGTCAGCACGGTGACCGGTGCGGCGGGACCTCTTTGGGGCAGTGATCTATCCGTCGTCTGCTGAACGGATGGAAAGCGCTTGAAGCCGAGTTTGGCTGCGTCCCCGGTGTGGATGCCGTCGGCGATCAACGGGTCCCCTTCCTCCTTGGTCTTTCCCTGAAACCTGAACCTGCCGAGTGCGCAAGAGGTCTGAGGGGCAGGCCGATGACAGGAATGCCGACCCGGGTGACCGTCCGTGTTGCGGGCTTTCCATCGATTGCTTTCCCATCAGCGTGAAAGGATCGGCGTCGGTTGTGCCCAGCGGTCTTTATCCCCCTCATAGAACCATTTGTCCGGGAAACCGCGGTGGCGTATGAAGCTGGGGTTCTCCGCCCATCGGATCAGATCCTCATAGGC
>JAXDCM010000072.1:0-4330 GCA_034677965.1 Syntrophales bacterium
CGTGTCGAAGCTTCGGATTCCGGTCTGATATGCGGCGAGCGTATTGGCGAGACCCAGCCCCCGGGTGTTGTGGAAGTGCATCCCGAAGTCCATCTCCGGGAACCGGTCGAGGCAGGCCTGGGAAATCTCTTCGACAAGCCGCGGATTTCCGAAACCGACCGTGTCGCAAAGGGTCATCTCGCGGATTCCGAGGTTTGCGGTCTTTTCCACGGACCGCAGGACTGCCTCCGTTGCGATTCGGCCTTCAAAGGGGCATCCGAATGCCGTGGCGAGATCGACCCGGAGATGGATCCCCCCGGGGTGGATTTCGTTCCAAATTTCCCTGAGGGCCGAAAAAGATTCCTCCGGCGTTCGGCGGACATTGTTGAGGTTGTGGGAGCGGCTGACCGAGAAGAAAAAGACGAGGTTTCTGAGGCCGCAGGCGACGGCGTCTTGAACGCCCCGCAAATTGGGCGCGAGCGCGGTCAGGGTCACCCCCTCCAGGCCGACGGTTCCGGCAGCCACCTGACCAATATCCCGGAACTGGGGAATGGCTCGAGGATGGACAAAGCCGCCGATCTGGATCTCCTTGAGTCCGCAGGCGGCCAGCTCCCGGATCAGGCCGATCTTCCGATCCGTTGCGACAAATCGCGAAATGTTTTGCAGGCCGTCCCGTGGTCCGACCTCGACGATCCGGACCGAATTCTGCTGGGCCATCGCTTGGAAACTCCCCGTGTTTGGAGCGATTGTCAATCCTTATGGGAAATCCACACGGAAGTCAATCAGCATATTCCTTTGCAGCAGGTCTCTTTGGTTTTTTATTGCATTGATGGAAAAACAACCGTACATTGTCGCGAAGGCAGAAAAAGGCAGTGACAATTTTAGGGAAACAAGACACAGGGACGGTGCAGACCGCAAAAGGAGCCGAGGATGAGAGGCGGATGCGGTCGTTGCGTGAAAGCATCCCATCAGGGCCGGCCGATCCGGCCGGGAGAAGAGACGATGAAGATCTATGAGGATATTACAAAAACGGTTGGCCATACCCCGCTGGTCCGTCTCAACCGGATGGCCGCCGGAAGCCCGGCGCAGGTGGTCGTCAAGGTGGAATCCTTCAACCCCCTTTCGTGTGTGAAGGATCGCGTCGGTGTGGCGATGCTCGATGACGCCGAGAGAAAAGGGCTGATGAAAGAAGGATCGATCATTATTGAGCCGACGAGCGGCAACACCGGAATCGCACTGGCCTTTACGGCAGCGGCGCGGGGATACCGGCTGATCCTGACGATGCCCGATACGATGAGCCTGGAGCGTCGACAGCTTTTGGCAATCTTCGGCGCCGAGATCGTTCTGACGCCGGGGGCGGAGGGGATGGCCGGGGCTGTTCGTGCGGCGGAGGAAATGGCGGCCAAGACACCCGGCGCCCTGATCCTCCAGCAGTTCAACAATCCTGCGAACCCGGAGATCCATCGCAGGACCACGGCCGAGGAGATCTGGGCTGATACGGACGGGAAAGCGGATATCTTGGTGGCCGGCGTCGGAACAGGAGGCACCCTGACCGGTGTGGCTGAGGTTCTGAAAGAACGGAGGCCCGGGTTCAAGGCTGTTGCGGTCGAACCGGAAGGCTCTCCTGTATTGTCGGGAGGAAAGCCCGGACCGCACAAGATCCAGGGGATCGGCGCAGGATTTATTCCCGGCGTCCTGAACCGTGGGATCATCGACGAGGTGATCCGGGTTTCCAATGAAAACGCCGGAGACTGCGCCCGGCGTCTTGCCCGTGAAGAGGGCATTCTGTCGGGTATTTCCGGAGGCGCAGCTCTTTGGGCGGGATTGGAAGTTGCCAAAAGGCCGGATAACCGTGGGAAGCTGATCGTGGTTGTTCTCCCCGATACGGGGGAAAGGTACCTCTCAACCTGGCTGTTCCGGGAAATGTGAGGGAAGAACGACAGACGCCTTGCCGAATATGGTGAAAAAATGATCGGAATGAGCGGATATGGTGAAATGATGCCGGATCATTTCGCCCAGCCGGGACGATGGTTTGCATGAAGAGGGTGGCGGTTGCCATGAGCGGCGGCGTCGACTCCGCCGTTGCCGCGCTTCTGCTCCGGGACAGCGGATACGAAGTGGTCGGTGTGACCATGTCCCTGGGTGTCGGTCCGGTCGCAGGAGAGAAGACCAGGCGCGGTGGCCCTCGGGAGTCCGCAGACGCCGGTGACGTCTGCCGGATGCTGGGAATTCCCCATCGTGTGGTCGATGTTTCCTCGGATCTGGAATCGAAGGTCATCGGGCCTTTCATTACAGAGTATCTCCGCGGATGGACACCCAACCCCTGTGTGATCTGCAATCGTCTGATTAAGTTCGATTCTCTGCTGAACCAGGTGCTGACCTGGGGACTTGACGGCTTGGCAACAGGTCATTATGCCCGGATCGAAAAAGATGGCGGCGAATGGTTCCTCAAGACGCCGAAGGACCTCCGGAAGGATCAAACCTATTTCCTTCATGCCCTGCCGAGGGAGATCCTGCCCGGGGTGTTTTTCCCGTTGGCCGAATATACGAAGGACCGGGTGCGGGAAATCGCTCGGAAAGCCGCCTTGCCGGTTTCCGATAAGTCGGAGAGTCAGGACATATGCTTCATCCCTCGGGGGGGATGCGCCGAATTTCTCCACGACCGGGGTGTTCGGGTCGAACCTGGAGAAATCGTTGACCAAAACGGAAAGATCATCGGACGCCACAGGGGCATTGCCTGCTATACGATCGGTCAACGGGGAGGATTGGGGATCAGCTCTCCGCGTCCCCTGTATGTCCTGGCGATAGATGCCGCGCGGAACCGGCTGATCGTCGGAGAGAAGGGGGAATTGAAGTCGGGTGGCCTGATTGCGGATCGTGTGAATTGCCTGGTGGGTGCTTTTCCGGAGGTGGCCTGGGCCAAGATCCGTTACGCCCATCGACCGGCGAAATGCCGGACAAGATATCGAGAGGGCAGTCTGACCGTCCGGTTCGATGAACCGCAGGAGGCTGTGGCTCCCGGACAGTCGGTGGTGCTCTACGACGGTTCGACCGTCCTGGGCGGAGGGACCATCCGACAGGGTGAATAGAAAACGTAATTCAATCGTGAGCGAATAGAGAGGCGAGCCATGGTGAGCAGCAGAAAAAAGACGGTTGTTCGGGTGGAACAGGCGACCCGGCAAGATGATTTTAAACGGTTGGTGGATGCGCTTTGCGTTCCGGGGAACGGCATAACGGTGGGCATGAAGAAACGGAGTCGTGACCAGGCGCTTCCATCACGTCAGATTGTCGGGGAGATCGTCGAAGAACTCCGCTCCATCCTGTTTCCGGGTTATTTCGGATTTTCCGAAATCCAGGAAGAGAGTCTCCGTTTTCATGTCGGATCTCGACTCGATCGGGTCCGAAGAACTTTTCAGGAACAAATCAAGCGGGGAATCTGTTTTACCTGCGAAAAAGGGTCGGCCTGCCTGCCGGATTGTGACGAGAGGGCCCGAAATCTGACGGTGGCATTCCTTCGGAAACTCCCGGAGGTGCAGAACAAACTCGCCCTGGATGTCCAGGCCTCCTATGAAGGGGACCCCGCGGCCGCCAATCCCGACGAGGTGATCTTTTGCTACCCGGGGATCACAGCGATCACAAACTACCGCCTGGCGCACGAACTCTACAGAATCGATGTGCCGATCATCCCTCGGATGATCACCGAATCGGCCCACAGCGCGACCGGCATCGATATCCATCCCGGGGCTTCCATTGGTGAAAGTTTCTTCATCGACCACGGAACGGGAATCGTGATCGGCGAAACTTGCATCATCGGTAAGCGCGTCCGGATCTATCAGGGGGTCACTTTGGGTGCGAAAAGCTTCCAATTCGACGAAGATGGAGCGGCGGTTCGTGGGATCCAAAGGCACCCCATCGTCGAGGACGACGTGACGATCTATTCGGGGGCGACGATTCTCGGCCGGGTGACGATCGGCCACGGTTCGGTGATCGGCGGGAATGTCTGGCTGGTCCACAGCGTCCCGCCGGGGAGCCGGATCACGCAGGCGCAGCGACGGGAGGAGGATTTTGAACGACGTGGCGGGAGTCCGCGAAAAAAGACGCGGCCACTTTCGGCTTGACAAGGACCCTAAATTTATATAGAAATGCGCCCCTGTTCATCAAGCATTGAAGGAGGACGTTTTTTGGCGACACACAAATCCGCAGAGAAGAGAAGCCGGCAGGCCGATAGGCATTACGAATTCAACAACGCCGTGAGATCGAAAATCAAGACGGGCGTAAAGGGAGTGTTGGAGGCTGTGAAGGCAAAAGACCGGGACGCAGCGAAGACGGCCCTCGCCAAGGCCGTTCCGGC
>JAXDCM010000073.1:0-3914 GCA_034677965.1 Syntrophales bacterium
AAGGCGGGACGCGTGACGTTGTAGGCGCCGTTCAGATGGACCGCGAGAACCGCGTTCCAGTTCTCCGGATCCATCTTCAGGAAGCTCTTGTCCCGCAGGATCCCCGCGTTGTTGATCAGGATGTCCACCTTGCCGAAGAAATGCACGGCGGTCCGGATGATTTTCTCGCCCCCGTCCGGTGTGGCGACATTGTCGTAATTGGCGACCGCCTCCCCGCCCGCGGCGCGGATCTCCGCCACGACCCGGTCGGCCGGGCTGCTGGAACCGATCCCCGCCCCGTCGCGCGCGCCCCCGAAGTCGTTCACGACCACCTTCGCGCCTCTTTTGGCGAGCTCGAGCGCGTAGGTCCGCCCCAGTCCGGCCCCGGCGCCGGTGACGACCGCGACGCGTCCGTCGAACCGGATCTCCGGGAGGGCCTCGGGCCGGTCGGCCTTGGGCTGCGGAACGGCCTTCCAGAAATAGCCGGAGAAGCCCCGCTCATCGTCGGTGAACCTGCGCCGAAAGACCATCTTCACCGGCTGCCCCACCTTGCAGTCCGAAAGCTCGCAGTCGGTGAAGTCGGCCATGAAGCGACCGCCCCCCTCGAACTGGATCATACCGTAAATCGCCGGCGGGTCCACCGATACGGCCAGCAGGTCGCCCGTGAAGGTGTTGATCCGGGCCGGAACGTCGGCAAATTCATAATCGTCCTGCGTGTGGACGTGGTTGCACTTCGGATTCACGCAGACATCCATTTTCGGATACTGGGCCGTCCCGCAGTCCCGGCACTTTCCGCCGACGAGGCCGGTGATCATCCGGCGCTTGCGCCAGAGGACCGTCATCGCCGTCTGCGTCGGCGCCTCCGCCCGGATTCCCATCTCGGGTTCGATCAGCCCGCGGAATTTCAGGAACTTCATGTAATTGTCGATGGGCTTTCGGTTTTCCAGCGAACCCTTCACCCCCACCCGCGGCTCGAATTTCGTGATCGCCTCGGTGGCCTTGAAATAGAGGGCGTCGCACCCCTGGCCGAAACCCGCCAGCAGGATGCCGTCCCCGGGCCTGACCTGCTCCAGCGCGGCGCAGAACATCAGCAGCGGATGGGCCGCTCCGGTCTCCCCGCACTGTTCGTGCATCGTGTCGATCACCTTCTCCGGCGACGCGCCCAGTTTCCGGGCAATCGTCCGGTGCTCGGCCTTGAAGAGGCACGGGAAGACCACCTTCTGCACGTCGTTCATCGTGATCCCCAGCTTTCGAAACAGACCGTCCACCGCCTCGGGAATGAACTTCGAGTAGCCCTCCTCGCGGAGCCATCGCTCTTCCCAGGTGTAGTCGTAGCGCTTGCCGGAACCGCGGTAATGGTCGACAAAATCGTAGGAGACCGTATAGGCCCCGTGGAATTCGGCGATCACGTTGCTGTCCCCGACGAGCAGCGCGGCCGCGCCGTCGCCGAACCACATCTCGTAAAAATAGGCCGGTTTCGTTTCCCGCTTGTCCGCGGCGGCCACGAGGATGCTCCTCCGGCTTCCCCCCCGAACCGACTCGAGGGCGGTCAGGAGTCCCGTCGTGCCGGCGCGGAGGGATGAGGTGATGTCCGCGGTGATCATGTCGTCCCGTAGATTCAGGGCGGTTTTCAGGATCCCCGCGTTCTGCCGGTCGGCAAAGGGAAGCGTCGTCGAGCAGAGATAGGCCCCGTCGATCTTCTGTTTGTCCCGACCGGCGAGGCAGTCCCGGGCGGCGGCAACCGCCATGGTCAGGCTGTCCTCGTCGTGGTTGCACATCGAGCGTTCCCCTTGGGCAACCATGACGATCGCCGGGGCGAACCAGCCCATGGCCTGATAAATCGCCATCCGGTCCAGTCTCAGGCGGGGGATATAGGCGCCGTAGGAAGTGATTCCGATCATCTCTTGTCCCTCCTCTTCTTACATTTTAAAGAGCTTCCCGATGAGCTGGGATTTCATGATGTCACCACCGATCTTCAGTTTTCCCGAAGTGTAGGCCTGCATCGCCGGAAGCTTGCCGTTCATCAGGTCGAGGAAGTCGGGAGCGGCGATCGAAAGCGTGCAGGCGGGCGCGGCGTGTTTCCCCGCCTCCACCCGGCAGGCCCCCTCCTTGATCTCGGCATACCAATCCCCGCCCCCCTCCCCGGAGACCGCGAACTGGAAAACCACATTCACCCCTCCCGCCTTGTCCGCCCGAAAGGCCTGCGGCATCTTTGCGAAAACCTCGGCGACCGTGGCCATCCCCGGCCCTCCGCCGGCGGGCGCTTTGTCGGCCGGTTCCGCCTGCTCCACCGGCTCCGGTTTCCGTTCGAAGGCGGTGAGCAGATCGCCCATGAGATCGTTCAACTGGCCGATCTCCTTGGCGCCCTTCAGGCTCTGGATTCTCTCCCAGGCCGCTCCGACCTCCTCGACCGTCGGGATCTTCTTCCCGTCGCCGATCACGGTCCCGGGGCTGGTCATGACCGCGGCGCGGTTGTAGAACCCCACCCCGGCGTTGTAGATCCGGCCGGTGACCGGGCACTTCTCCGAGGCGAGGAAGAGGACCAGCGGCGCCACGAATTCCGGCTTCATCTTGTCCAGGATGTCGGCGGGGATGATGTCGGCCATCAGCCGCGAGGCGGCGATCGGCGCGACCGTGTTGACCTTGATGTCATATTTGGCCCCCTCCAGCTTCAGCGTGTTCATGAAGCCGACCAGGGCCATCTTCGCGGCGCTGTAGTTGGTCTGGCCGAAGTTCCCGTAAAGGCCCGCGGCGGAGGTCGTCATCACGATCCGGCCGTATCCCTTCTCCTTCATGACGGCGAAGGCGGGCTTCGTCACGTGAAAGGCCCCGCCCAGGTGAACATCCAGGACCGCCTGCCAGGTTTCCGGCTCCATCTTGGCAAGGCTCTTGTCGCGGAGGATCCCCGCGTTGTTGATCACGATGTCGACCGTGCCGAATGTTTCCAGGGCGGCCCGGATCACCTTTTCTCCCCCCTCGGGGGCGGCCACGTTGTCGTAGTTTGCGACCGCTTCGCCGCCCAGGGCCCGGATTTCATCCACGACCTTCCGGGCCGGGGCCTGCGACCCCTCGCCGGCGCCGTCGCGCGCGCCCCCGAAATCGTTCACGACCACCTTCGCCCCGCGCTTGGCCAGCTCCAGTGCATAGACCCTGCCCAGGCCGCCGCCCGCGCCGGTGATCACCGCCACGCGCCCGTCGAAGCGGATTTCATCCTTCGGGATGTCGCCGTATTCAAAAACGCCGTTGTCGATGACCGTCTCGTTGGTCCGCGTATTGATCGTCCGCCAGACGGCCTTTCCCTCCGCGACCTTCCAGATCAACGTCCGGATCGGGTCGCCGGGGTACAGGGTCTTCGAGAAGCGGCAGGCCAGACGCCGGACCTGTTCGGGCTTTCCCGGCGTGAGGCTTGCCATCAGCGCGCGGCAGGCGAAGCCGTGGGTGCACAGACCGTGCATGATCGGCTTCTCGAAGCCGACCATCCGCGCGAATTCCGGATCGACGTGGAGCTGAAAGATGTCTCCGGAAAGACGGTAGATCAGCGGCTGATTGGGGGAGGGAAAGGCTTCCACGGAAAAGTCGGGCTCCCGCCCGGGGAATTCGACGACGTTCGGGGGGGCGTTCTCGCCGCCGAAGCCGCCGTCCAGACGGGCAAAAACGGTGATGATGTTCGTGAAGAGCTTTTTGCCGTTCGAGTGGAAGGTTTCGCTCTCCGCCACGACGAGGGCCCCCTTGGGCCCCTTGTCATAGTAGTGGGTGATCTTCCCCTCGGTCGTCAGCGTCCCCGAGGTGGGGATCGGGTTGTGGAAAATCAGCTCCTGCTCGCCGTGAAGAATTCCCGCCAGGTTCATGTTGGACGCCACGCCGACTTCGCCCAGAAAATTGAAGATCGCCGCGATGGAGAAACTGGGGATCACCTTGAGGTTCTTCTCGTAGGT
>JAXDCM010000074.1:0-11041 GCA_034677965.1 Syntrophales bacterium
GAAAGGGCCTTCTGGAATTCCCTGATGGTGGCTTCGCGATTGACAGCGGATTTTCCAGGGATCTCCGTCAGGCATTGGTCGATATACATCCGGATCACCTCCGTACCGGCCTTCTTGACGGCCGCGGTGACCGCGGACACCTGGGTCAGGATGTCGAGACAGGGCGCCTCGTCCTCCACCAGTTTCTCCAGCCCGCGGATCTGTCCCTCGATCCGCTTGAAGCGGTTGACGATTTTTTTTCGCTCTTCATTCCTCATAGATACCCCCTTGGGGTATAATGAACATCCCCGTCCCGTTTGTCAAGATCCATCTCGATTTTCTCGATAACAGTTGACATTGCGGTTCCCCGTTCATATAGTAATCCACAAAAGATTGTTCACCTGTCGGTTTCGTTCGGGCGGCCGGGTCTGCCGCCCGCTTCGGTGTGAAAACAACAATTGGGGAGGTGACGAGTCATGAATGTTTTGAGGGAAAAAATGTGGTCCCCCTACGTTGCAGGCGCGCTCGCCGGCCTTCTGCTGGTTCTGTCCGTCCTGGTCACGGGGAAATTCTTTGGCGCCTCGACCACCTTCGTACGCGCGGCGAATTACGTCGAGCAGGCCGTTGCTCCGGAGAAGGTGGCCGGGATGGAGTATTTTATCAAGGAGAAGGCGAAGATTGACTGGCAGTTCCTGTTTGTTGTCGGGGTTCTCTTCGGTTCCCTAATCTCGGCCTCAATGTCTGGGGAACGTAGGCCTGTAGCCGTTCCGTCTATGTGGGAGGGCCGCTTCGGGGCTTCAAGAACCCGCCGCTGGACGGTTGCCTTTCTCGGCGGGATGATCGCCATGTTCGGGGCTCGTCTCGCCGATGGGTGACCGAGCGGCCATGGCCTGAGCGGTCTGGCTCAGGTAGCCGTGAGCGGTTACGTATCGTTGATCTGTTTCTTCCTGGCCGGCGTCGTGATGGCCAGGATTCTGTATGCGGGAGGGAACGGCCATGAATGAACTGCTGACCGGCGCCGTTACAGGGATCCTGTTCGGGTTCCTGATGCAGAAGGCCCAGGTGATCCGGTACGACCGGCAACTGGCCGCGCTGCGATTGAAAGACATGACCATCGTGAAGTTCATGCTCACGAACATCCTCGTGGCCATGGTGGGCATTTACCTGCTCTATGATCTGGGGCTGGTGAAGCTCTCGATCAAATCGACGATACTTGGAGCGAACATCCTTGGCGGCCTGATCTTCGGGATCGGGTGGGGGATTGTGGGCTACTGTCCGGCGACCGCCATGGGCGCGCTTGGCGAAGGCCGTTATGACAGCGTCTTCGGTCTGCTGGGGATGATCCTGGGAGCGGGAATTTACGCAGAGGCCTATCCGCTTATGAAAGCGACGGTCCTGACCTGGGGGAATTTCGGGAAGATAACCCTGCCGGGCCTTCTGGGGATCAACCACTGGATCGTGATCGTCATCCTGGTGGTCGCCTTCATCGCCCTCTTCCGCTGGTTCGAGAAGAAGGGTCTGTAACTTTGTTTATTTCTGACCCTTAGAGAAGGAGGTGACTCCGTATCCTTGACGGGTAACGGAAAACGGGAACATAGAAAGGACAATAATGAACGAATTGCTGATCGTGTTACTTGTGATTGCCGTGTGGTTTTTCATCCAGGGGTGGCTGTTGCCCAAACTGGGCATTTCGACCTGAATGCGTCCGGCCTGCTCCGGGGAGAGCAGAAAAGGGACCTTGGAAGAAAAGAAGAAGGAAATCTGAATTTTACGTGAAAAAGAGTGGGAGGTGCAGCCATGCCGTTTGTGAGGGATTTGTTGAAAAATAAAGGCAAAGCCGTTCATAAGATTTCACCGGAACAGACCGTGTATGACGCCCTGAAGATGATGAGCGAGAAGGAAATCGGCGCGCTGGTGGTCATGGAAGGGGAAAAGGTCGTGGGGATCATCTCCGAACGGGACTACGCGCGAAAGATCATTCTCCTGGGAAAAACCTCCAAGAAAACGATGGTCCGGGAAGTGATGACTTCGAAGCTCATCCGTGTGTCGCCGGAAACCTCGGTGGAGGACTGCATGATCCTGATGACGGGAAAACATGTGAGGCACCTTCCCGTTTTCGATCAGAAAAAATTTGTCGGCGTCATCTCCATCGGCGATGTCGTCAAATCCATCATTTCCGATAAGGAAGCCCTTATCGATCAACTGAGCGACTACATCTCCGGATCGAAGTATTAGAGGGCGCCGGCTTGATCGGACAGGACCTTGAGGACCCCGGATCGAAAGACCGGGGTTTCTCTTTCTCCGTCGGAAGGCCGACCGGCCCTCCTGACGTTTCCGTGCGGGACGGGCATGGCCGGGAAGGCTGTTGCGCAACCCGGACGGCGCCCCTGGGGGAGGCGGGTCACTCCTTCCTTCGTGCGCTGATCACGGAAGCGATGGTTACTGACAATACGATGATCAGGCCCCCGATCAGCGCTTGGACTCCCGGAGCTTCCCCAATCACGATAAAAACCCACACCGGGTTGAATACCGGCTCAATCACCGCGATCAGATTTGCAGAAACCGCGGAGACACGTTTGATTGCGTAGCAGAATAAAAGGGATGGCAGCCCGAGCTGCACGATTCCCAGCACGGCGATTGCCGACAGCGATTTCAGATTGACCTGTGGAAACGGCAAAAAAAGAGATATGAGGATGCAGACCATCGCCGTGAGCCAATGCGACAGAAGAATGGATTCCAGAGGGGAGCCGTCCTTTTGCATGCGCATGAACACAAAATAAAAGCTGAACGTGACGGCGGACAGGATGGCAAGAAGGTTGCCGAAAAGCTTTCCGCCGCCGAGTTCGTCAAAAAACATGACAACCATCCCCGCAACCACAAGAGGCAGGGCAATGAAATGCTCCGCATGCGGACGCTCTTTTAACAAGGTGGATCCGATAAACGCCGTCAGCACGGGCGCCATATACTGGAGCAAAATCGCATTGGCTGCGGTGGTGGTTTTGTTCGCCGCGACAAACAACAGCATGGTCACGGCATGCGTTATCGCCGCGGCGGTCTGAGCAAATGAAAAATGGAACACCGGACGCCTCAGATAGGCAAAAATGACAATGGATGCGACCAGGCTACGCATGCCCGCTATGGCGATGGGATTCCAGTCGATTGCTTTGATGAACAGCCCTGCAATACTCCAGAGAAAGGCCGTCGTAGCCATTGCGAGAATTCCCATTCCTTTATTTGAATTTTCCATATATCATCCTGAAGAAATTGCCGGTGGCTTTACCATGATTTGGGCCATTTTATCCATCATTCTGAAGGACCCGGCGAATCCGATCTTTTCCCCGCAAAACGATCGGAACTGGATGTCGGGGTTGCTGAAGGCTTCTACGGGGCGGAGGCCATAGGAACCGATGATGAAACCTGCATGGATCGCATTGGGGTTGACCCTGTTTGCCGGAATGTCCACTGCGATAGGCAGCGTCATTGCATTTACCGCAAAAAGGAACAACTATCGCTTCCTGTCTGTGGCTACGGGGTTCTCCGCCGGTGTGATGCTGTATATCTCATTCGTGGAGATTTTCTCCAGGGGTTTGGTCGCTCTGACGGAACGATACGGCGATTACTGGAGTCAATGGATCAATGTGGCATCCTTCTTCTGTGGAATGCTGCTGATCGGCGTCATTGACTACCTGGTTCCGGCTGCCGAGAACCCCCACGAGACTCATTCGGAAGCCGAGTCCATGCCGCTGCGCGATCCAAATGCACCATTCCCGGAATTCAAGCCGGCAGCCCTATCGGCAACAACGGCAGGGGTTCACGATCATAGTGACCATCATCACAAGCTGATGCGGCTGGGGCTTTTTACCGCATTGGTCATCGGCATTCACAACTTTCCGGAAGGCTTGGCCACATTTCTTGCTGCCCTTCAGGATCCGAGTCTGGGTGCGGCCATTGCGGTGGCGGTTGCCTTGCACAACATCCCCGAGGGGATCAGCGTATCCGTTCCGATCTTCTATGCCACCGGAAATCGCAGGAAAGCCTTTTTTTACTCGGTGCTCAGCGGTTTGTGCGAACCCTTGGGTGCAGGCATTGCATACCTTGCAGTGCGGTTCTTTGTTGGAAGCGGCGACGAAGGATTTCCACCTCAATTGATGGGGATCCTCTTCAGCGGCGTGGCGGGTATCATGGTTTACATCAGTCTGGATGAATTGCTTCCCACAAGCAGGGCCTATGGCAAAGGTCATGACAGCCTTCTTGGCCTCGCCGCGGGGATGCTCGTCATGGCCTTGAGCCTCTTGTTGATGAAGTAGTCTTGTTTTCTGGTCGGGTAAATTCTCGTAGAAGAAACGGAAAATCAAAAAGGTCATCGACTTGCTGGGTAAATACGACCGACTGATTGTGCCTGATTTAGCAAATTCGGGAGACCGATGCTGGAAATCATGGAAATCATCACCGAGACCAAGCAAAAAATGAAGTGGACATGCATGAAGGGGATCATACGATAATCGATAGGTAGGCCCCCCGATCTATCTCTGGAGAAAAGCTCGATTGGACAGAGGCCTCGTAGGAGGCGGCATGAACGATCCGGTTTCCGTTTTGTTTCATTATTAAAATTTTAAAGAAAGATCGCTGATGAAAAAACAGATGCCGGTGTTACCCTGTTTCTCGCCGATGCCGTCATAACGCATGTTGATTCAAAGGAGGCAGGACATGGGATTTTTTGACAGAAAACATGAAGAAAAAAATATTCCGGAAAACGTGCCGGAAAAGGTCGAACGTATAGCATGGGATCCAAAATTCAGTGTCCAGGTGGAGTTGGTTGATGCGCAGCACCGCGAGCTGTTTTCCATCATGAACCGGATTGCCGTGCTTTACGAGAGCGGATCGGAAGACTTGCTTTCCGTACTGCGGGACTTGGTCCAATATTCAATGGATCACTTTCATGCCGAAAACATGATCATGCTGAAGGCGGGATATCCGGGAGTCGTCAATCACTGCAAGGAACATGAACAATTTATCGAAAAAGTACGGAGCTTTCTGAGTGATTATCGGAAACAAGACGATCGGTTAACCCACAGGATGTTGATCTATATCCGCGACTGGCTTTTGTCACATACCCAACAGACAGACATGAAATACGCGGATTTTTTGAAGCAAACCGGCACATTGGAAAAGGTCACCCTTTCATCGCTCGGGATCGGTTGATGATTGTGGTAAAGGATGAAGCGCATGGGACTTGGATGACGATTGATGGAAGGTGATTTCTATGCAGCCCGAATTAATGAAGAACCTGTGTCAAGGCATCCGGGATCAGAGAGTCACTGACGGGATGGTTTTGGATCATCTCCTTTCTATTGCGAAAAGTCAGGATGATCAAATCCAGAAGCGACTGCTGAAAGAATTGATACGAGGCTACGTCCTTCTCGAAAAAAGGGTGGATGCCCTGTTGAAGAACACGCTTCCGGAGGTGGTTGCCAATGAAATAAAAGACAAGGGTCGTTTCATGCCTCGTTCTTATGACTGCACGATCTTCTTTTCCGATATCGTAGGGTTTACCCGCATGGCAGAAAAAATCCCCGGAAAACGACTCATTGAACTGCTGAACATCATCTGCCGAGGGTTGGACGATCTTGTTGCAAGCTACCGCGGAACGAAAATCAAGACGATCGGCGATGCCTACATGGCTGTGTTTGGAGCTCCCCGCGAATATGAGGATCATGCCTACATGGCCGTTAAAACCGGGTTGGAGGCTCTCAAATTGGTCGATCTCTTCAACAGTCATTACGAGCCGCCGATAGGCGTTCGCATCGGCATTCATACCGGTTCGGTCATGGCAGGCGTGATCGGAAAAGAACGCTTGCAGTTCGATATTTTCGGTGACAATGTCAATATCGCATCGCGATACGAATCATCCTGTAGTGAAGGAAAAGTGAATGTTTCGCAGGAGACTTACCTTCGCACCTGCAAATTCTTCGAGTTCGAGGAAAGAGGCGATGTCACCTTGAAAAACAAAGGGAACATGAAGGCCTATTTTGTGGTGAGGGAACTGAAATGAAACCCGTCAAGCAAAATTACGACCGTCCGGTCGAAATCGCGGATCACATCTTCTGGGTGGGGTTCCATGACACGACATCGAACTTTCATTGCAATCCTTACCTCATTGTGGAGGGGGATCAAGCGGTTTTGATCGATGCGGGAAGCCGCCCCGATTTTGCCGTTGTCATGATGATGGTCCTGCAGACGGGCATCTCTCCCGATCACATTTTGGCGTTGATCTATCAGCACATTGATCCCGATTTGTGCGGCTCTCTGTCCAATATGATCGATATCTGTACAAACCCCGAGCTGAAGGTTCTTACCGACCCTCAAAATCATATGTTCATCAGCTATTATATTGAGAGGGAACGGCGGACCCTGTTGACGTCCATCGATGACTACAGCGCAGGGTTCCCTCTCGGTGGGCGGATGCTTGAGTTTTTTAAAACCCCTTATGCCCACAGCGCCGGCAGTTTCGTTACCCGTGACGTAAAGACAAAAACCCTCTTCACCAGCGATCTTTTCGGCAGTTTATCGAAGCAATGGGAACTTTCTATTGAACTTGCCAGCGATTGCCATGCCTGCACGGATTACAATAACTGCATCATCCGGAGAGAATGCTGTCCCCTGCCGGACATCCTCGAATTTCATAAAAAAGTCATGCCTTCGGAAAGTTCGCTCGAACATGCCATGAATGTCATCGGAAGCCTTGATATTGACAGGATCGCGCCTCAGCATGGGAGCGTCATTTCAAACCGAAAGGATATTCCTTTTCTGATTGAACGGTTGAGGACACTCAAAGGGGTAGGAATCGACGGAATTTTAAAGAGATGAACTCTTTATGGATGCGGTTTTGAGATCATCGATTTTTTTCTGCATCATCCTTTTGTGATCGGATGTCTGCGAAACGATTTTTTTGATCAGGGATTGATATTCAACGTCGTTTGTCTTCACAATCTCCGCATAATGCGATTCCAGTATCGATTGTTCGATGTCCCTGGCCAGAACAAGCACCTTTTCACGAGAAAGCGCCCCTTCCTTCAACCGTTTTCGGTTTTCGTTTGCTCCTGCAAGCGCTGTACGGAGAACAACAAGATTAAATGGCCGGCCCACTTCAAAACTCCCCTGTTTGTTTATAAGGATTTCGCGCATCTTTTGAATGTTTTCAGCATGTTGAATTTCGGCATGTGACATGCCATCCCAGAATTCTCGGTCCTCTTTCCATACATCGGCGCATTGTTTATAAAAATCAGACAGGGCCAGTTCGTATAACTTCATGATTTCGAGAACGTTTGTAATTTTATCAATATCGGTTACGTTCAGCATCGTTTCTGCCATTCCTGATTAAGAGTTTGGACCCGGTAATGCGATCGTAAAAAACTCCTTTGGCGCTGTCAATGTATATTTTATTGCAGAAACGGTCATCCGAGATCACGAAAATGTCCAATATGAGTATAATAGCAGCAATAGGGCGGCAACGCAAAAAATAAGGGGCCAGGCGTTTTTCCTAACCCCTTAGTATCTCTGGAGCCGATGAGCGGGATCGAACCGCTGACCTGCTGATTACGAATCAGCTGCTCTACCGTCTGAGCTACATCGGCATTTCCCGGAGGCCGGACGCCCCGCGAGGGGGTGCTTATCTATCGCAAGCCATAGCCCTTGTCAAGGTTTTCGTTGGCCGTAGGCCTGATATTTCATTGACATCATAAGCTCATTCGATAATAATGCGGATGGCTTCGGCGTTGCTTTTTTCAAAGTAGTTTCCGGCATCATCATGGGGTGGCGGTATGTCGCGGGTATGGCCGATCGGCGGGGGCAAAGGCGGCTCCGGGAAGAGCTTCCTGACGGGGTCCCTCGGGATGATCCTCGCGAAGGAGGGTTTCCGGACCCTGTTGATCGATCTGGACCTCGGCGCCGCCAATCTGCACACGATCACCGGCGTCCCGCATCCCCCAAGGAGCTTGTCCGACTTCATCAGGGATGATTGCGCGAGCCTCTCCGAAACAATTATCGAGACGCCGACCCCGAATCTTTTTCTGATCAGTGGTGCGATGAATACCCTGGATATCGCCAATCTTGCCCACGAACAGAAGCAGAAGATCATCCGTCATATCGCCAAGCTCTCCTTCGATTACATCCTGCTGGATCTCGGCGCCGGAACGTCTTTCAATACCCTGGATTTCTTCATGGCTTCCCCGTCCGGCATTTTTGTAACCACACCGGAGCCGACCTCCATTGAAAACATCTACCGTCTGATCCGATCGGTCTATTTCCGCAAAATACGGCAGACTCTCAATGGTCACGCTTTTCGGAACCTGGCGCGGGAAGCGGAAGAGCAGAACCGTCATGCCACGGTAACGAACCCCGATCTTCTTCTGCACGTCATCAGCGAACTGGACCCCGAGAAGGGATTGATCCTGGAGAGGGAGCTGCGGTCCTTCGAATTCAAGCTGGTGGTCAACCAGCACCGAAAGCAGGACAATCCCGGCATCGGCAAAGTGATCTGCCGAATCATCGAAAGGCATTTGAATCTGAAGATGCATTTCCTGGGGAACGTCGGCTTCGACGATCGTGTCCACGTGGCTGTTTGTAAAACGGCTCCCTTCATCGACTTGTATCCCTACACGCAAACCGCTCTCGACCTCCGGGAGTGTTGCCGGCAGTTGTTGTCGCTCCAGGACCGTCCGCTGGAGGCCACGCGCTCGGTCCGGGGTGGAACGTCTTAGGCGGGGCATGATTCCAGAAACGATGAAAACCTTGCAGAACAAAACATTCTACGAGCTTCTCGACGTCGCGCCCGATGCATCGCCGTATGAAATCCGTCATGCTTACGAGGAGATGCACGAGCTCTATTCCAATGAATCCCTTGGCTCCTATTCCTTTTTCACGGAAACCGAGCGAAAGGAGATTCTGGCCGAGTTGGAGAGGGCGTATCTGGCGCTCATCGACAGCCAATCCCGATCCGAGTATGAACGGGAACTCATTTCTCAGGGGCGGATGAACGAGGAGCGGCAATATCGGGACAAAACGAAGACCCCCGTTCCTTTCTATCTTTTCAAGAGGGATCATTCCGCTCTGTCGCCCACGATTCATACGGATTCGACCGCCGGGGAAGACCCTTCCCTGCGGGCCATCCTCGACCGAGATACCATCACGGGAGAAGATCTCAAAACCATCCGGGGGAAAAAAGGCTTCACGCTGGAGCATATTTCATTTCAGAGCAAGGTAACGATGGCGGCATTGAAAGCCATCGAGGAAGATCGATTCGATCTGTTGCCGCCGCAGGTATACGTCAAGGGTTTCCTGAGATCTTACGCCCGCTCGCTGGCGGTCGATCCTGATCGCCTGGCTCGGGCTTATTTGAAACACATGAGCGAATGCAAAGGGGCGCCGTTATGACCAAAGATCCGAAGAAACGAGGGGAGGAGCTGTTCAACCAGGACGAGGAGCAGTTGGACGACGAACTGGAATCATTGTACCGGAAGGTGGCCTCCCACGACTCCCCGGAGGCGGCATCCGGTGACCGGGAAGATCCTGCCGTCTATTATAAAATCCTTCAGATTCCTCCCGACGCTTCCCTGTCGGAAATTCACCGCGCCTTCGAAAAGATCACCAGCGCCTGGGACCCTGAACGTTATCCCCATATTTCATCCTGGAAGGAGACGTCGGCGAAGAAGCTGCAAGAAATCAGGAATGCCTACGAGAAGCTTTTGATCCTGCGCGAAACCGGTGAGGCAGCCGGTTCGGAGGATTCAGACCGTTCATCCCCGTCAACGGCCCTCCTGTCTTATCCGGTGGATTCCGAACCGGAAGAGGAGGCGGCGTCTCCCCGGCCGAACATCCGGGAGTCCATCGAATCGATGGCGAAACGCCGTCCGTGGTTGCTTCCCTCCGGAGCCGCCATCGTAATCCTTCTGCTCCTGTCTTTCGTCTGGCCGACTTTTTACCATTACGAGACCATCCGGGTGGGAGACAATGCCTATCCGTTCCGCATTAACCGAATGACGAGCCATGCCCAGTATTATGACGGCCGCCAATGGCTTGAACTGCCCCTGCGCGTTCGGACTCCCGGCAAGGCTTCCCCGGTGATCCCGACACCCCCTGCGACTGCTGAACCAACGGGAACCGTCATCCGGATTCCAGAGAATCCGCCCCAACCACCGCCGTTGAAAGAGGTGTCGCCTCAAGCGGTGGTATCTCCCCCATCCGTTCAGCCCGGGGAAATCGGCACTCGGATCGAACCCGCACAGGAAACTCCGGCCCCGGCGAAGCGGCAGAGCAAGCCTCCGGCTCCGGCCGCTGTGAAAGCGAAGAGCGGGGGACCCTACAGCATCCAGATCGGGGCCTATACGGAAAAAGACAAGGCAGATGACCTGGCAGAGGAAGTCCGGGCGAAAAAATTCGCGATTCGTGTGGAAGAAGTTTCCATCCCGGGAAAGGGCCTGTGGCATCGGGTTCTGCTCGGACAATTTAAAAACCGTGCCGCGGCTTTGCGGTATCTGAAGGATCGTCGAATCGGGGAAACGTATCCCGGAAGTTTTGTCCAGAAATCCGTCATCGAATCCGGATCGTAAAGATTCGAATCCGGCCGCGGATCCAACTTGCCGACAAACCGGTATCGGCCCAAAGATGCACAAACCGCTTTAGGAACCCTTCCCATCTTTGCCGGGATTGCATTCCCGGCCGATTCCTGTTACACGAAAATCGTGATTGGAATCTCGAAATTATACTGCGGCGCGGTGGAAGCGGGGGACGTTCTCCGGTACGGGAGGGAGTCTGCCCGCCTCCCGTCCCACCTGCTCCAGTTCTCGAAGGACAAGAAGCCGGTTGTCGTCTGGAACATGACTCGGCGGTGCAACCTGAAATGCATCCACTGCTACGCGGGTTCCCAGGATCGCCTTTATCCGGATGAACTGACGACCGAAGAGGCGAAAACGATGATCGCGGATCTGGCGGGCTTCGGCGCGCCGGTCCTTCTGTTTTCGGGCGGCGAGCCGCTGATGCGGGCCGACCTGCCGGAGCTGGCGCG
>JAXDCM010000075.1:0-3488 GCA_034677965.1 Syntrophales bacterium
ACGAATCGGGGAAGATCCTGGTGCCCGAAGAAGGTGGCGGTCTTTTTGGTTTTCTCATTGAGCCGGGTGAAAGCCGCCAGTTCATCGTCAAAGTCACGAACGCCCGCAGCGACGGCTCTACAGCGCCCGTGGTTCACGAAAAGGTGACCTTCACATTGCTCACGCCGCAAAACGGAGGCCGCGTCACCATGGTCAAGGAATACACGGACTCCAGCGGCCGGGCCGTGGGGATGTACACGGCTGGGAACAATTTCGAGTTTGACAATATCCGGGCCACGACCGATGCCGGCGCGTCGGCCGAGTGCTCGGTCTACAAAACGGGCGCATTGCTCGGGAAGAAGGTCGCTTCGGTGACGGCTTCATCTACGCAGGTTGTGGCGGGCGAGACCAGCACCATCGTGGCCATTGTCACCGACGGGTACGGCAACCCTGTGAGCGGCGAACCCGTCCTGTTCACGCTTTCGACAAACAACAGCGGCGCCCGGTTTGTAAGTGACTCCGGTGCTGGTGTCGCATCGATTCAGGTTGCGACCGATGTCAGCGGCGAGGCGACAGCGCTCTATTACGCGGGCGACGACTCATCTGACGAAGCAGTGGTGTATGACATGGTCAAGGCCGCCATCGCCAACGGTTCGGCTAAGTATGTTACGATCACAAGGAACGCCGGGACGCCAGGTACCGATACAGGGGCAGAATTAACCAGCTTCACGGCCTCGGAGACAACGGTAAACGCCGGACAGATGAGCGTTATTACGGCAACTGTGTACTGGGCCTCTTTATCTACAGAAGAAGAGAATACAACGGTAACAGTAACCTTCACCATTCCGTCAAACGAAAGTGGTGCCACATTTGTTGAATCCGGTAGCGCGAGTCACTCAACTACGTTTTTACTCCCGTGGAATGTACACACAGATATATCGGTTACATATAAGGCTGGCACGAATAATCCCGGCATAGAAGTCGAGGATTTGGTCAAAGCAACGCTGGGCAGCGGTCCAACCCAATCGGTTATCATCACCAGGTCCGGATCGTTACAGGGATATACGATTTCGTTGACGGCCAACCCGGCCACCCTTTTAAGCAGAACGGGGACCAGCGCCATTACAGCGACCGTAAAGGATTCTAACGGCAACAATGCGAGTGGGATGTCAGTGCATTTCGAACCCGAAAGTGTTTTGTTTTACGGCACACTCGATACAAACGACCGAACAACCGACGCCAGCGGATTGGCTACGGTGACATTTACTTCAACCGCAACATCTGCAACAACAAACAATATATCTGCTTGCATTGATTTGGATCGAAATGGAAGTTGTTCTTCCAGCGAGCCGAATGCTACGGTTGTGGTGACGATACCTTAAGTAGGCCCTGTCACATCCACTCATTTTGCTCCCTCCCTCCATCCTTCGGGGGAGGGGGCATTTTTTCATGGCCGATCCGGCACAGGATCCCATGATAAATCGATCCATTCTGTTTGCAGGATAAACTTGTCTCTTTCCTGTCGAGGAAATTATATCCCGAAAACGCATATCCGAGTTTACGGAATGCCCGCCCATCCACCAATGAACAAAAAGAAGATGCCCTGACCGAATCTTGTGTATTTTGTCTTTGCGGTAAAATTGCAGGACAAAAACTCGGCTTTTTCGCGCTTGACACGCTCTTTTGGGCTGTGTTAGCGTTCACCCCAGTTCGGCTGAAATTCGCTAACCTGCTGAATTATTGCAGAGAAGATGACCGATGGATGAGAAGAAATCCCAGGAGCGCAATGCATTTCTCGCCGGGGTGGAAGAGAATTTCCAGCGCGACGACTTCGAAACGATCCTGATGACCGCCGGGTTGCGCCTCAAGCGGATGCCGGGCGACCTGGACGCCCGGCTGGCGATCTGCCGCGCCCGGATCGAGCAGGGGGCCCTGGGCGAGGCCGGGGACCTGCTGTCGGAGGTCGAGCGGATCCTGGCGGGCCTGGACAGGGTCTGCGCGCTGCTGAGGGAGCTGGGAAAGCAGGCGGGGCTGACGGACGAGACGCGGGCCCTTTTCGAAAAATTCGGGCTTGCGGCCCCCGCCGGCGCGGCGATGGAGACCCCAGCGGATTCCCGGGACCGTTTGGCCCGGCGGGAGACCCAAGCGGCACCTAAGGCCTGGGCCGAGGCGGCTGTGTCGGCTGAAGCGGAGACTACGAGGCAAGGGGACCTACCGGCGGGCGGTGAGGCCTCGGAGGCGCCGGAGGATTTTCTGACGGTGACCCTTGCCGAGCTCTATATTCGGCAGGGCCATCTGCGGCAGGCGGAGAGTGTCCTGGAAAAAATCGTCCGGCGGGAGCCGCGGAACGACCGGGCGGCCGGGCTTCTCCGGGATGTCCGGGGCCGGCTGCAGCCGGCAACCGCGTCGCCGGGGGATGCGGCCGTCGCGGCCGAGCTTTCCCGCTGGCTGGACAACGTCGGCAGGCTGCGCGGCCATGCAACCTGATTCATTGCGGTGTGCGGAACGGGTCGGCCGTATGCGGTCGGCCTTCCCGGAAACGGACGCGCTGCTCATTCTGAATGCGAAGAACATCCGGTATCTGACCGGGTTCACCGGCGGCGACGGGGCGCTGATGGCCGGCCGCGACTGGCTCACGCTGCTGGTGGACGGACGGTACTTGACCCAGGCGCGGGCCGAGGCCGGAGGGGCGGAGATCGTCGAGTTCCGCAGAAGGACGGACGGGATCGTCGAGACGATCCGGCGGCGCGGGTCCGGATCGGTCGGCTTCGAATCGTCCGCCCTGTCGGTCGAGGAATATCTGAAGCTGAAGGAGGCCCTCCCGGAGGGCTCGCTCCGGCCGCTTCCCGATGCGTTCCGTCTTCTTCGCGCCGTCAAGGACGACGCGGAGGTGGACCGGATCCGGCAGGCGGCGCGGATCGCCGGGGAGGCCCTCGCGGATATCCGGGGGATGATCCGGCCGGGCGTTCGGGAGAGCGAGGTTGCGCTCGAGCTGGAATACCGGATGCGCCTCGGCGGTGCGGAGCAAGCCGCGTTCGAGACGATCGTTGCGGCCGGGGCCCAATCGGCCCTTCCCCATGCGACGCCGGGGCTGCGGCCGATCGCTGACGGGGATTTCGTGACGGTTGATTTCGGCGCAGTCTGCGGCGGCTACCATTCCGACGAGACCTGCACCTTTGCGGTCGGAAGCGTCTCGGAGCGACAGCAGGAGGTGTACGGGCTCATCCGGGAGGCCCACGACCGGGCGATCCGGGCGATCCGGGCGGGCGTTTCCTGCGGGGAGATCGACCGCATCGCACGCTCCTTTCTGGCCGACGCCGGACTGGGGGAGGCGTTCTCGCACGGGACCGGCCACGGTGTGGGCCTGGAGGTGCACGAGGCTCCGCGCCTGGCCGAGGGCCGGGAGGAGACGCTCCGTGCCGGGATGGTGGTGACCGTCGAGCCGGGGGCCTATCTCCCCGGCCTCTGGGGGGTGCGGATCGAAGACACGGTTCTTGTGACGGAGGAGG
>JAXDCM010000076.1:0-28423 GCA_034677965.1 Syntrophales bacterium
AAGAGGTGCCTGTGGAGGATCAGCGGGACGGCCTCTTTTGTCGGCATCTTCTCCAGGCAGGTCCGGTCGGCCTGGGAGAGGAAATAGAGGCCCTCCAGTCGGGCGCTTCGGCCGATCGTATCCCCGCCCGCCCCTTGCGAACGGTCCGTCTGGTCAAAGGGGGAGGGGAAGATAAAGCTGTCGCCGTTTCGCCGGCACAGCACGGGGCTGTCGTCGGAAAAAACCCCCTGCCCGCCGTGCAACCTGGCCAGTGTGCTTTTCCCGGCGCCGGACTCCCCGAGAAACAGGTAGCCCTTTCCATCCCTTGCCAGCGCGGCGCTGTGGATGAAACAGCCCCCTTTCTCGCCCAGGACCTGGGCGCAATAGGTCCAAAACAGTCGGTATACAGGCTGCAGCCGCCGCGGACCCTCCTTCAACAGCATGCACCCGGAGGACGTTTCCGGGTTGAACAGGAGCAGCCCGCCCAGGCAATGCGAGGCAATCGTTGTTTCGGTGATCGGGAAGAGGCCGGCCCATCCCGGAATCCCGTCCAGCCAAGCCGCGATATCCGGTGTCGACAGCCGCTGCTCGGCGACGCGCTTCCTCCCCCTCTTCACACCCGGTGGGGTGTGATCGGGAAATTGCAGGACGGCGATCCGGACCTCCGCGTCCCATGGCTGCTCCGGCTGTAGAAAATCCCCGAAAAAGGCCTTAAACAGCGGCGCCGCCCTCTCGGCCCCATCAACCAGATCGATTCCGATCAGCAGATCCGCGATGCCGACGGTCAGCTTCATGACGGCCTTTCATCGTTGTCGATTCTCGACAGTGGGAAAAGCCCTGCTTCATGGGCCTCCCGGCACAGGAAATAGGGGGCGAAGAGATCCCGATCCACGGCATAGGCGTTCGCCCTGCATGAGCCGAGACATTGAAACCGGAACAGGCATCGGCCGCAGATCCCCTGGAGCCGTCCCGGCAGGCCGGCCCGGAGGTCGGCGAGAACCGGGTCGTTTTCCCACACCTCCCGGATGGAATGCCGGCGGATGTTTCCCATGCGAAGCTCTTCGCTGGTCTGCCCGATGCCGCAGATGGAGATATCCCCGTTTGCAAGGATCCCCAGGATGTTCAGGATCCGGCATTCGACGATCCCCCGGGCCTTGATATCCTCGATGGATCGGAACGCCGCGGGAAGGTCGAAGATGATCTCCAACCCCTTGCGGAAGGACCATTCCTTCTCCACCATCCGATAGAGCCGGATCAGCTCGGCAATATCGAGATTATCGTTTTCCCGGAAACGATCCTTGCCCCTTCCGCAGGGCTGCATGGGATTGATCTTCAGGGAGACGGCGCTCAGCTCCGTGCAGAGGGAGATCAGGCCCGGGATCTCCCCGAGGTTCCGACGGCAGAGCGTCATGATGACCTGAAAGCCAAGGCCGTTTTCCGCCAGCAGCCGCAGGCCCGTGATCGTCCGGTCAAAACATCCCTTTACCCCCCGCAGTTTATCATGAACCTCGGCTCTTCCCGCATCCAGACTGACGGATATCTGCGCCGTTTTGCACTTGCGAAGCGTCGCGATCAGATCCCGGTCCAGCAGGGTTCCATTGGTCTCGACGATGACATCGATCCCTTCGGCCGCCAGGAACCCGAGCAGCGGCCGGGTCTCCCGGTAGAGGAACGGTTCGCCGCCTGTCAGTTTGACGCTTTGGAGACCCAACGTCATGGCTTCGGCGATCGTCTTTTTCAGAATCTCTGCGGGGAGTTCGTTGCTGGGGTCCCGGACGGAACCGGGTGAAATCCAGCAATGTCCGCACGACAGATTGCAGCGGTCGGCAAGGTAGAGATAGAGGCAGTTCAGCGGAAATGGAGGGCTCGGTTCGCTCATCGGATGGCCATCGGGGTCAGCGGCTTTTCGACGGAAGGATGAAGTGGTTTTTCTCTAAATCCCCGAAGAAAGTTTCGACGTCGTTCTGTAGCCGGGACGGATCGGCATCGGGATACAGATCCAGCATGTTTTGGACCACCCGGCTGAAATCCTTCTCCCCGTTCAGCATCGCATAAGCTTCCCGGCCTGACCGGTTCATGTACCTCAGATCGCCTGTTTCGGGATTGAAAAGAAAGGCGCCGTCTTCCTCTTCACGATAGACCATCTGATTGTTCTGCTTGAAGATTCTGCTTGAGTCCATCGTCTTACAGAATGACCGCGCCGCATCGGTTCAAGCCGGAAATGAACGCGCGCACGTCCCTGCGGGCATGGATTTCGGTGGTTTCGAACCTCTCCGCGATCTCCCGGCAGATCTCCCGGAAACCATGATTTCCGTCGCACAAATCCCAGACCGCCCGTCCCGTGTCGTTCATGCCGAACACAGGGATTTTTCTGCCCCCGCTTGTCCGATACAGGGTGGTTTTGTCCCCGAGGATGCCGCAGGTCATCCGCCGATCCCTCCGGGGTCTCGATGACTCCAGACGCTCGATTTCCAGCCGGTTCACGATCTCCCTGCCGGCGCCTTTCGCGGCCCTGAGTTCCCCGGGGCCCGCCATCAGCGCGCACGGAAGGATGGTCATCATCAGCAGGAATCGTCTTCTTGGCACGGCCGCATCATCGTTCATATCGTTTGTCCTTGCGATGCAACGGATATCTCATCCGTGCAATTTGGGGGTGTCGCTTCAATCCCGCTTTCATCGTCATTCGAAGTCAGTATAAGTTATCGGTATCCCGCATGTCAAAGGAAATTTCCCGATTGTCAGAATTGTCCTTGACAGCGCGGCGGGATCGGGGCAAGATGCCGCGCGTTTTGAGGGGCGCCAGGCCGTTTTTGAACGGCGGCGTCCGATTTTCTTCGGCACGAGGGGAGCATGGAGGAGAACATTCGGATGGAAGAGGGGCGGGACGAGAAGAGTTTCGCCGAACTGCTGGAAGAAAGCGGGATGGAACAGGGCTGGCTGAAGCCGGGCCAGCGCGTGGAGGCGATGATCGTCAAGATCACCCCGGAGTGGGTGTTCATTGACGTGGGCGGAAAACACGAGGGTTTTCTGGACCGGCGGGAATTTGTCGATGCGGAGGGAAATGTGACGGTCCGGGAGGGGGAGACCATCCGGGCCTATTTCCTCTCCTCTCAGCACAACGAGAAGCGGTTCACGACCAAGGTCAGCGGCGGCGAAGCGAGCCGGACCTTTCTGGCGGATGCGGCCAAAAGCGGAATTCCCGTCGAGGGACTGGTCGAAAAAGAGGTCAAGGGCGGCTTCGATGTCCGTGTCGCCGGGGATGTGAGGGGTTTCTGCCCGTTCTCCCAGATGGGACTTTTCCGTGCGGGGTCGCCGGCGGACTGGATCGGCAAGCGGCTGAACTTCCGGATCATCGAATACGGCGAACGGGGACGAAACGTTGTTGTTTCGCACAGGGCCATTCTCGAAGAGGAGCAGGCCAAGCAGAGGGAAGCCTTGAAGGAAAAGCTCCGGGAGGGGATGACGGTGAAGGGGACGGTCGTCTCCCTCCAGAAGTTCGGGGCCTTCGTCGATCTCGGCGGCGTCCAGGGGCTGATTCCGATCTCCGAAGTTGCCTGGGAGCATGTGGGCGACATCGTGGAGAAGCTGGCCGTCGGCCAGGAAATCGAGGCGGCCATCCTGAGGCTGGACTGGGGACAGAACCGGGTTTCGCTCAGCCTGCGGTCGAACCTTCCCGATCCCTGGGAGAGGGTCGAATCGGAATTTCCCGAGGGATCGATCTTCAACGGAACCGTGACGCGTCTGACCAAGTTCGGCGCGTTCGTGACATTGATCCCGGGTGTGGACGGCCTGATCCATATCTCCCGGCTGGGCCGCGGGAAGCGGATCACCCACCCCTCGGAGGTGCTGAAGGACGGGCAGTCGGTTCAGGTGAAAATCGAAAAGATCGACCGGGACGCCAAACGCATCTCGCTTTCGCCGGTCGGGGAGGCGGACGGGGAAGAGGCGGAGGAGCGGGAGGATTATCGGCAATATGTCGACAAGCCCACCGGCTCCTTCGGTTCCCTTGGTGAAGCCCTGCAAAAGAGGCTGCGGGTACAAAAAAAGGATTGACCGTCAGGCCATGACCGCCGACCTGGAGACGAAGCTTCACGATGCACCCCGCGGGCCGGGCGTCTATCTGATGAAGGACGCGTCCGGGGAGATCCTCTATGTCGGCAAGGCGAGGAACCTCCGGGCAAGGGTGCGGGCCTATTTCGCTCGGACCGATGCGCGGGCGATGATTCCGTTCCTCGTTTCACGGATCCGGGATCTGGAGTTCATCCTGACCGGGACGGAAAAAGAGGCCCTGATCCTGGAGAACAACCTGATCAAGGAGCACCGGCCCCGCTTCAATGTCGATTTCCGGGACGACAAATCCTACTACAACATCCGGATCGATCCGTCCGAACCCTTTTCCCGCTTTCAGCTTGTCCGCCGTCCGAAAAAGGATGGCGCGCGCTATTTCGGGCCCTACCCCTCGGGCGGGGCCGCAAAGGAGACCCTCCGTTTTCTGCAGACGATCCTGCCGCTACGGCTCTGCCGGGATCGCGAGCTGAAGGTGCGGCGGCGCCCCTGCCTGGAATACGAGATCGGGCGCTGCGCCGCCCCCTGCGTCGGCCGGATCGGCTCCCCCGAGTATCAGGGCCTCGTGAAGGATGGGATCGCTTTTCTGGAGGGCCGGGAGCGGGCGTTGATCGGCGATCTCCGGGCCCGGATGCACCGGGCGGCGGAGGATCTCCGTTTCGAGGAGGCCTCGATCCTGCGGGACCGGATCGCGGCAATCGAGGAGACCCTGGAACGGCAGAGGATCGTGTCGATGACCGGCCGGAACCGGGATGTTTTCGGCCTCTGCCGGGAGGGGGATCGGACCCAGGTCGCGCTTCTCTACGTCCGCGGCGGGCGGATGATCGGCCAGAAGACCTTCCCGGTGATCCGTCTCCGGGCCGAGACCGGCGAGATCCTCTCCTCATTGCTGCTGCGGTATTACGACGGTTCGGCGGACATCCCCGAAGAGATCGTCGTGCCGGTGGCGCTGGAGGATGCGGGGATTCTGTCGGAGTGGCTTGCCGAGAAAAAGGGAAGGGGGGTTCGCATCGTTTGTCCGAAGCGGGGCGATGCTCTCGCCGTGGCCGGGATTGCCCGCCGGAACGCAGAAAATGCCTTGAAGACATCGCTGCTGGCCGAAGAGAGACCGGCCGAGGCGCTTCGGCTCCTCTTCGAAAAGCTCAAGCTTCGCAAGCTCCCCCGGAGGATCGAGTGCTTCGACATCTCCAACATCGGAGGGAAATACGCGGTCGGTTCGCTGGTGGCCTTTGCGGACGGCGATCCGGCGAAGGGGGGATACCGCCGTTTCCGGATCCGAACGGTTCCGGGCGCCGACGATTACGCAATGATGTACGAAGTTCTGAAACGGCGCTTCGAAAACAAGGAAAATCTGCCCGACCTGGTCATGGTGGACGGGGGAAAGGGGCAACTGGGCGTCGCCCTGGCGGTGGTGCGGGATCTGGGGATCGAAGGGGTGGATGTGATTGGATTGGCCAAGCAGCGTGAAGAAGCGAGGCGGGAACCATCCCGGTCTTTTCAGGATCATCCCCATGACCCGGACGAACCGCGAGGCGAGGCGGACGGAATCCGGCATGTTTACAAATTGAGGCGGGAGGGAAGCGAAAGGGACGATGCCCGAGCCCCCGCGGACCGGAGCCGCCGGATCGACAGACCCGGGAGCGGCGAGGATCGCGTCTATCTGCCGGGCCGCAAGGAACCCGTCTATCTCTCCCGGTGGCCGGCGGCCCTCTTTCTGCTCCAGCGCATCCGGGATGAGGCGCATCGCTTTGCCGTCACCTACCACAGGAAGATCCGGGAAAAGGATGAGCTGCGATCGCTGCTGGATGGGATCCCCGGAATCGGCGCGAAGCGGAGGAAGGCCCTGCTGGTCTTCTTCGGCGATGTCGAACGAATCCGGGCCTCATCCACTTCCGAATTGCAGCAGGTCGAGGGCATCGGCAGGGAGACAGCGGACCGGATCCGGACCTTTCTGAACGGCGAACCGGCATGAAAATCTTTATCGCATCCTTCCTGTTTGTCGTCCTCGCCGAGATGGGGGACAAGACGCAACTGCTGGCGATGGCTTTTGCGACCCGATTCCCCGCCCGAACGGTTCTGGCCGGGGTCTTGGTCGCCACACTGGTCAACCACCTGCTCGCGGTCGTTGTGGGGAGCTGGCTGACCAGTGTCGTCCCGTTGGATGTTGTTCAGGTCGCCGCCTCCGCCTCCTTCATCCTGTTCGGCCTCTGGACCCTCCGCGGCGACCGGCTGGAGGGGGAGGATAAGAGGTATAGATTCAACCCGTTTTGGACGGTGGCCGTCGGCTTCTTCTTCGCCGAGATGGGGGACAAGACGCAGCTGGCAACGGTGGCGCTCGCCGCCAAGTACCAGTCGATCATCCTCATCTGGATGGGAACGACGGCGGCCATGCTGGCGGCTGACGCGTTCGGGATCGTCGTCGGAGTCGTCCTCGGGAAGCGAATTCCGGAACGGTTTGTGAAATGGTTCGCGGCGACCCTGTTCATCCTCTTCGGGCTGATCGGCTTGTACGACGCCGTTCCCGAACGTTTCCTGACACCGCCGGCGATCACGTCGGGAATCCTGATGATCCTGATTCTGGCCGGTTTCGTCGTGTGGCGGCATCGCCGCCGCGAGATCCGGGCGAAGGAAAACGGCACGGGCGGAGCCGCGCTGTCTCCGGCAAAAAGGG
The DNA here is from genome assembly GCA_034677965.1 of Syntrophales bacterium. Lineage (GTDB taxonomy): Bacteria > Desulfobacterota > Syntrophia > Syntrophales > UBA5619 > UBA5619. The sequence continues at coordinate 6,716 of JAXDCM010000076.1, forward strand.
CATGACCATGGATCGGGAAAAAGTCTGTTACTTCTATGAGATCATTCCCTCCACGATCGGCGAGATCGGTCTGATCCGCCGCTCATGTGCGGGGTCTTCCCTGATCTGCCGGATCCTTTTTCCGGATGCGAAGGGTTCCGCAAAGAATCGGATCCGGGAGTTCTTCCCCGACGCGGCCCCGCAGGCGGGGGGACGGGATAAGATTGCATTGCAGATCCGGGACTTTCTTTCAGGGACCGCCGTCGATTTCGATCGGGATGATCTGGACTTCGGGGTCGTGCAGGGGTTTACGCGGCGGACGCTTCAGGCCTGCGGGCAGATCCCGCGGGGCCAAGTGGTGAGTTACGGCAGTCTGGCGTCAAGCCTGGGGATCCCGGGCGGTGCGAGGGCCGTGGGAAACGCCATGGCCGCGAATCCCTTTCCGCTGATGATTCCCTGCCACCGTGTCGTCCGCAGCGACGGTTCTATCGGCGGCTTCGGCGGTGGTGTGGAAGTGAAAAAGCACCTTCTGCGGCTGGAAGGGATCGTTTTCGATTCAAAGGGGCGGGTCCCGACGAAGCATCGGCTGGAGAAATAACCGGGATCGCCAAATGTGCGAGGTCCGTCACCGCGCGGGAGGGGCCGGGGATTTCGGCCTTGCGCCGGGTTCGGCGGTGACGGCCAGATTGTCCCGGTGAACGATCTCGTCGTAATCCTTGTAACCCAGGACCTGCTCGATCTTCGCGGTTTTCAAGCCCATGATCTTCCGGATCTCATCGGCGGAGTAGTTGACCAGCCCCTTGGCAATCGTGTTTCCCAGGGCATCGACGCAGGAGACCGGGTCTCCAAGGACGAAATCTCCCTCGACCTGCGTGACGCCGGTGGGAAGGAGGCTCTTGCCGTCCCGGACGATGGCCTCCTTCGCGCCTTCATCGATGAAAATCCGTCCCCGCGAACGCAAGGTAAATGCGATCCAGTATTTCCGGCTGTTCAGGTGTTCCGTCGAGGGCAGAAAAAGGGTTCCCGTCTCCTTGCCGTCCAGGATTTCCTGCAGGATACCGGTTCGCCGGCCGGGGGCGATGATGTACGGAATGCCCGATGCGGTGACCTTTTTCGCGGCCTGAACCTTGCTTTTCATGCCGCCCCTACCGACGGGGGTGGCCTCCTCTGTCGCCACAGCCTCGATTTCCGGGGTGAGTTCGGTCACGATGGGGATCAGCTTTGCCTTCTTCGTTGCGGAGGGATTCTGGTCGTAGAGGCCTTCGGTACTCGTCAGATTGATCACCAGGTGGGCCTCGATGACGTTGGCGACCATAGCGGCCAGGTGGTCGTTGTCGCCGAATTTGATCTCGTCGACGGCCACCGTGTCGTTCTCATTGATGATCGTGATGACGCCCCAATCCATCAATGTGAAGAGGGTATTGCGGATGTTCAAAAAGCGCTTGCGGTCGGTGATGTCGCTCATCGTGAGAAGAACCTGGCCGACGAAGAGGCCGTGTTTTCCGAAGGCGTTGGAATAGACGCGCATCAACCGCCCCTGACCGACCGCGGCGGCCGCCTGCTTCTGCGGAATGCTCTTCAGTTTTCCCTCGATGCCCATCCGGTGTTTCCCGGAGGCGATCGCTCCGGAGCTGACCAGAACGACCTGGAATCCCCGTTCGCGAAGGGTTGCGATGTCGGCCACCAACTGCTCGATGATGTCGAGTTCGAGGCCGTCCTCACCCGTCAGGACGGCGCTGCCGACCTTGACGAGGATCCTCCGGACCCCTGCAAGATATTCCTTGCGTGTCATGATGAGATCTCCTCCGTCCGTATGCCTTGTTTCCCCGGACCCATTCCGGGGGAGGAGGGGCGTGTTGTCGGGGTCTGATCGGAAATGCGAAAGATCATCTCCCCCAGCAGTTTGGATACGCCTTCCCCCGTGGCCGCGGAAAAAGCGAATATTTCTATCCCTTTCTGATTGAAAATGTCCATCTCTTTTTTCAGCTTTTGCCGCGTGGCCGGAAGATCGAGCTTGCTGAACGCGACGATCTGAGGTTTCTGAAGCATCTCGGCGCTGAACAGCCCGAGTTCACGGTTGATCAGCTCATAGTCCCGCCAGGCTCCTTCGGATGATTCATTAGAGATATCGATGATATGAAGCAGAACAGATGTTCTTTCCACGTGGCGGAGGAAGCGCATCCCCATCCCCAAACCCCGGTGCGCTCCTTCGATCAGCCCCGGGATGTCGGCGATGACGAACGATTCGTTCTCTCCGTACCGAACCACGCCGAGATGCGGTACGAGCGTCGTGAATGGGTAGTCGGCGATCTTCGGCCGGGCGGCTGAAACGCGGGAGATGAAGGTTGATTTGCCGACATTCGGAAGGCCGATGATTCCCACGTCCGCCAGCAGCTTCAGCTCCAGCGTGATCCAGCGCTCCTCGCCCGGGATGCCCGGTTGCGCGAAGCGGGGCGTTTGGCGGGTCGCCGTGGCAAACCTCGCGTTGCCTCGGCCGCCCATCCCTCCCTTGGCGACGATGAACGAGGTCCCGTCCTCGACGAGATCGGCGAGGATCTCGAGGGTTTCCGCATCCCGGACGATCGTGCCCACCGGGACAATGATCCGCACGTCCTCAGAGTCTTTTCCCGTCCGTTTGCCCCCCTCGCCGTGACCGCCCCGTTTCGCCACATGGTGCTGGCGGTATTTGAGATCCAGCAGCGTCCGCCGGTCCCGGGAGGCCCGCATGATCACATCTCCCCCCCGCCCGCCGTCGCCGCCGTCCGGCCCTCCGTGCGGAACAAACTTCTCCCGCCGAAAGCTGACGCATCCGCTCCCGCCGTCGCCCGCCTTGACGTAAATCTTCGCTTCGTCGATGAATTTCATAGGGATCGTCCTGACCTTACCTATGCAACCTTGGATGGACGCAACGATGTCATGGTGGGTGAAAGAGAGATGAGCCGCGCCGGCTTGATCACGGCCCGGGTGCGCTGCGTCCGGCGGCCGTATCCTGCGATCGGTCGTTCCGTCACAGGTAGGATGATTCTCTGCTGAATAGGGATGGGTATGAATCCGGGGTTCCGGCCCGCCGGCTAGATCTTGCGCACGTCCACGGCGGCCGGACCCTTCTGATCCTGCTGGATTCCGAATTCGACCTGGTCACCCTCCGCCAGAGTTCGGAATCCCTCCGAGAGGATGGCTGTGTGGTGGACAAACACATCATCCCCCGAGCTTCGGGAGATGAAACCGAACCCCTTCTTGTCGTTGAACCACTTGACCACACCGGTTTCGCGTCCGTTCTCAACCATTGAACCGTTCTCCTCCTTGAAATCAAAGGGCCAAGGCCGCTACGCCGCGGCGTAAACACTGACCTTTTTCCGCCTTTTATCGAGCCGTTCGAATTTGACGAAACCGTCGATCTTCGAATAAATGGTGTAGTCCTTTCCCAGGCCTACGTTGTTTCCGGGATGAAATACGGTGCCGACCTGCCGAACGATGATGGAACCGGCATGGATCTTTTCGCCTCCGTAAGCCTTGACGCCCCGTCGCTGGGAGTTGCTGTCCCTCCCGTTCCGGGAGCTTCCCTGTCCCTTCTTGTGTGCCATGATTCCTACCCCTTACAACGATATTTCCCTGATCTTCAGGCTGGTCAACGGTTGGCGATGGCCGGTCTTTTTCCGGTAGCCTTTTCGTTTTTTCGTCTTGAAGACGGTGATCTTGTCTCCCTGGGTCTGGGCAAGGATCTCACCGACCACCTTTGCGCCTTCCACGATGGGTCTGCCGATCCGGACGTCCCCCTCTTTCTCCACCATCAGAACCTGGTCAAAAGGGACCGAATCCCCCTTCTCGCCATGGATCCTCTCAATGGAGACCACATCGCCCTCGGACACCCTGTGCTGTTTCCCGCCCGTTTTGATGACTGCGTACATGTTGAATATCCTCTTCAAAATTTTGACTTCGAACCATAACGAAAAGGAATAACCTTTGTCAAGAAATTTTATTGGGCCGGATCCGACACAGGTTCATGGGTCTGAAAAATCTGCCGGTCGGTGGGCGCCGCGAAATCGGCCAACTGCGTGGCCGTTTTGACGATACGGGTGTGGTGGATTGCCTCGGGTGAAAAACCGAGAAGCGAGGTCAGGATCTCGACGGGGCGGACGGTTCCTTCCGGACCGAGACGCACGGCCAGGCGGATGCACCGGGCCTTGCGGTCCAGAGCGAGCCCCTCGACAAGGGGGCGGACGTCCCGGACGATCTTCTTCCCGTCCGCTTCCCGGGAAACGGTGAAGTGTTCCGCGTCGAGGAAATGTCGGATCTCCGTTTCGAACCGGTCCAGTTCGGTCTCGCCGATCCCCTCCGGGAAAAAGAGATCATAGCGGAACCCTCGGATCAGCTTTGCGAGCGGGAAATCATGCGGCTGGAGTTCCCGTATCGCCTCGATGGCCACCCCCGAGGGGAGACCGGCATTGATCCGGGACATGAGTTCCTTCGGTCCTGCCTCGGGATCATGAAGAAGGATGTCCGCGAATTCACCCCGGCTTTCCATGCCGACCGCCGTCGCTCCGGCGAAGGAGATCCGCGGATGGGGATGGAACCCCTGGGAATAAACCAGGGAGAATCCTCCCCGGATGATCGCCCGGCCGAGAGCCGTGGAGATCTCCAGATGGGAAAGAAAACGCGCCCGGCCCCGTTTTGTGAAACGGATCCGAAAGGCCCTTTCATCCCCCGTGGAATCTTTCCGGCCGGCAAACGCGGATGGGAACGTCCCGACCGGGGCGTCGGCGGGAGCGGTGACGACCCGGATGGTCCGATGATCGCAGACACCGCAATCGCCGCACGGGCCGGTCCGGCAGTCCGGTGTCGACTCGCCCGTTTCGGCCTTGTCCGCCTCGGCCAGAAGAAATTCTCGGCGAACGCCGCAGTCGATTCCCTCCCATGGAAAGACCACCGAACGGGAACGCTCCTGCAGGGAGGTCTGAATCTCGATTCCGGTTCGGCGAATCGCCTCCTCCCAGAGGTCGAACCGAAAACGGTCGCTCCAGCCGTCGAAACGACAGCCCAGCCGATAGGCCTGTTCGACCAGATCGCCGGTCTCCCGACCGCCCCGCGAGAAGATTCCTTCGAGCAGACTCATCCGGGCATCATGCCATTTCACGCCGATATTCCGGTTCCGGAGACGGCCCCTGAAAAAATCCTGCCGGGCGACAATCTCGTCGATGCCGATCTGGCGCTGCCACTGGAACGGGGTGTGGGGCTTCGGAACGAAGGTCGAAAGGCTGACCGTCACTTGACCGCCGCGTTTCGCGGTCCGAAGGACGCGGTGGGCGAGATCGACGATTCCTTCGAGATCCTCCTCGCGCTCGCCGGGAAGGCCGAGCATGAAGTAGAGTTTCACCGCTCTCCAGCCGGCCGCGAAGACCCGCTCCGTCGTGGCGATCAGTTCAGCCTCCGTGCTGCCCTTGTTGATCACGTCCCGGAGGCGCTGTGTCCCCGCCTCGGGTGCGAGCGTGAAACTCGTTTTCCTGACTCGCCGGATCCCGTCGATCAGCCTCTGGGTGAGGGTTTCCGCGCGGAGCGACGGCAGCGCAAGGGCGACACGCCGGTTATAATACCGGTCCATCAGCGTGGTGAGAAGGGCTTCGATGTGGGAGTAGTCGCCGGAACTCAGCGAAAGGAGAGAAATTTCATCATGCCCGGTTGCACGAAGCATGGTTTCCGCCATCTCCTCCAGCATGGCGGGAGTCCGTTCGCGCACCGGCCGCCAGACCATCCCCGCCTGACAGAATCGGCAACCCCGCGTGCACCCGCGCGCGATCTCCAGCGTCACCCGGTCGTGAATCGTCTTCATCAGCGGGACGACGGGGTGGAGGGGTTCGCGCCAGAGGTTCGGATCCGCGATGGTCCGCTTCCGAATCCGTTCGTTGCCGGTGTGAAGGGCCGGAACATAAACGCCGGGAACGGCGGACAGGGCTTCAAGCTGTTCCTGTCTTTTCCCTCCTCGTCCCCGGACATCGGCGACCGCTTCGGCGATCTCACGGACGGCCTCCTCCCCCTCGCCGATCACAAAGGCGTCGATGAAGGCGCTCATCGGGGCCGGATTGAAGGCCGATGGACCGCCCGCGATGATGAGCGGATGTTGATCCCCGCGCTGTTCCCTGCGAAGCGGAATTCTTCCCAGGTCGAGCATCATCAGGACATTGGTATAGGAGAGTTCGTACTGTAGCGAAAAACCGATGATGTCGAAGGCGGCCAGCGGTCGTCCGGACTCCAGCGTGCAGAGAGGCAGCCCCCGGTCCCGCAAAACCCCCTCCATATCCGGCCATGGGGCGAAGCACCGCTCGCAGATGATCCCGGGCAGGTTGTTCAGGACTGCGTAGAGGATCTGGAGGCCGAGGTGGGACATCCCGACCTCATAGGTGTCCGGGAAAGCGAACGCAAAATGGAGCCGGCCGTCCCCGGGATCCTTCCGGACGGCGTTGACCTCGCCCCCGGTGTATCGGCTTGGCCTCTCGACAGACAGCAGAATCTCATCGGCATTCATTTTGGACAAATCGATCATGCGCATTCCCGACGCGGTTTTTCGTCGACATTCTCCTTCGCGTACCGGCCGTCATTACCATCTTTGTCCTTGACCTGCAATGCCGTTCCTCCTATATACGCCACTGCTGATTGCACGGAATCATCCGTTCCACGGCGGCGGTCCGACAAACGCCGCTTTTTCGGGGACTATGCCGGACGAACCTTTCACCCACCTCTGTCAGCCCGACAGCCGCAAGTCCTGCGGGGCTTGCTGCGGCATCTACAACTATGCGGACAGTTCTCGAGAGGCGCTGGCGGCGCGCCTGCGCCGACGCACCGAACGGTTCCGCAATGATGTTCGGGATGCGGCGGATCTTCCCGCTTTTTCAGGTATGATCCGTGCCGCGGAGGATCAAACCCGACGCTATGAGGTCATTTTTTGCTGCGAATACGTCGGTTTCCTGGATGGCGATGAAAAGAGGGTCGGATGCCTTCTCCACCCCGCGCAGAACAACGGGAAGGACCTCCGCGAGATCTCCTTCTATGGCCGGGAACTTTGTGCCGGTCACCTCTGCCCGAGCTATTCCTTTCTCAGCCGCATGGAAAAACTTGCGCTGATCCATGTGATGGAGGATTGGTACCTCTATGGCCTTTGCGTCACCGACGTCGACCTGGTCAAGCAGTACTTTCGCCACCTCGCGGATCTCCTCGGTGAAATTCCGCCGGCGGAGAGGTTCCGCGAGGAACCCGTCCGCACGATCGCCCGCCGATTTTTCGAATTCAAGCTCCACTGGCCGTTCCGTTCGCCGGAGGTCAACCGATTCGGCCGTTTCTACTTCGACGGCGCCCAGCACATGATCCGACCGATCGATTACGGGGCTCTGGGTTGCGAGCGTTCCGGTTTCGACGGCATTTTCCTCAGTCTCACCTCTGAGTTTCGAACCCCGGATGAGTTGAGAGACGCGGAAGACAGGATACAGAGGAACATCACGGAGCTTGCCGGGGCTCTGAGGGCATCTCCTGATTTTCGTTGACAGGCGGCCCGGTGTCGTCTACTGTGAAAACGGATGTTTCCTGCTTGCACCGATCTTTGGGAACCCCGTCAGGGAAACAAAAAGGATTTTTGGACATGGTTGCCCCATGAACGGGCGGGCCGCGGGTCGGCATCTGGGGGTCCGGAATGAAAAACGGGGAAATGGAGGTTCTGTTCTCAAGGGAAGTGATCGATAGAAGGGTCCGGGAACTTGCCGACCGGATTTCGCTCGAATACGAGGGAACGGAACCTCTGGTCGTCGGCGTTCTCAAAGGAGCCTTTGTTTTTATGGCCGATCTGGTCCGTCACCTTCATGTTCCGTGCGGGATCGATTTCATTCGGGTGGCCAGTTACGGGTCGGGTTCGGTCAGTTCCGGGAAGGTCCGAATCGGAAAGGATATCGAGACCCCGATCTCGGGACGGGATGTATTGATCGTGGAGGATATTGTCGATACCGGCCTCACCCTTTCCTCCCTGGTGAAGATCTTGCGGGAAAGGCAGCCGGCTTCGATCAGGGTATGCGCCTTTCTCGACAAACGGGAGAGGAGACAGGTGCCCTTTGAGGCGGACTATGTGGGGTTTTCCATTCCGGACCATTTTGTGGTCGGATATGGACTCGATTACAACGAAAAATTTCGTTTTTTCCCTGATGTTCGCGTGCTGAAAAACATCATCTGAGGGGGAGGGCATATGATCATCCAGTGCCGGAAATGTGAAACGCGGTTCCGATTTGACGATCATCTGATGGAAGAGGATGGCGTCTGGGTGCGGTGCAGTCGCTGCCAGCATGTTTTTTTTCAGGAACGTGCCGAAGGTGATTCTTCCTCAACGAAGCCGGAGATCCCTTCCGTCAGGATCAGCGATGCCAAACGCGCCCCGGAAGAGCGCTTTGCCGCTGCGGCGGAAGATATTCCGACGGGGATTTCGGCGGAACTGTCCCCGCCTCCGAAGCAAGAGGCGGCAGCGGAACCGTCGGTCGAGTTTGAAAAGGAACCCCCGTTTCAGGAACCGGTGAAGGAGTCGGTGATGGAAGCCGTTGGCGGCCCTCACGCCGATAGGATCAAGGAGGAAGAAACGGAGGTGGCCGAGGAGGACACCGAAGAGATCGGCGCCGGAAGGGTGCAATGGGGCCGGATGCTTCTGAAAGGGATTGCCCTGATCGTTTTTATCGGGATCGTGGCGGGAGCGGTTTCGCTTTATCTTTACCCGGATGTCCGAACCCGGGCTCTGGAGTTTGCATCCCCGTGGCTGAAAGAGATCCCCTTTTTCGAAAATTGGGTCGTCCCGAAAACAAAAAGGGATGTGACCGTTCCCGCGCCGGTGAGGATCAAGGACATCCGACAGCGTTCGGTGTCGAATCTGCTCGCCGGAAATCTTCATGTCATTGAGGGGATTGCCGTCAATCAGGCGCCCCATCCGTTGGCGAAAATCAAGGTTCGTCTGGTGATTGCCGATGCCTATGATGTCGTTCTGGGCGAGAAGATCGTCTTTTGCGGCAATATCCTGACCGATGCGGAACTGGGCGCGATGGCGGAAGCGGAGATTCAGAGAGAGCTCTCCAACGAACTCGGGAGCGATTTCTCCAATAAGCGGATCGAGCCGAAAGGAGAAATCCCCTTCATGATCGTCTTCAGCCAGGAGCAGGCCGGGGCGGTCAAAACCACGATCCTTCCGGCGGGCGCCGATCGCATTCCCTGATTTCTTTTCCGTCCGCGAGCACGGTCCGCAGCCGACGCAACCGGGCGACCGGTTCAGGCAACGGCGACGGACGGAGGTCGACGGTGTCGTTTCCTTCTCCGTCTTTTTGCAGGGACCCGATCGGGAGGCGGTTCCGGTCGGGAAACGGAAGGCGTCTTCAAGAAGTTTTCCCACCATTCCCGCGCGGTTTGATTTTCCCTTCTCGTTTTTCCGATCAGGCAGAGATAGGCCATCGCGTCCGTAAAGTCGGCTCGGCCGACCAGGGAAGCGGCGCGACGCGGCGGTATTCTGTTTAGGGAGGTTTGAAGAGCGAGAATGCGGCGCATTTGGCCGCCGATTCTCCCCGGAATCGAGACCGTTTTGCAGAGCTCTTCCAGGAAAACGGCGCATACCGTGTCCAGGGCCTGCTGATGGGGAACGCCGTCAAGGTGACGTGAAAGCGCTTCTTTCTCCAGGACGGGGCCGAAGAGTGCCGCCAGGAAAAAGGCCGGGGAAGGATTCCATCCGCTGCGGGACAGCCGGTCAAGGCCCTCCAGATTGGTGTGCAGCAGATTCAGAAGATCGTCTTTTCCCCGGAGCTGCCGCACAAGACCGGGGAAGAGGGCGGCCAAGAGTCCGCCGGCGTTCATCAGGGAGAAAGCGGACCGAGCGGAGCCGAGCAGAAACAGTTTCAGTGTTTCTTCATAGAGTCGGGCGGGGGCCGCCCTGGTGATGGTTGGGGATAGCGAACAGAGTGCTTTCCATGCGGCCGGTTCGATCTCGAAGCCGTGCGATGCGGCAAAACGAACGGCGCGAAGCATGCGCACCGGATCCTCCGTAAAGCGGACAAAAGGGTCCCCGATCGGACGGATCAAACGTTGTTTGAGGTCGGCCAGACCGGTGGTGTAATCGATCACCGAAAAATCCGCGATATTGAAGGCCAGTGCGTTGATCGTAAAGTCGCGGCGCAGCGCATCCTCCTCCGGTGTGCCGAAGACGTTGTCGCGGAGAACCATTCCGTCCTCGTTCTTGAGGTGACGCACGGGGGTGGAATCGGGTCTCCTTGCCTCAGGGTTCGCTTCTTCGGCAGGGGCGTCCGCCCGGAACGTGGAGACCTCCAGAATCTCCTTTTGAAAGTGCAAATGTGCCAGCCGGAAGCGGCGGCCGATGAGACGGCAATTGCGAAAAAGCCGCTTGATTTGTCCGGGTGCGGCGTTTGTGGCAATGTCGAAGTCCTTCGGCGTGCGTTCCAGAAGCAGGTCCCGGACGCATCCGCCGACCAGGTAGGCCGTAAAGCCGTAGTCATGGAGCCGGCAGAGCGTGTGAAGCGCATTGATGCTGATCCGGTTTCGCGATATGTGATGTTCCTGTCGGGGAAGAATAATGGGTTGCATGATGGTCAAGACGGGTCTGAATTTTCAGCCGAACGCAGCGCGTTTAGGATCAGGCTGCCGGCGATGGCGCCTTCCCGGAGAATGCGGATGGGGAGGGTTGTGGCGTCAAGGATGGTCGAGCCGGCTTCCCCGGGCGTGGGCCCCCCGTCGATGATTGCATCCGGAAGGTAGCCCAGGGTTTGCATGACGGCATCCGCTGTCGAGCAATCCGTGCCGCCGGACAGGTTGGCGCTGGTAGCCGTCAACGGGCCTGTGATCCCTGCCGCGAGGAGCCTTGCGATCGGGTGTCCGGGAATGCGGATGCCGATTTTTCCCGTTCCGCCGGTGAGGCGGTTCGAAACCGCTGGGGCGGCCCGGAAAAGGATCGTGAGCGGCCCGGGCCAGAATCTTTGCATCAGGTTTTTCGCCGTCATCGGGATCTCCTCCGCAAGCGGAGCCACGTCCCGCTCTTCGGCGACGATCAGCGCAACCGGTTTGTTGAAGTCCCGTTCCTTGATCCGGAAGATTCTCTCCACGGCCTCTTCGTTTCGTGCGTCGACTCCCAAGCCGTAGAAGGTCTCTGTGGGAAAGGCCACCACGCCCCCGCCCTTGAGGATGCGGACGGCCTCTGCCATTTTCCCCGGATCGGGTCGCGCCGGGTCGATCTTCAGCAGGAGGGACATATCATCTCTTCAGGTTCTCGTGCTTCCGTTCGACCTCCTGCGCCATCTTACGGACATAGGCCTGGAGTTTCTTGAGAAGGTCGGCATTCTCCACGGCGAGAATCCGTATCGCGAACAGCGCCGCGTTCTTGGCTCCCGCCTTGCCGATGGCCATGGTTGCGACGGGGATTCCCCCGGGCATCTGAACAGTCGCCAACAGGGCGTCCAGGCCTCGGAGCGACGTGGCGTCGATCGGCACCCCGATCACGGGGAGCGTCGTCTGAGAGGCGATCACCCCGGCCAGGTGTGCGGCGGCCCCGGCGCCGACGATGATGACCTTCAGCCCCCGCTTGCGCGCCCCGCTGCAGTATTCGGTCGTCCGCTCCGGCGTTCGGTGGGCGGAGGTCAGAAAGAGCTCATGTGGAATCGAGAAAGACTCCAGAACCTTGACCGCCTCTTCCATCACCGGAAGGTCGGAATCGCTTCCCATGACGACGCTGACGAGCACTCCCCTGTTTTCCTGCATGTCTCCAAACTCCTCCGTTGATTTCATGCCCGTCTCACCGACGCGCATGGTTCTTCGCATGCCGCGAGAGCCGGGGAGATCTTTTCCTCCTCTCCACTGTTTGCGGCGAACAGTCGAATTCCAGCCGTCGAACGGTGAAATCTCCGGATTAGCGCATCCGGGCCGCAGTTTCACCGCTGAACCGGCCGAGGTACCTGGAGATGGCGCCGTCATAACGGGCGGTGAGTTGAAAGGTTTTTTGGGCCAGCTCGAAGTTGGTCGCCTCCGAGATCTTGCCGCCGTTCGCTTTCATCTCTTCCAGAATCTTCAGGTAGTCTTGCGGATCGGTCACGACGGAGACGAAACGCCAGTTTTTGGAGGCCGCGCGGAGCATCGTGGGGCCTCCGATATCGATGTTTTCGATCGCGTCCGTCAGCGTGCAGCCTTCCTTGGCAACGGTATCCTCGAAGCGATACAGATTGATGACGACCATGTCGATCAGGTCGATCTTGTGTTCCCGGAGGGCTCTCATGTGGCCTTCATTGTCCCGGAGGGCAAGCAGGCCGCCGTGGATCTTCGGATGCAGGGTCTTCAACCTTCCATCCATCATCTCCGGAAAACCGGTGTAGTCCGATACGTCAGTGACCGGAATGCCGCTTTTTCGCAATTGTGCCGCCGTTCCGCCTGTGGAGAGGATCTCCACACCGAAGGGCTGAAGCCCCTGGGCGAATTCGACGATCCCCTTCTTGTCGGTTACGCTGATCAAAACCCGTCTGATTTCGTTTTGCCGCATGTTTCCCCTCCTGTTGATCTCTTTTCCGCCTTCAGTTCCTTCATGTGTTGAACCCGCTTCCGGAGGAGGGGTTCGGTCCCGATGTCCGGCCGGTGGTCGACGGGGCCCCGGATTGCGCCGACTGCCGCCTCGGCGATCCGTTCCGCCTCCGCCAGGCTGTCGGCAACGCCCACCACGCCCATGGCCCGGGATGTGGTCATGTACAGACCGTCCGGCCTTTGGTCGATAGACGAGTAGTAAAGTTTTGCCCCCGGTGTCTCGCCGATTTCGATCCGGGATGATGTGGAGACCGCCTGAGGGTGGTCCTGGGGGAGGCCATAACCCCTCGGAACTACATACTTGCATACCGTTGCCTTTTTTTCAAATACAATCTTCAGGCTGTCCAGACTTCCGTCGATGACGGCCCGGCAGATGTCGAGGAAATCGGTCCGCAGGAGCGGAAGGATGTTCATCGCTTCGGGATCTCCGAGACGGGCGTTGTATTCGATCAGCTTGACCCCGGAACGGGTGATCATGAAGCCGCCGTACATGACCCCCTTGTAGGGGACTCCGGTCTCCCGCCGGATCGCTTCGGCAACTTTTCTGGTGATCGCCAGACCTTCGGCGACGGCGTCGGCGTCCAGGAAGGGGAGAAGATGGTCGGCAGCGGAATAGGAACCCATTCCTCCCGTGTTCGGACCTCGGTCGCCGGTGAAGCGTCTTTTGTGATCCTGAACCGGTGGGGTTGCCGCGACCGTTCGGCCGTCGCAGAAACATTGCAGGGAGAACTCCTCTCCCTCCAGTTTTTCCTCGACCGTGACTCCGGGGTGGCTCTTGAGGATGTCCAGGCAGAGAGCCAGGGCCTCTTTGCGCGTCTGAAAATGATCTCCTTCGACCATGACCCCCTTTCCGCCGGTCAAACCATCCGGTTTTAGAACGATCCCGTCCAACTCGTCAAAAAAAGCCTCGATCCCTTCGGGTGAACGGAAATTGCGGAAATGTGGGTTTCCGGGGATGTCGTATTTTTTGAGCAGATTTCGCGTGAAGGATTTCGATGTTTCCAGGCGGGCGAGGGAGCGGGTGGGTCCCACCGCCGAAATCCCCGCAGTCGCGAGCGCGTCCACAACCCCATGCCCCAGGGGTTCCTCCGGGCCGACAACGGCAAAATCGATGCCTGCCTTCCGTGCAAAGGCGACGACACCTGCCGGGTCATCGTAACGTCCGATGCAGACTACCTCCGAAACGGAGGCGATGCCGGGGTTTTTCGTTTTCATGAAAGAATAAAGCCGTGGTTTTTGTTCCGATCGCACAATGGCCTCGGCGATGGCGTGTTCCCTTGCGCCGTTGCCGATGAGCAAAACACGGGTCATCAGGAGATCTCCTTCCGCTTTTGTCTGTCCGATAATGGAGTGCATATCGAAAAACGACCGTAGAGTCAAACAAATCCACCGAAGGGGCAGGCATAAACGATTTCCGCACGGACAATTTCATCGGTGAAGAGAATTCATTTGTCATTTCACTGCCGGATCTGATAAGTTTTCAACCCGTCCGGCCGGGCCGCATTCTGCGTCCAGGGATAGGCCCCGGATGGGCTTTGAGGATGGGGGAAGGCCTGTTGATGATGGAAATCGGGTGGATCCGGTCATGAATGTGGGCGGCGATATATCAGGGGATGCGGGATTCTCGGCTATCATTTTGGCGGCGGGGAAGGGCAGAAGGATGAAATCCGACCTCGCGAAGGTTCTCCACCCCCTCTGCGGCCGTCCGATGCTGAGTTATCCGGTCGCGGCGGCCCGGTCGGCGGGAGCGAAAAAGATCGTTATCGTGATCGGCCATCAGGCGGAACAGATCCGAGTGCGGTTCCAGGGACAGGGGTTGATCTTTGTGGAGCAGCGCGAGCAGTTGGGGACCGGGCATGCGGTCCTTCAGGCAGCGGGCGCCTTTCGGGATCATGTCGGGACCCTTGTCATTCTGTGCGGCGATGTCCCGCTGATCCGACCGGAAACGATCCAGTCCCTGCATGACCACCACCGGATGAAAAGGGCAACAGTAACGGTTCTAACGACAATCCCGGAGAACCCGACCGGCTATGGCCGGGTGGTCAAGACGGGCGACGGTCGGGCTGTCAGGATCGTCGAGGAGAAGGATGCCTCTCCGGAGGAAAAGAAGATCCCCGAGATCAATACGGGCATTTACTGTGTGGAAAGCCGTTTCCTGTTCAGTGCGGTGGCCGGTCTTGGAAACCGGAACGCCCAGGGGGAATACTATTTGACGGATATTGTGGATATCGCCCGGCAGCGCGGCATGGAAGCTGTCTCATTCGTTGCGGCCGATCCGGTGGAGGTCATGGGGATCAATTCCCCCGAGGAGCTGGAGAAGGCCGCTTGCCGGATCACGGCGCCGGATCGGCGATGATGCCCCGCACCCATTGGCTTCTTTTGTTGACCGTACGGAACCATCTCCCCAAGAGAATTTCCTGCTTGCGGGAAAAACCGTCTGAACTGTCCCGGGAGACGCTCCGTATTTCTTTCGAGGAAGGCACTTGATGCAGATCGGTCATCTTCAGTTGAAAAACAACGTTTTTCTGGCGCCGATGGCGGGAATTACCGATCTCGCCTTTCGGACCATCGTCCGTTCGTTCGGTTGCGGTCTGGCGTTTACGGAAATGGTCAGCGCTATCGGTCTGAGCCTGGGCAAAGAAAAGAGCCTTCGTTATCTCGCCTCTTCGCGGGAGGATCGGCCGCTTGGCGTCCAGCTGTTCGGCAGCGATCCGGAAAGGCTTGTTGCGGCGGCGAAGATTGCCGCAGAAAATGCGGCGGACCTGCTGAACGTCAACATGGGCTGTCCGGTAAAGAAAGTGGCAAAGGTCGGTTCCGGGGCTTCGCTGATGAGGGATCCGGAGCGGGCGGGGGTGATCCTGCGAGCGGTGAGGAGGGCTTCGGCGCTTCCGCTGACGGTAAAAATACGTGCCGGCTGGGACGCCCGCCATGTCAATGCCGTTGAAATAGGGCAGATGGCCGAGGAATGCGGTGCGGATGCCGTCATTCTTCACCCTCGAACGGCCGTCCAGGGTTTCGGCGGTCGATCGGACTGGCGGCTGATTGCGGCCCTCAAACGGCGCCTCAGGATTCCCGTGATCGGAAACGGCGACATCCGTTGCCCGGAGGACGCCGGCCGGATGTTCGAAGAGACCGGCTGTGACGGAATCATGGTCGGGAGAGGGGCATTGGGAAATCCGTGGCTGGTTGAGAATATCCTGTCCCATCTTTCCGGAACCCAGGCCGTCTTGCCTTCTTTACGACAGAGAGAGGAGGTCATTCTGCGTCACCTGTCTCTGGCCGTTCGTTTTTACGGAGAGACGGTCGGGCCCAGGGACTTTCGAAAGCACCTCCTTTGGTATACCAAGGGGCTCAGAGACGGCGCCCAGTTCCGCCGCATTGCCGGAAGCATCAGCGACGGAAATGCCGCGTCGATTGCCGTGAGGGAGTTTTTCAGACATCTGGAGGAATCGGAAGAGGCCTTTTCCGGTCCTCGGACGCATGGCACGGAACCGGAGGCGGAAACGAAATGGGAGGGAACCCGGCGAGGAGCGCAAACATCTGAGACATCGTGATCAGCGTCCGGCTTTTTCCCGGAGGAGCCGGACGATCCGGATACCCAATCAACGAAATAAGCGCTTGACTTTTATAAGACGGGTCGGCATAATTTGAGACAAACAGGCCGGCGCCGGTCACGCACCGGTGGAATTCTTTATGATGGATATCACGACGGAAAAGGTGAAATCGTGGAATTTCTGAAATTCGATGAACTGGAAAAGAAAATCAGTGGTCTGATTGGTGATTATGCTTTACTGAAGAAAAGGAATCTGGAACTGGAAGAGCTGTTGCAAAATAAGGCAAAGGAGCTGGATGAGGCAAACAAAAAAATGGGAGGGCTGAGGGAAGAACGGGATGCCGTACGCACAAAAGTGGACTCGCTTCTTGATTTGCTTCAGGAGATAAAAGCGCCATAGAACAAACCTTGAGGTCGTCCGTTGAAAAAGCGCTTTGACGTCAGAATACTGGGGCAGGATCTATCAGTGATAAGCGATTCAGGGGATGAGCATGTTGCCAGTGTCGTTGGGTATGTCAATGAAAAGATGCAAGCGGCCGGGAAATCCGTCGCGAACAAGGAGGCGTTGAACATTGCCATTCTGGCCGCGTTGAACATTGCGGATGAATACTTGCAAATGGCGGGAGCAAAAGAAAACTTACGAAAGCAATTGGAGAGCAGATCGGAACAATTGATCCATTTGATCAACGACATAAGGTAAACAGATTATCCCCTGCGATGTGCGTGATTAACATTCGTTTTTTGAGCCAACACCTGGGAACCGGGGGCCTTTACTTGTCCGCGGTGTGCATGTCCGCACCCATTCCGTAAAAAACGGAATGCGGAAAGCCTGAAGCGGCAACATTAGGCGCCCACTTAGCAACTGGTTCAAAAAGGTGGTTAACACGGCATAGGCGGGGTTTTTTTAACCCATCTTCCGTTGTTTTTAACGGCGCTTTTCAACGGCATCCCCTCCCTCGCATTCCTCAATCAAATCATTGTAAACGATCTGTTTTCGTTTTTAAACATCTAAGGAGGTGAACACTTTGACCGATAACGGTATTTTGGTCCCCATCCTGCTGATTGCGTTTGTGGTCGGTGGGGTTTTGGGATTCATTGTAAAAAAACAATTTTCAAGGAAAAAACTGGAGTCTTGTGAAAACCTCTCAGCGAGGATCATTGACGAGGCCAAGAAAGAAGCGGAGACCATTAAGAAAGAGGCCATCCTGCAGGCAAAGGAAAACCTGCTCAAGGTCAAGGCCGAGTTTGAAAAGGACACGCGCGAACGGAAGAACGAACTGGACGGTCTGGAAAGAAGGATCCGTTCAAAAGAAGAAAATTTGGAGAGAAGAATCGACCTTCTGTCCCAACGGGAAACCTCCTGTGAAAACCGGGAAAAAGCGATTTTACACAAGGAATCTCAGCTGAATGAAAAACATGAACGTGCTGACCGGATGCTGGAAGAACAGAAGGTGAAGCTGGAACAGATCGCCGGCATCAGTTCAGAGGAAGCAAAAAAATTGCTGGTCTGCGAAATGGAATCCGCTGCGAAGCAGGATGCCGCCCTGACCATCCGAAAAATCGAGGAGGATGCCAGGCGGACGGCCGACAATAAGGCGCGTGAGGTCATCTCTTATGCGATCCAACGCTACGCAGGTGATTATGTGGCCGAAAACACGGTCTCGGTGGTCAACCTTCCGAATGATGAGATGAAGGGAAGAATCATCGGCCGGGAGGGAAGAAACATTCGGGCGATCGAGGCGGCGACAGGAATCGACCTGATTGTCGATGACACGCCGGAGGCGGTCGTGCTTTCCAGCTTCGATCCGGTGCGCCGGGAAGTGGCGCGCCTTTCCCTGGAGAGATTGATCACCGACGGCCGCATCCATCCGGGTCGGATCGAAGAGATCGTCAAGAAGGTGCGGTCGGAGGTGGATGCGATCATCAAGGAAACCGGAGAGAGGATCTCCTTCGATGTCGGAGTCCACGATCTGCATCCCGAGCTGGTCATGTTGCTGGGCAGCCTGAAGTTTCGGACAAGCTATTCCCAGAATGTCCTTCAGCATTCCATTGATGTGGCCCATCTCACGGGAATGATGGCGGCCGAGTTGAAGATGAACATCAAGGAGGCAAAGCGGGCCGGACTCCTTCACGATATCGGGAAGGCGATCGATCACAAGGTGGAGGGAACCCATGCCGGCATCGGCGCCGATTATGCCAAAAGGTTCGGGGAGTCCCCGCGAATCGTCCAGGCGATTGCCACACACCATGATGACGGCAGGAACAACACCTTGCTCGGCGTTCTGGTCCAGGCGGCGGACACGCTTTCCGCGGCGAGACCGGGGGCGCGTCGGGAGATGCTGGAGAGTTATGTCAAAAGGCTTGAGGAGCTCGAAAATATCGCCAATTCGTTCAACGGTGTCGGCAAGTGTTTTGCGATCCAGGCGGGTCGGGAGATCAGGATCCTCGTGGAAAATGAAAAGATCTCCGACAATGATACCGTGATGCTTTGCAAGGACATCATCAAAAAGATCGAAGCGGAACTGGCCTATCCCGGACAGATCAAGGTCACCGTCATCCGGGAGACCCGGGTCTCCGATTTTGCGCGATAGGATCCTTTCATGAAGGTACTCTTTGCAGGGGATGTGGTTGGAAAGCCGGGAAGGAGAGCGATACGGGAGCTTCTTCCGGGAATCATCGAGGAGCAACGGATCGATTTCGTGATCGCCAATTGCGAGAATGCCGCCGCGGGATTCGGCGTGACCGCGGAGATTGTCGAAGAGCTCTTTGAGGCCCATATCGATGTCCTGACTTCCGGGAACCATATCTGGGATAAAAAGGAGATCATGGAATGCGTCGATGATTACGAGACGCTCCTCCGGCCGGCCAATTATCCGGAAGGGGTGCCGGGACGGGGGAGCGTGGTGGTTGCACTTCCGGGCGGTGTTTCGGTCGGGGTGCTCAATTTGGCGGGACGGGTTTTCATGCATCCGCTTGAATGCCCCTTCCGGAGTGCGGATCGGGAGATTGAGAAGTTGGTGAAGAGAACACGGATCATCCTTGTGGACATGCATGCCGAGGCAACGTCGGAGAAGATCGCCATGGGATGGCATCTGGACGGCCGGGTGACGGCGGTTCTGGGAACCCACACCCATGTTCAGACGGCCGATGAACGGATTCTTCCCGGAGGATCTGCGTATGTCACCGATGTCGGAATGACCGGTCCGTTCGATTCCGTGATTGGAGTTCGGAAAGAGAACATCCTGCAAAGATTTCTATTACAGATCCCGAATAAATTTGAGGTTGCCAAGCGGGATATCCGCCTGCAGGGGGTGGTGGTCGAAATTGGGCCGGATGGCCGGGCCGTCAGCGTGGAAAGGCTGAATGTTCCATTGGCGGAATCGGGATCCGCCTGATGAATCTGAATATTCCTTATGAAGCGGCCGTATGGGGATCGGTCCTTGTTTGGACAATAGTGGAGGATGGGTGCCGATGAGTGTATACGATGTGCTTCTGGAGAGAGGCTTTGTCGAACAGGTCACAGGTGAGACTGAGATCAGGGAGCTCCTGGAACGGGAGCCGGTGACCTGTTACATCGGTTTTGATCCCACTGCGGCCAGTCTGCATATCGGCTCTCTGGTCCCGATCATGGCACTGGCCCACATGCAGAAACACGGTCATCGGCCGATTGCACTGGTGGGCGGCGGCACCGGTTTGATCGGCGATCCGTCCGGTAAGACGGAGATGCGACAGATCCTTACGAGGGAACAGATCGACATCAATGCGGCGTGCCTGAAGAAGCAGCTTTCACGCTATCTCGATTTCAGTGAGGGGGGATCTCTGCTGCTCAACAATGCGGACTGGCTCACACGGCTCAACTACATCGAGTTTCTCCGGGACATCGGACGCCACTTCAGTGTCAACCGTATGCTGGCCGCCGAAAGCTATCGCATCCGCCTGGATAAGGGGCTGAATTTCATTGAATTCAACTACATGCTCCTGCAGGCTTATGATTTTCTCTATCTGTTTCAGCAGTACGGATGTCTGTTGCAGATGGGGGGTAACGATCAGTGGGGCAATATGGTGGCGGGCATAGACCTCATCCGCAGGATCGAGGAAAAAACGGCATACGGCATCACATTCCCGCTGATGACCACATCCCAGGGGCACAAAATGGGAAAGACAGAAAGGGGAACCGTGTGGCTGGATTCCCAGCTCACATCCCCTTATGAATATTACCAGTACTGGATGAACACGGAAGATGCGGATGTCGGACGCTTCCTCGCCCTTTTTACGTTTCTGCCGATGGAGGAGATCTCGGCGGTCAAGAGCCTGACCGATTCGCGTCTCAATAGGGCCAAAGCGGTTTTGGCTTTTGAAGCGACGAAGATTGCCCATGGCGAAGACGCTGCGGTTGCCGTTTGGAAGGCCTCCTCCGAAGCCTTCGGTCTGAAACCGGTCGAATCCGGGATGTTCCCTTCCAGTGCCATTCCGCGGTCTGCCGAGGAACTGGGAACGGCCGCGATTCCTTCGATTGAAAAAAGCCGAAAATCGCTGGCTGCAGGCATCCCGGCATTTGAACTTTTTCAGGAGGCGGGACTCTGTTCCTCCCGGGGGGAAGCCAGGCGCCTCATTGCGCAGGGAGGGGCGTATGTCAATGACCGGCAGATCGTCGCATTCGATGAGAAGATCGGTTTCCCCGATGCGGATGAAAAGGGTGAAATCCGCCTGCGCAAAGGGAAGAAACGGTATGTGATTCTCTTGCTCAAGTGAGGTAACGGGGTTTTGTCGGATCATCCGGATGGATGGATGCGGTGGGGGTTCAGTCACTCGGAAAGGGTCCGCCGGAAACAAAAAGAGCGCTTGACTTTTGGGGACAGATGGATCAGAAGCCCCGCTCGTTCTTTCAAAAAGCTTGGGCAGAGAAAAAAGGTTTTTACTTGATTTTAGCTTGACAATGCGGGTCGAGTAGATGTAGAAACACCTTCCAGCCCAAATGAGATTGGTTTGGGATGAAAAAAGATCGAAAAAAGTTCTTGACAGGGAAATGAAGTTGGTTTAAATGTCACAGCTCGTTTCTGATTGGCTCTTTGGAAATTGAATAGAGGGATAATTGATTTGTGGGTCCTTTGTACACGTAGGTTCAATGAGTCTATGGGGAGAGAAATCTCCCTCAGGATAAAAACTGGAGAGTTTGATCCTGGCTCAGAACAAACGCTGGCGGCGTGCCTAACACATGCAAGTCGTACGAGAAAGGGTCCTTCGGGACCTGAGTAAAGTGGCGCACGGGTGAGTAGCGCGTGGATAATCTACCCTTCAGTTGGGAACAACTCATCGAAAGGTGGGCTAATACCGAATAATACTGCTCGACCTTGGTCGAGCAGCCAAAGAGAGCCTCTGCTTGCAAGCCCTCGCTGAAGGATGAGTTCGCGTACCATTAGCTTGTTGGTAGGGTAATGGCCTACCAAGGCGACGATGGTTAGCTGGTCTGAGAGGATGATCAGCCACACTGGAACTGAGACACGGTCCAGACTCCTACGGGAGGCAGCAGTGAGGAATCTTGCGCAATGGGGGAAACCCTGACGCAGCAACGCCGCGTGAGTGAGGAAGGTCTTCGG
>JAXDCM010000077.1:0-37083 GCA_034677965.1 Syntrophales bacterium
TTTCGCCTGTTCGGTGAACAACCGGCTCATGTCGATGCCGGTGCCGATGACGCCGTAATCGCGTGCCCAGGTGCACAGCATCTCTCCCGAACCGCTGCCGAGATCGAGCACCCGGGCCCCCGATTCCAGACGAAGCGCCTCGCCGAGAGTGGCGAACTTTTCGGGTGTGAACGGGTTATGGATTCGGTGAGCACTTTCGCTGATGTTGAAGATCCGTGGAATGTCCATTTCAGATAATCTCCTTATGGGTGTGAATAGATTCGGTCACTGCCTAACAATCGGTGTGTCCGGCGCGGGTTCCGCGTAAGGACCACGCCGTTGTTCGCCATTTTTATGTCTTGTTTCCGGAAAACGCTGTGGGCCAGCCGCCTTGTATTTCGATCACCTTGTCAATCTCTGCCATGAGGCGGATCGTCTCGTTCAGGGCGACGACGATCTTCTGATAGTGTTGGATGTCTTCGTATGTCATGGTGCGGCCCTTGCGGTCCTTGAGCCATTTATCGCAGACTTGGTAACCGCCGATGTAGAAACTCCAGACCGCCGCCGGTACGCCGCCGAAGTACTGGGTCGGGTTAATCCAGACGCGACCTGAGTCCGATGTCGCCTGTGGGTCAGCGACCACCGCAAACATCACTTTCTCCACGGAATCGCTACCCTTCTCGGGAAATTCGGTAATAAGGTCATTGAGTTTCGGCGATTCCATGAGATGCAGGCCGACCAATTCTCCGCCCAAAGCAGCCAGACTGAAGAACATGTCCCGGTTGCTCGTGAGCGGCAGGCGCGGAAAGTCAATCTTCAGAAACTCGGCGTAGCGCGTGCGGTAGATCGGCGAATGGAATACGGCATAGGCGTAGTGGAAGATGTCCTCGGGGGTCACGCCCTTGGGCAGTCCATGCGGCCCTTCCTGCGGTGCCTCGAGTTTCTCCGCCAACGCTTTCAGAAATGCAGGACTGATGTTCGGACGGCGTCCAGCCGCCGTGTCCAGTTCGTCGGCAGCGGGATAGAGGTAGAGAGGGAAAACGAAATTACCTTCCTTCGCCGATGTTGAGTGCAAGACCGACATTTGGTCGGAACAGAAGAAATGATTAGGGATCCCTGACACCTCCGCTCTACGAACGGTGATCAATGATAGGTTCCTATCGAACATATGCCGCATCAGACCGTAACGATGATCACCGCGTTCAATCATGCATTTCTCATAGAAAACAAAACGCGAATCGAACGGACGAAAGAGAATCGGACGGACTGAATCTGACGCATCCGTGGACATCTGTTTCCGCGCTGTTTCCAAACTCCAATGCGGAGAGTCCTTGACGCCGTATTTCTCTTTTGCCTCGTCAAGAGGCAGTTTCCGGATATTCTCGAATCTAGTGGTCAATACGGTCTTGTCGAAATCGACAAGCAGATAGTCCTTTCTCGTCGCAATCCCCCATCCGTTTAGCAACAGAATATCCGTGATCTTGGGCCCTTTCTCGTACTCCACCATTAGTTCGTCATTCTGCAGTCTAAACAGATAGAATGGTGACGATGGATTCAACTCTTGCCATGGCGTTGTTTCTGCACTGTTCTGCCAGAGCCAGTTGTACTTGCCGCCGGTGAGTTGGTCGCCATCGTAGATTTCGCGCCGTCCCCACAAGTCGGCATGGAACACACGCGCCGGGGCCTTCCTCGCCTCACCGGTTCCTGTCTTAACTTTTACAGTCAGTAGGATCGCCACGCCTTGTTGGATGTCGAAAATGTTTTCGTCTTTCTCGCCGTCCGGTGATTTCTCCTTCTTCTTGGAGTTGCCGTGCAGGTCGAGGACGTAAATCTCGTCGAAGGTCTGCATGAGGTGCTGGCGCATACCTCGGAAAGTGGGGTTGTCGAGATAGCCATGGTTGGTGATGTAGCCGAGAACGCCTTCGCCGGTCTGGTTGATCCGCCATTCGGCGAAACGGATGAACTTCATGTAGTCATCTTGGAGCCACTTCGGATTGCGCTCGCCGAGTGGGTGGCCGTCAACCTGATAATAATCGCGTACCAGACCAGTAATCCATTCGCCCTTGTTGGCAGAGTGTCCGGAGTACGGGGGATTGCCGAGAACCACCATGATCGGACGTTCGTGCTTGATCTCGGCAGCCGCGTTCGCTTCGCGAGAGACGAACTGGCCGAGGAGCATTTCCGACTTCTTCGCGGCTTCTTCCAGCGTGTTGGTCAGGTAGATGCCAAGGCGTTGGTCGCTGCCGAAGGTGTAGCCGGACTGTTCAAGGAGCATGCTGAGTTTGAGGTGCGCAATCGCATAGGGTGCCATGAGCAGTTCGAATCCGAAGATGCGGGGCAGCAGGTGGCGGCCGACGTAACCGTCCCACGCGCCGAGTTGTTTCCGAAATCCCTCGTGGATCAGATCAATGACGAAGTAGAGGAAGGTAGCGGTTCCGGTGGCCGTGTCGAGAATGAGGGTGTCTTCGTCGGCCAGTCCTTTTGGGCGGCCGAGTCGGGTCTTCAACAGCCAGTCAATCGAGCGGACGATATAGCTGACTGCCGGCTCCGGGGTGTAGAAAACGCCACGGATTTCCCGCATGGCCGGATCGTAGGCGACAAGGAAGGTCTCGTAGAAGTGGACAACGGGGTCTTCCCTGCCCTTGCATTTGCCGAAGTCTCGGAGGATCTTCGCCATATCGGCGTGCTTAAGGAGTTGGACCATGTCGTCCACGGCCCAGGCAATCGTGTCCGGCATCCTAACGCCGACAATTTGCTCAAATAGTTCACGAAGGAAGGGATTGGTGCGGGGGAGATTGACGGCCGCAGACTCACGCGAGAAGGGTCTATTCGGCTCATGTACGCGGGCGGCGAAGAGGCCGTAGGCCAGGGTTTGGGCAAACATGTCGGCAAACTGATGTTCGTACAGATCGGGGATGAGCGTGTCCCTGAAGGCGCGCAGCCACTCGTGCAGCCAGTTGGTCTGTGCACCGTACCCCGGCATGGTCTCGCGGACGACCCCGCTCTTGACCTGCGCCGCCTTTTCCTCTTCCTGCTGAAGGGCGGAAAGGATGAGGTCTCGGACCATGCGCGTCATGCCGGCCATGCGGTTGGCGAGTTCCTTGGCGGTGCCGATGGTCAACGCGGGTTGAGCGTAAAAGGCGGTCAGGAGTTCGGTCAGACGCTCCTCACCATTCGCAGCGGGTTTGAGTTTGCCCCTGCCGTCCAGGTCTGCCACGCGAACGACGAGGCGTTTCTCACCGGCCGCGTACCAGCGGAATTCGAGATAGTCCGTTAGAATCCAGTTGGGCAGTATGGAGTACCGTTTGAACTGATCCCCGTTCGGTCCTTTGCCGCGCTCCATCTCGTCGAGGTTGATGCCAACGTCTTTCGTCTCCACATGCCCGAGGGGGATACCCTTCCGACTGATGTTAAAGTCGGGCGCGCCGCAGGCGATTCGGCGGGGTTCGTTCGTGGCGTCAATATCCTTGCCGTACCCTTCAAGAAGCGTTTCCAGAGCGTGGCGATGGGTGTGTTCGGTGGAGTCGCCTTTGTCGAGGTTCTTCCGTATCTCTCTGAGGTAGTCAGCAAAGGCATTCATTCATCACCTCTCCGGGGCAACGAAAAGATCAGCCGGAGCGTAGCGCATTGGCTGGAACCTTTTGTTGGGCGCTTTGCCATATGAATTATTTTGAAAAGACTGCTGCAACACCTTGGAATAAAAAACCTATGCCTATGAATGTTAAACCGATTTTAAGATACTTTTCTTTTATCCTTCTTCTTTTTATTTCAACATCTCCACCATCTGCAAATAACCCGAAATATGGAGCTTCTATTGACGCTATAACTGCACCAAGGATATCAAGATAGAGTCCCATGACTGTAACGAAAGGAAGAATATTACTGCATGATGGGGAACCGTGCTTTATAAAAAACAGTGGCCAAATAATTACTGTAGCAAGAGCCGCAGCAATTATCTGATACTTACACTTACCTTTTATCTCGTCATCTTTTGGATACGTCATTTGAAGTTACGCCCACCTATGTCTTATATGGTTTCCATATAAGACCCTTGTTCCGCATCCTGTAGACTAAGACAATTCTTCTCATACCAGAAAACCGTTAAACATTACAGTAATTGTATTTGGCAGGCTGATCCTCATGGTGTCTTATACGGAAAACATGTAAGACGCCTTCATCAACCGTTACAATACATTTTTTATCGGATCTCCCCTTGGAACAGCGGCAGGGGCAGGTGTTTGCGGCGGGTCTCGCCGTAGAGTTGCGTCTGTTCGCGCACGGTGGGCGCCCCGCGTCGGCCCTGGCCCCGGACCTCGATGGGGTGGGAGGCGCCGAGGTGGAGGGTGTGTTTCCCGTATCTGCCGCTGAGGGCATCGACCGCCTCATAGAGCTCCCGGATCTTCTCCGCCCGGATAGGGTCCTCGAAGAGGGCATACTGGACCTGCGTGTCCTGGACGAGATCCATCAGCACGATGCCGGTCGCCCGGTAGAGCTCGTAGCGCTTGTACATCCCGTTGAACAGGCCGCGGAGCAGATCGGAAAGCTCCAGAGGACGGGAAGAGGGGCGGTTAAGTTTCGCCTCCCGGCCCTCCGTGTCGAAGTTCCGCTTCTTCAGGAAAGCGGCGATCCTGCGGGGGGCGAGGCCGTAGCGCCGCGCCTTGATGCAGGCCGATTCCAGGTTGCGGAGCAGGTGGGCGAAGAGGTAGTCCCGGTCCGAGGTCGACGGGGCAAAGGTTTTCGTTTTGCTGATCGAGGTGTAGACGCTCTTCTCCTCCGGCAGGACGGGATAGACCGACTCCCCCCTGAGCTCCTGCCAGATCTCCATACCGGGTTTCGTGAACCGCTCCCGGACCGTTTTCTCGGAAAGGCGGGCGAACTCCAGCGCGGTCCGGACGCCCATCTTGGCGAGGTAATCCGTTGTCGCCGGACCGACCCCCCAGATCTTCTCCACGGGCAGCGTCTCCAGATAGGCGGCGATGGCCCTCCCCGGGATCACGGTAAAGCCCATCGGCTTCCGGTGTTTGGAGGCGACCTTGGCGAGGACCTTCGTGAGGCTCAGGCCCGCGGAGACGGTGATCCCCAGCTCGCGCGCGATCTCCGTCCGGATCTTCAGGGAGATCGATTCGTAGGAGGCCCGCAGGGCCCGCCGCATACCGGTCAGGTCGGCGAAGGCCTCGTCGATGGAGTACTCCTCCACCTGGGGGGTGAAGCGACGGATGACGTTGAACATCCGCCGGGAAAAGAGGCTGTAGGTCTCGTAGTCGGAAGGGAGGACGACCAGCCCCGGGCAGATCCGCTTCGCCTCGTGGAGGGAAATCCCGCGCTGGATCCCCAGCTTTTTGGCCGCGTAGCTCGCGCAGGCAACGATCCCCCGCTCACCCCCCGTGATGAGCGGTTTCCCCTTCAGTTTCGGATGGATCGCCTCCTCGCAAGACGTGAAGAAGGCGTCTCCATCGATGTGGAGGATTGCTCTCGGCCAACTGCGGAGGCTGAAAATGATCTCATTCATGGTGCGGCCTGCTCCTGATAAAAAAACCTTGCCTTCCCTTGGTTTCCGGTATAATAGAACTATCGTTCTATTGTCAAGGGATTTTTCAAAGCCGGGGAGGGTTTTACAAAAGCCGGCAAGTCGTGATTGACAGCGCGGACGAAAAGAGGTTAGTTTACCCGCTCTATATTCGGCGTTTTCCGTATAGGTCCGCCGGGGAAGGGGGGCTTTGAACGAAAAATTCATCAGGATTTTGTCCGCCGGTTTCGGAAGCGGGTTTTCGCCGCTGGCGCCGGGTACGGCGGGAACGGTGGTCGGCATCCCGCTGTACTGGCTCTTTTCGTTCTTTTCATGGCCGATCTGGCTGATCTCGATCCTGGCCTTCACCTGCCTGGCCTGGTATGTTTCAGACGAGGCGGAGAGGCTCTTCGGCCGGAAGGACGCGCCGTGCATCGTGATCGACGAGATCGCCGGTCTCCAGTGGACCCTTTTCCTGGTGACGCCGACGATTTCCCATGTTGCGCTGGGATTTGTGCTGTTCCGGCTCTTCGACATCGTGAAGCCCTTTCCGGCGCGGCTCTTCCAGGACCGGCTTCCGGGGGGCTGCGGGGTGGTGGCGGACGATCTGGCGGCGGGGGTTTACGCCAATCTGGTTCTTCAGGCTCTGATTTACGGGTTCGGAATGTGAACCGGGAGGGGGCGAAAAGTTCCCCTCCAACAGGATAAGGATATCGAGGGATTGTATGAAAATCGGCATATTGACCATCGGGAACGAGTTGACCACCGGTCGGATCCAGGACACCAACTCCGCGCTGATATCCCGGGCGATGCAGCAGCAGGGCTGGCCGGTCGTGGGGATGATCTCCGTGGGCGATGAAAACCGCGCCATTCATGACGCGTTGATGTATCTTCTGGCCCGGGCGGAGGGGGTGATCGTGACCGGAGGTTTGGGTCCCACGGCCGACGATATCACGACGGCGGCCCTGGCCAAGGCCTTCGGCGCGGGGCTTTACAGCGATCCGGTCGTCCTCGCGCACATCCACGAAATCTTCGAGGGGCGGGGGCTCCGCTGGACGGAGAACAACGCCAAGCAGGCCATTTTCCCCGACGGGGCGGAGATCATCGCCAACCCGGTGGGGACGGCTGCGGGCTTCGCGCTGCGGCGGGACGGGCGGGTCGTCGCCGTCATTCCAGGGGTTCCCTTCGAGGCGCGCCGGATGCTCTTTGAAGGGGTGATCCCGCTCTTCAGGAAGGCGTTTCCCGAGGCTGTGCAGCATGTGCAGACGCTCACCTTCAAGCTTTTCGGCCTGCCCGAAGCGTCGGTGGATGACGCGATGGCCGATGCCGATCTGGCCGGCCTCGGGGTCGGAATCGGCTTTTATCCGAATTTCCCCGAGAATCACCTCGTGCTGACGGTCCGGGAAGCCTCCGCGGAGACGGCGGAGGAAAAACTCCGCGAGGCGCGGAAACGGGTGGAGGCGAGGCTGGGGAAACACATCTTCGCGATGGGCGACGAAACGCTTGCGGGGAACGTGGCACGGCGGATGACGGAGCGGAAATGGACGCTCGCCGTCGCGGAGTCCTGCACGGGAGGCCTGATCACGGATCGTCTCACGGACATTCCGGGCAGTTCCGTTTTTCTCGAACGCGGTCTGGTCACTTACAGCAACTCTGCCAAGACCGCCCTGCTGGGCGTGCCGGAGGCGGTGATCCGGGAACACGGGGCCGTCAGCGCCGAGACGGCGCGGTGGATGGCCGAGGGGGCCCGCAAGTCGGCCGGAACCGATCTGGGTCTGGCCGTGACGGGAATTGCCGGGCCCGACGGCGGGACGGAGGCAAAGCCGGTGGGAACGGTCTTTGTCGCGCTGGCCGATGGCGGGAAGACCTTCTGCCGTCCCTATGCCTTCCGCTGGGATCGACGACGGAACAAAATGATGGCGTCGCAGGCCGCTCTGCTCACGCTCTGGCGGCATCTGACGGGTGAGTTGCGCGATGACGGTTGAAACGACGATCCGCTCTTTTCTGGCGATCGATCCGCCGGAGGAGATCCGTCGGGAAATCGGGCGGATACAAAACCGGCTGAAAAAAACAGTCCGAGGGGATGTCCGCTGGGTCCGGCCGGAGTCGATTCATCTGACGCTGAAATTCTTCGGCGACGTCCGCCCGGAGGTCATCGAGAACATCTCGGCGGTCGCGGGGAAGGCCGCGGCAGAGGTGGGGCCGTTCGAACTTGCGATCGGCGGTGCGGGGGTTTTCCCCGATAGGAACCGGCCACGGGTCGTCTGGCTGGGCATGGACGGCGAGGTGGAGCGCCTGGCGAGCTTCCAGAGGGGGCTGGAGCGGACGCTTGCAGAGATCGGCTTTCCCGCGGAGGCGCGGCACTTCCGCCCCCATTTCACACTGGGGCGGATCAGGAGCCCGAGGGGACCCAGTGGCCTGGCGGAGGCGCTCGAGCAGACGCAAACGGATGCGGGCGCGAAATTTACGGCCACCGGCCTCTGCCTGTTCAAGAGCGACCTGACGCCCCTGGGGGCCGTTTACACGCGGCTTGCCGTCTATCCATTTGCGGGAGAAAAGACGGGTTGAGACAGCAAGGCGACTGTCCCATTGAAACCGGGGCATGAATCCGAAAGCGGAATGAAGGAGGAAGCTATGGCAGCGGATATGGAAAGGGCAAAGGCGGTCGATCTGGCGATCACGCAGATTGAGCGGCAGTTCGGCAAAGGGGCGATCATGCGGCTGGGCGGCGGGGAGGTGATTTCCGACATTCCGGCGATCTCCACGGGATCGATCAGCCTCGACATCGCGCTCGGGACCGGAGGCGTTCCGCGGGGGAGGATCATCGAGATCTTCGGGCCCGAATCGGGGGGGAAAACGACGCTGGCGCTTCATATCGTGGCCGAGGCGCAGAAGCTCGGTGGGCTGGCGGCCTTCATCGACGCCGAGCATGCGCTGGATGTCGCCTACGCACGGAAGATCGGCGTCAACACGGACGATCTGCTGATCTCGCAGCCGGACACCGGGGAGCAGGCGCTGGAGATCTCCGAGACGCTGGTCCGCAGCGGCGCGCTGGACATCCTCGTCGTGGATTCCGTCGCCGCGCTGGTCCCGAAGGCGGAAATCGAAGGGGAGATGGGGGACGCCCAGATGGGGCTCCAGGCGCGGCTGATGTCGCAGGCCCTCCGGAAACTGACCGGGAGCATCAGCAAATCCAGAACGACCGTGGTTTTCATCAATCAGCTCCGGATGAAGATCGGCGTATTTTTCGGAAATCCCGAAACCACGACGGGCGGCAACGCGCTGAAGTTCTATGCGACGATGCGCCTGGATATCCGGAAGGTGAGCGCCATCAAGACGGGTCAGGATGTGATCGGCTTCCGGACCCGCGTCAAGGTCGTCAAAAACAAGGTTGCCCCGCCGTTTCGGGAAACGGAATTCGACATCATCTTCGGGGAGGGAATCTCGAAGGAGGGTGACGTGATCGACCTGGCGGCGGATCAGGGCATCATCGAGAAGAGCGGCGCCTGGTACTCCTACAAGGGGGAGCGCCTCGGGCAGGGGCGGGACAATACCCGGAACTTCCTGAAGGAGAACGGGGAGGTCCTGGCCCAGATCGAGGCGGAGGTTCGCGAGAAGCTCGGCGTCAAACCGAAGACGGCCGCGGTCCGGGAAGAGCCGAAATAGGCGATGGACGATGAGCGTGAAGCCGGCCGGGCCGAAGCGAAGGCCTTCCGACTGCTGGCGCTTAGGGCGCACAGCGAAAAGGAGGTGCGGGTCAAGCTTCGGGCGGGCGGTTTTGCCGCCGGGATGGTGGATCGGGTGGTCCGGCGATGCCGTGAGCTCGGATACCTCGACGATGCGGCGTTCGCCCGGCAGAGGGCGCGGGCGCTGGCCGTCGGCCGTCTCGCGGGCGACCGGCGGATCGTCCTGGACCTTCGGCAAAAAGGAATCGCCGCGGATCTCTGCAGGCAGGCGATCGAGGAAGTCCGGGGGGAGCTGGACGAAAGAGAGGCCGCCGAAAGGCTGATTCGGAAGAAGACCCGGGGAAGGCCGGCCTCACTCTTGGACGAACAGGAAAAGGCGGCGCTGGCGAGGCATTTGACGGGAAAGGGTTTTCCCACGGGACTGATCCTGAGTTTATTGAACAAAGCGGGGGAGGAAGGTTTCCATGACGATGACGGGGAGTGAGATTCGCGAGAGTTTTCTGAAATTTTTCGAGGGGAAGGGGCATGCGCGGGTCGCCAGTTCCTCCCTGGTTCCCAAGGACGACCCGACACTCCTTTTCACGAATGCCGGAATGGTCCAGTTCAAGAACTGTTTCCTGGGGCTGGAGGATCGCGGCTACCACCGGGCGGTCACCTCTCAGAAATGCGTGCGGGCCGGGGGGAAGCACAACGATCTGGAGAACGTCGGCGTCACGGCGCGGCATCACACGTTTTTCGAAATGCTGGGCAATTTTTCGTTCGGGGATTATTTCAAGGCCGAGGCGATCGCCTGGTCGTGGGAATACCTGACGGGCGTGATGGCCCTGCCGAAGGAGAGACTGTGGGTCACGATCTATCGGGACGACGACGAGGCGTTCCGGATCTGGAATGAAAAGATGGGGGTCCCGGCGGAGAGGATTATCCGGATGGGCGAGAAGAGCAATTTCTGGATGATGGGGGAGACCGGCCCCTGCGGCCCCTGCTCCGAGATCATCTACGACCAGGGCGAGGGTACGGGCTGCGGGAAACCGACCTGCGACGTCCACTGCGAATGCGACCGGCACCTCGAGATCTGGAACCTCGTCTTCACCCAGTTCGACCGCGACGCCTCCGGGAAGCTGACCCCGCTGCCCAAACCGAACATCGACACGGGGATGGGGCTGGAGCGCCTGGCGGCCGTCGTCCAGGGGGTGAAGAGCAACTATGAATCCGACCTCTTTGCGGGCGTCATCCGCTTCATCGAAAAGATCAGCGGCCGGGCCTACAAAAAAAATGAAGAGGACGACATCTCGATCCGCGTGATTGCCGACCACAGCCGTTCGGTCGCCTTTCTCATCGGCGACGGCGTTCTGCCGAGCAACGAGGGTCGCGGTTATGTGCTTCGGAGGATCCTGCGGCGGGCGGCCCGACACGGGAAGCTCCTCGGCATGGGTCGCCCTTTTCTCCATGAGGTCTGCGGGGTCGTGATCGACGAGATGAAGGGGGCCTATCCGGATCTGGCCGACAAGGCCGCATTCATCCGAAAAGTCGTGGAGAGTGAAGAGCAGCGTTTCATCGAGACCCTCGATGCCGGCCTTAGGATCCTGCAAGAGGAAGTGACTGCATTGAAGGGGGCGGGGAAAGAGGTGATTCCCGGCGAGATCGTCTTCAAGCTTTACGACACCTTCGGCTTTCCGACGGATCTCACGGCGGATATCGTTCGCAAGGACGGCCTGTCGCTCGACATGGACGGATTTGAAAAGGCAATGGCAAACCAGAGGGAGAAGGCGCGGGAGTCCTGGAGGGGAAGCGGCGAAGAGGCGATATCCGAGGTCTATCACCGGCTTTCCGTCGAGGGGATTGCCGCCGAATTTGTCGGCTACGGATACAGAGCCGAGCCCACCGAATCGCAGGTGACGGCGATCTTGAAGCAGGGGCAGCCGGTCGGGGAGATCGCCGACGGCGACGCGGCCGAGATCATTGTTGCGAAGACCCCCTTTTACGGCGAAATCGGCGGGCAGGTCGGCGACACCGGCCTGATCGAAGGCGACGGCTTTCTGTTCGAGGTGGCGGATGCCCAGCGCCCCCTCGATCATCTGATCAGCCACGTCGGACGGCTTCGGCACGGAAAGATCCGGGTCGGCGACACTGTCCGGCTGACGGTGGACGACGAGACAAGGCAGGCGACCGAGGCCAACCATTCCGGGACCCACCTCCTGCAGGCCGCGTTGAAAACGGTCCTCGGGGAGCATGTCAAGCAGTCCGGTTCGCTGGTGGACTCTGAGCGGCTCCGCTTCGACTTCACCCATTTTTCGAGGATCGAGGAGGGGGAGCTGAGGCGCGTGGAGACGCTGGTCAACCGGATGATCCGCGCGAATGTTCCGGTGGAGACCGCGGTGATGCCTCTCGATGAGGCGGTCAAAACGGGGGCGACGGCCGTGTTCGACGAAAAATACGGGGAGACGGTGCGCGTCGTCGAGATGACCGGGTTCAGCAGCGAGCTCTGCGGGGGGACCCATGTGGCCCGGACCGGAGACATCGGCTTCTTCAAGATTGTCCAGGAATCGGCCGTGGCCGCGGGGGTCCGCCGGATCGAGGCGGTCACCGGGAAAAAAGCGGTCGAGCATGCGCAGCGTGTGGAGAACGAACTTCGGGAGACGGCCGGACTTCTGAAGATCGGCCTGCTGGAGACATCGGAAAGAACGGAAAAGCTTCTCCGGAGGGAGCGGGAGCTGGAAAAGGAAATTGAATCGCTCAAGGGGAAGCTGGCCGCGAAGGATTCAGGCGATCTGATGGGCCGCGTCCGGAACCTCAACGGGGTCGATATTTTGTCGGCTGTCGTGGAGGCGTCCGACGCGAAGACCCTCCGGGATTTCGGCGACAAGCTCCGGGACCGGCTCCGCTCCGGGATCATTCTGCTCGGGAGCCGGTCGGAGGGGAAGGCGATGCTTCTTTGCATCGTCACGAAGGATCTGACGAAGCGCTACCACGCGGGAAACATCATCAAGGCCGTCGCTCCGGTCGTCGGCGGGAGCGGAGGCGGCCGGCCCGATATGGCCCAGGCGGGCGGCCAGAAGCCGGAGTTCCTGGAAAAAGCGCTGGAGAAGCTTCCCGAACTGCTGTAAAGATACTAACGGCCGACCTTGGCGAGAACGCCCCGGGCGAATTCCTTTCCGTCCGTCAGATCCGTCTCGTTGGGATGTTCGTGGGCCCCTCGCGCCTCTTCCGCCCAGGCCCGGTGCTCCAACTGCTTCATCAGCGCATCGATGATTTTTTCACTCACCCTTCCCCGGACCCCGAAGGTGCCGACGATCTTTGCCCCGGTGGCGAGACTGACCGCATGCTCCAACGCCTGTTTGGGCAGTTGGCCTCCCCGGAGCGAACCGTGCGTGCAAAAGAGAGCGATTTTCTGTCCCGCGGGCAGCTCCTTGAAAAAGGGGATGAGCTTGGCGGGAACGCTGTGGGCCTGAACCGGGAAACCGATAAAAATGATATCGTAGCCTTTTGTGCTCTTGACCTCCTGAAAGGGAAGAAGTTCCTTGTCGACATGAATCGCCTCGTAGATGGCGCGGGCGAGCTTTTCCGTGTTGCCCGTTACGGAGTAGTAGGTGACCAGAGCTTTCATCGTATTTCAGACCCCTCCAATGGATTTTGTCTGATTATCACAGAACTGCCGTGAAAACGCAAGGCGCAGCGGTTAAACAGGCGCAGCGGTCAAACGGTCAGCTTTTCGATCTCCAGCTTCTCCGGCAGCGATTCGTTGGCCCTCCGGAGACGCTCTTCGGGCGCGCATGCGGCCGACACCGCCGCTTTCACCGCGTTCGGGAAATAGCTCCGGGCGGACTGCAGCAGCCGCTCCGGATCGGCGCCCAGCACCTCCTTCCGGAACCGGACGCGCATCGGGTCCGTCATCTCCGAAAACTCGCGGATCATCGCGGTATACCCCCTGCCTGCCGGATCCAGCGGGCGGTCGAGCGCGCCGATCGCGCCGATGACCGCCTTTCTCAGTTCTTCCCGGGGGATCGGGCCGCTGCAGATAAAATCCGCGGCTTTTTCAAATATGTCCAGGGTTTTCGTAAGATGGGGGTCCCGGTACGAAAGGAAAGAAAACAGGCCGCTGATCGGTTCGTAACGGCAGGATCCCCCGTAGGCCCCTCCCTGAACCCGGATATGCTTATAGAGGTATCCGTTCGAAAGTTGCCTGGCCAGCACGAAAAGGGCGGGGGACATCGGATCGGCGTAGGGCGGCGCCGCAAGAACCTTGGCGACATAGCAGACCTCGGCCGGAATGGCGATCCCGACATGGCCGGCCTTGCGTTTGCGCCAGCCCGCGATCTCCGGTCGATCCCCGGCCGGCAAGGCCCCGACCAATGTGCCGGTCGCGCCGGTCAATTTCTGCAGTCCCTCCGTGTCGGCGGTCATGTTCAGGATCATTCGGCTGCCGACGAAAACCGTCCGGCGCAGAAGTTCGAGCTTTTCCAGCAGCTCCTCCCGGGAATGGTCGAGTCGCTGCGCAACGCCGTCCACGAGCCGAAGCTGGGTTCGGCCGTGCCATTGCTCCGCCCGCCAGGCCGGCGGAGACAGGGCCGCCGCGGCCGCCATCTCGGCAAAGAGATGTCCCGACGGTATGACCGATGCGCGGAGATCGTTCTTTCTTTCCAGGATCAATTCCCGCATCCGCGCCGTTTCGGTCAAATCTCCCTCGGCCAGCACATCCCGGACAATGCCGACTGCGTCATCGGCATTCCGATGGAGGGCCTTGACCGAAAAGATCATCTTCTGCCAGTGTTTGCCGCCGTCGGCCGTGGAGCCGGCGGCCAGATGGACGCCCAGGCCGCCGGTCCGCAGCGAGATCCGCTTGGACATGGCTTCGTAGGAAAGTCCCGCCGCTCCCATCTGGAGGGTGAGCTTGCCCAGCAGCGGCAGGTAGGGCTGCAGCTCATCCGGGATGTCGGAGACGTCGAACGCCAGATCGAGGTAGACGATGCCGTTCGTGAACAGTTCGTGGAGGAGGACGGGGACTCCCTGCACGGCCGTTCTCTCCGTCGGGATCGTCTCGATCTCCGTCGAGATCTCGCCGATATCGAGTTGCGGCAGGGTTGCGGCCGCCTCCGGCGGGTCCGGCTCCGTCTGGAACTTCTTCAACCGGACGGCGTCTTCCCGGATCTCTTCTCTTTTGGCTTCACTCAACGAGGCGGCAAGAGAGGCCAGCCGTTTCCGGACCTTTTCCTCCCGCTCTTGCAGGAAGGTTCGGCTCGGCTCCATGACCGAGAGGAGACGGTGCGGGTTGTCGACGAACCATTTGCGGACGGCCTCCCCGAAAAGACCGGGATCGGCTTCCCATTTTGCGCGAATCCCGCGAATGGTGCGCGGGAAATTCATGTCCGTCAGCGGGTCCCCGTCGTAGAGCCAGGTATGGAAGGCCCGCCCCATCAGAATGATTCCGTACGGACAACTGCCGCGGACCATCTCCCGTCCGTGAAACTCCACCTGGTGGAGGGTGCCTTCGATGAGCTCCCGGTCAAAACCTCCGGCTGCCGTGTCCCGCAAGGTGTCGAGGATCAGGTTTTCGATCCGTGGGGCTTTGTCCGGGTCGGTTCCGCGCAGGCCGACCGAAAAGACGATCTGCCTGAGGTCGCGCTCCAGGCCCGTGACGGGAGAGAGGTCCTCCCCGAGGCCCGAATCGATGAGGGCCTTCCGGAGAGGGGATGCGGCGCTCCCGACGAGCAGGTCGGCCACAATCCCGATCAGCATCGCCGTTTCGACCGAAGTGTTTTCCGCGGTCATCCAGGCCAGATTCACCGTGCTCTTTCCCTCCATTTTTTCATCCTGCTCGATCGGAAAATAACCGTGAATGGAGCGGGGCATCGTCCAGCGGGGCTGCAAAACGATGGAGGAGTCGACCTCAACCCGCTCGAAGCCCGAGAGGATCTCCTTAAGAAACTTCAGATGCTCCTCCGTCGGTATGTCTCCGTAGAGCAGGATGCGGGCGTTTGACGGGGAATAGAAGGTTCGGTGGAAGGTCCGGAACCGGTCGTAGGTCAGGTCGGGAATCCTTTCAGGATCGCCTCCCGAGTCGCAGGCATAGGGCGTGTCCGGATAGAGGTTTTCCTGGAGGGCCTTGTACATCAGGGACTCCGGCGAGGAGTAGGCCCCCTTCATCTCGTTGTAGACGATCCCGGTGACGATCAATTCGCCGTTTGCATCGAATTCGAGATGGTGGCCCTCCTGCAGAAAGGTTTCCGGCAGCAGGCGGGGATGGAGGACCAGGTCCGTATAGACCCGCGCGAGGTTGAAGAAATCGCGTTTTTCCTGGCTCGCCACCGGGTAGACCGTCTTGTCCGGGTAGGTGAAGGCATTGAGGAAGGTCTGGAGCGTTCCCCGGAGGAGTTCGTTGAACACATCCTTGAGGGGGTAACGTTCGGAACCGGCCAGGACGGAATGTTCCAGGATGTGCGGCACGCCGGTTGAATCCCCGGGTGGCGTCCGAAAACCGATCGCAAAGAGGTTTTCCCGGTCCCTGCAATGGAGGTGCAGGATCTTTGCCCCGGTTGTTTCATGCTCGATCTCGTAGGCGGTCACGCGGATTTCCGGGATCTTTTCGACCCGGAGGATCCGGAAACCGTGCCGTTGGCGGCCGGCGGTAAAAGTCGGCGGTAAACAGAGGGTCTCTTCATGCATCTTCATGGATATCTCCGGTCACGGACGTGATTCCGATCCGTTTCGTTCATACCGGGATCGCATGGAAAAGTCAAACCCCCCACCCGAAGCCGTCAAATGGATGATGATGGAGGCCGAGGGCTTCAAGTTGCGCTCTGTGCCCCCCGCTTGGCAACCTGTTTCTCGCCGAAGGCCATCAAAAAACATCGGCGCTCTAAAGCGTGATCTGCATTTTGTCCGTGGCGGTCTCCGACATCGGGAAAATGCCGGCGGCAACCTTTTGGGCTTCGTTCCGGTCGACAGGCGTCCGATAGAGGCTCGCATCGAAATGGGTGAGCGCCAGACGCTTGGCGCCCGCCTCCACGGCGATCCGGGCGGCCGTTTCCGGGGTCAGGTGAGGCCAGTCCTCATTGGATTGGCCCGCCTTGAACGCGCATTCCGTGATGAGGATGTCCGCCGATCGTCCCAATGTGACGGCGTTTTCGCAATAGCCGGTGTCGGGGCAGTAACCGACGATCCTTCCATCCGCGGCGATCCGGAATCCCAGCGTGATCACGGAGTGGCGGAGCGGAAAGACCTCGACGGTGAACGGAAGGGCGGCGGCTTCCGCCGGCAGTTCCAGAATCCGCACCGGATACGGGAGCGCCGCGACGGGGAGCGTGAACGGCTCCTTCAGGAAAATCCCCAGAGTCTCCCGGCTCCGCGCCGGGCCGCAAATGCAGAGCCCCTTCCGAAAGGGAAGCCTCATCAGAATGTGAAGGCCCTCGATGTGATCCACATGAAAATGGCTGAGGAACAGGAATACCGGCTTATCGCCTTGGATATACCTTTCCGCCCGGTGGATGCCGTTCCCGGCATCGAGAAGGATGTCCCACCGTTCCGTTTGGACGAGCGTGCAGATCGTGTTGCCCATCTCGGTATCGTACCAGCCGTTCGTGCCCAGAAAAACGATTCTCATATCCGTCAGCCTCCGCCGGAATTTTCGAGGTAAGCCTCCCTGTTCGGGGGATACCCTATACCCCAGAGACCGCGGCGGCACAACCCCTTTTGACGGTTTTTTTACGGGGATCCGGGATGCCCATGAAAAAAACTCCGGCATGCGGCGGGGAAGATTGTGCGGTGGGCAAGCATTCCATGACGGCCTTGATGGCGACCCCCGATCGTGTCCGTCAAGTTGGGCTTGCGAAAATGGCGTGGCCGTTGTAGAAGTCACCCATCTACAAACAGCGGAGGCAGGGCATGTACTGGGAAAAAGAGATTGAAACGATGGACAGGGCGGAACTCTCCAAACTGCAGGCGGCGCGGCTCGGAGAAACGCTGGAGCGGGCGCGGAAATCTCCGCATTACAAAAGATGTTTCGAGGAGATGGGTTTGGAGATCGGCCGGATTCGGACCGTGGCCGATGTCGAAAGGTTGCCGTTGACCACGAAAGAGGATCTCCGCGAGAACTGGCCCTACGGATTTCTCGCCTGTTCGCGGGACGAACTCATCCGGATGCACTCCTCCTCGGGGACGACCGGAAGGGCCACGGTGGTTTTCCACACGGCCTCCGACATCGAGGCATGGGCCAATCTCGTTGCCCGGTCCATGTACATGACCGGGATTCGCCGTTCGGACGTTTTCCAGAACATGATGACCTACGGCCTCTTCACGGGGGGGCTGGGCTTCCACTACGGCGCGGAAAAGATCGGGGCGCTGGTGATTCCGGCCGGGGCGGGGAACAGCAAGCGCCAGATCCAGCTCATGCGCGATTTCGAAACAACGGCCATCCACATCATCCCCAGCTATGCCCTCCACCTTTCGTCCGTCTTTGCGGAAGTCGGGGTCGATCCGAGGCGGGATACGAAGCTGCGGACGGCCTTTATCGGCGCCGAGCCCCACTCCGAGAAGATGCGCCGGAAGATCGAGGAGCTTTACGGTTTCAGGGCCTTCAACTCCTACGGCATTTCCGAAATGAACGGTCCCGGTGTCGCCTTTGAGTGTCCGGAGCAGAAAGGGATGCACATCTGGGAGGACAATTTCATCGTCGAAATCATCGATCCGGTGACGCTGAAACCGGTTCCGGAAGGGGAGGAGGGAGAATTGGTCATGACGACGCTCCTTCGCGAGGGGATGCCGGTCCTCCGCTACCGGACGAAGGATCTCACCCGAATCATCCCCGGCCCCTGCCCCTGCGGACGCACCCACCGGCGGATCGATCGGATCAAGGGGCGGACCGACGACATGATGATCCTCAAGGGGGTCAATATCTTTCCGATCCAGATCGAGAAAAAGCTCATGGAGATTCCCGGCGTCGGAACGAATTTCGTCATCATTCTCGACCGGGTGGAATACAACGATTCGATGACGGTCAAGGTCGAGGTCCAGAAGGAGTTCTTCGGCGGGAATCTCGGTCAGTTGGAGGCATTGCGCCGGCGGATCGTGGAGGATCTGAAGAGCGACATCCTGATCACGCCGCGGGTCGATCTGGTCGAACCGGACAGCCTGCCGAAGAGCGAGGGAAAGGCGAAAAGGGTGATCGACAACCGGAAGGAATGACGGCAATGCAGGCCTCGATGCGCCCTGCGATCCGGGGTATCGGCGGTTTTGCATCCGGTCGCTTTTGAACCGCCTGCAAAGAGGTTTCAGGAACGGCGTTCATAAGGGGGTTCCCATGATTTCATATCAGCTTTCGATTTTTGCGGAAAACAAGCCGGGAAGGCTGGCTGCCGTGACGCGGGTCCTGGCCAGGGAGAAGATCAACATCCGGGCGACGACGATCTCCACGTCCGACACCTTCGGCGTGATCAACCTGATTGTGGATGACCCGGCGCGCGCCGAAAAGGTGTTGACGAAGGCCGGCATGACCGTCTCGCTGAGTCAAGTCCTGGCGGTGGTGATCCCGGATCAGCCGGGAGGTCTGGACCGGTTGACGCAGCTCCTTTTCGCGGAAAATGTGAATATCAACAACGCATACGGGTTCGTGCTGGAAGGCCACCAGAAGGCGGTTTTCGTGGTCAGCGTCGACCAGATCGAAAAGGCGGAGGCCCTTCTGGAGAAGAACGGATTTCAGACCCTGGATGCCGAAGCGCTGTCGGCGATCGAACCTTTTCACTATATGAAATACTGAGCATCGGAAAGGGGCTCCGGAAAAAACCCGGATCAGCGTTCCGGATCTTGAACGGCCGCGGATTCGGGCAGGATGGATCGGCCGCAAGGGTCTTTTGCGTGGGGTCCGTGAGGGGTCAGGTCGGTTGCCTGTCCCGCTCGATGTAACGCGTCAAGACACGAAGGGTTGCTTCCGTATTTTGTCGGGCGTGCCAAAGGATCTTTTCCAGCGTCAGGGCTTTATCCTCCAGACCATGCGCAAAATTGTCCACGGAACAGAAAGAGGCATAGGGGATCTCCAGCTCCTGGGCGATGACGGCTTCGCTGGCCATGGTCATCCCAACGAGGTCGGCAAATTGCGACATCATCGCGATTTCGGCGCGTGTTTCGAAGCGGGGACCGGCGGTCTGCCAGTAGATCCCCCCGTCGATGCAATTCACCCCGCAATCGCGGGCCGCCTCCAGCCATTTTCGCCGGATCTCCGCGCTCAGAACCGGAACGATATGGGTTGCCTTATCCCGGACGACCGTGGGTCCCGAGCCCAGCAGGATGTAGTCATCGGGCACGACCAGCGTTCCCGGCTTCAGACGGCGTTTCAACGCGCCGGTCGAATGGACACCGAGAATTTCGCGCACCCCGCGCTCCTTCATCGCGGTCAGATTCGCCTTGTGGTTGATGAGGTGCGGAAGGATGTGGCGGCGTGGCTCCGTTCCGTGGCGGGCGATGAAAACGATCTCCGGGGAACAGAAGAGCGTTGCCGGCCCGAACTCCGTTTCGATCGTCTCCTCCCGCAGGTCGGTGAAAATCCCTTTCCCCTGCAGCAGGACGGTTCCCGAGATGATGCCCAGCGGTTTCATGCGCACTCCTTGCGGACGGTGGTCAAACGAGCCGCGGACGGATTTATAACAGAACCTGCGGCCCCTGTCAAAATCGGCCTTGCCGACGGAGCCGGGCCGACGGACGCGGTGCATCGCCCGCACAAGATCTTCACCGCACAAGATCTTCAATTGACTTTTTTTGTCCATCCATGCGATAATTATTCACATTCGAAAATCATGAAGGGGGACAACAGCATGGGAGAAGAAGCAGTGGTGCATGTCGGGGACGGGGACTTCGAGGAGGCGGTGCTCAAGGCGGATAAACCCGCATTGGTCGATTTCTGGGCGCCCTGGTGCGGTCCCTGCAAGGCCATCGGGCCCATCGTCGAGGCGCTGGCCGCTCAATACCGGGATCAGGTCAAGGTGGCAAAGATCAACATCGACGATCATCCGAATACGGCCGCGGCCTATGGTGTCATGAGCATCCCGACATTGGTCCTCTTTAAAGAGGGGAAGGTCCTCGACACGCTGATCGGTCTCGTTTCGAAGGAACGTCTGGAGACGTTCATCCGGAAGGCCCTGTAGGAGATCAACCGTGATCAAAATTCAGAATGGAAAAATCCTTTTGCTGATCCTGGCCATCCTCTTGATGCTCACCGGATGCAAGATCTGGCTGCCCTGGGCAAAAAAAGTGGAAATGGCCCGCTCCACCCCGGAGGGTCTCTATCAGCAGGGGGTGGAGGAGTATCAGGACAGGAATTTCAAACGGGCCATCGAGCTTTTCCAGAGGGTCAAGGAAGAGTATCCGCTGAGCACGCTCGCGATCATGGCGGAGATCGGCATCGCGGACGCTCATTACAGCGCAAAGGAATACGCGGATGCGAGGCTCGTCTACGCTGAATTTCTGAATCTTCATCCGACGAACGAGAACCTCCCCTATGTGATGTATCAGATCGGCATGTGTCACTTCAACATGATCACCACGATCGACCGCG
Source organism: Syntrophales bacterium (assembly GCA_034677965.1). Taxonomy (GTDB): domain Bacteria; phylum Desulfobacterota; class Syntrophia; order Syntrophales; family UBA5619; genus UBA5619. Next base: position 20,711 of record JAXDCM010000077.1, read on the forward strand.
ACCAGTCGGAGGCCTTGAAGGCGCTGAAGGAATTCGAACGGTTGGCGGTTCGTTTCCCCGACAGCAAGTTTGCCGTCATGGCCGAAAAAATGATCCGGGATTGCAAAAAAACATTGGGGGATCAGGAATTCTACGTCGGCGAATTCTATTTCAAGAACCGACAGTATCGGGCGGCCCTGCAGCGGTTTGAAAAGATTGCCAGGGAATATGCGAATGTCGGCCTCGATTACAAGGTTACCTACTTTATCGCTGAAACAAAGAGGCTCATGGCCGAAGCGGACGCGAAAATGAAGAAAACCGCTGAGAAAAAATAGGCCGGGACCTCTCGGAGCGGATGGCCGAACCCGGCTGCATCCGGATTTTTCATCCGCGCGTTCCCGGCATCCCGGGGGCCCGCGGGATGCCGCATACCGCGATGCCCGGATCAAAAAGGGGCATCTGCCGTCGCATCCGTCCTGTCCGTGATCGGCATTTTCATCAATGAGGATGCAAGAAATGCGCACCAAGCCTTCGTTTCTCTGCGTAGCCGTCGTGATTTTGATTGCGGCAACGGGAGTTTCTGCCCATGCCGCGGAGAGGATCAAAGCCTTGTCGCTTTCCGAAAGCATCGACCTGGCTTTGAAAAAGAGCGTCCTGATCCATGCGGCGCGGGAAGGGGTGAGGGGAGCGGAGGCGCAGCGCAAGGAGGCTTTCACGGGATTCCTGCCCCGGTTCAGCACCTCCTACAGTTTCACCCGTCTCAATGAGGACCCGACCGTAACCTCTTCGGGATACACCATCATCCTGCCGGAGCCGGTCGGAACGGTCAAGATTCCGCCCGGCACCTACCAGGCCGGGACCAAGGAAAACTACAACTGGGATGTCGAGGTCACCCAGCCCCTCTTTGCCGGCGGCGGGATCGCGGCGAATTATGACGCCAGCCGTTTTGCGGAGGAGATCGCCCGGTGCGAAGAGGCGACAACGGTTCAGGACGTCATCCGGGATGTCAAAATCGCCTATTTCAACATCCTGAAGGCGGATCGGATGCTCACCGTGGCGAAACAGTCGTACGAGCGGCTCTCGGCCCACCGGGATATGGCGCAGGCTTTTTACGATGTCGGTGCGATCGCCAAGAACGATCTTCTCTCCGCCGAGGTCGAACTGGCGAACGGCCGTCAACTTGTGCTCCGGGCGGAAAACGGCGTGGAGATGGCCAAAGCCAGGTTCAACACGCTCCTCCGAAGGGAGATCGGCGCCCCGGTCGAGGTCGAGGACATCCTGAGCGACAGGCCATTCGAAACGCCGTTGGACGTTTGCATCGCCGAGGCGCTGAAAAACCGCCCGGAGATCCGGTCATACGCCCTTCGGGTGGAGCGGGCGAAGAGCCTGGTCAAACTCGCGAAAAGCGAATATTACCCGAGCGTCTCGCTGGTCGGAAACTACGCGAGATTCGGCGACACGCCGGGACTTGCCGGAAGCTATTACGAGGATCAGGAGAGTTGGTATGTAATGGCGGCGGCCAAGTGGAATTTCTGGGAATGGGGGAAGACGAAAAACCGCGTCGAAGCGGGCCTCAGTCGGGAAAGCCAGGCGGCGGACGCTCTGGCAGACATCCGGGACCGGATCATCCTCGAGGTCAAAGACGCCTACCTGCTGCTCCAGGAAGCGGCTAAGCAGATCCGGGTGGCGAAAAAGGCGATCGAACAGGCTGAAGAGAATTTCCGGATCAATACGGAGCGGTACCGGGAACAGGTCGGAACCGCGACCGATGTGATCGACGCCCAGAGTCTTCTGACAAAGGCGCGGTCGGATCACGACAACAGCCTCGGCGACTACAGCATCAGTCGGGCAAGGCTCGAACGGGCCATGGGCGTCGTCTCGTCCGGCATCGCGGAATGACCGTTCCTCCTTTTTTGCCGGGCGAGGTTTTTGCGGTCATGGGGTGGTTTTTCATGGAGAAGGAATGAAGAGGATCGCTGCAACGGTCGTGGTGGGAGGGATCACCCTTCTTTTTTTATTTGCGCCCGCCTTTCTGTACGCGGTGGAATACTCCCTGGAAGATCTCTGCCGCATCGCGCTCGACCGCTCCGAGAAGCTCCGGGCCGCGGAGGAAAACCTGGTCATCGCGGAGACGAGCCGCGACAAGGCGCTCTCCTATCTGCTGCCCACGCTGACGGCGACGGCCGGCCTGAAACAGTATTCGGAAAGAAAATACACCGCAACGGGAAGTGTCCTTCAGCCGGAAAGGGCCTCCACCTGGGGCATTGAGGCCGAAGAGACCTTCTCGATGAGCGGTCGGGAGCTGACGGCCCTCGGGATTTCGGATCAGAACATCGACAAAAGCCGGCTGGATCTTGCGGCTGTTCGAGAGGACTACCTTTTGCGTTATGTCGTGGTGGCCTACTTCAATGTGCTGATGGCCCGGAAGAATTTGGAGATTGCCCAGGCCAATCTCGAGCGGCTGATGAAGTATCGCGACGCGGCCGACAAACGCCTCAGAATCGGCGAGGTCACCAAGACGGCGCTCCTTCGGGCCGAAGGGGAGCTGTCCGGCGCCAAATCGGAGCTGCTGCAGGCCCAAAACGGCCTTGAGCTGGCAAGGGCCGTGCTGGCGAGCAACGTGGGGATCGTGGGCGACTTCTCGCTTCGGGAGGCCCCGCAGACCCTGGAGGAGGTTCCCTCGCTGCATCTCTTCCGCGAGCAGGCGTTGGCTACGCGCGCGGACCTGAAAAGTCTCGAGGTTCAGAAACAGATGGCCGCCGATCAGGTCAAATATGCGGAGGGCGCTTTCTGGCCCAACATTTCCATCTCCGGGGTCTATGCCGCGAGCGATCAGCACCCGGCAACGTCGAACCTGAATCGGGAGAGCATCTACGGCGGGGTTGCCCTGAGCTTTCCTTTTTTCGAGGGAGGGCTGCGGAAGGCCGAAGTGGCGGAGGCGAAGGCCAAAGAGAGGCAGGCCGCGCTTAATTACGATCAGTTGAAGCGGGAGATCGAGATCGAGGTTCAGAGCGGTTATCTGGATCTGGTCACCCAGAGGGGGATCCTCTCTTTTCTCGATGACCAGTTGAAATTTGCGCGGGAAAACTACCGTGCCGTGGAACGGCAGTTCGAGTTCGGCCTGTCGACCAGTCTCGATGTGATGGACGCCAATACCCAACTGGTTTCGGCGGAGAGGAGTTTGGCCTCTGCGGAGTATCGCTATCGGCTCGACCTCCTGCGCATTCAAAAAGCCGTGGGAACGCTGCTTTCGGCGGTGACTGCGGCGAAATAATTCCATGCTTCTTCAGTAAGGAGTCTTGCATGTTGGGATGGATAGGGTCTTTGCCGGGCGCCGGCCGGTCCGGTCGGCCGGGAAACCGGGCCGCCCGGATCTTTCTGGTTCTTCTGATCGGCGCGGGGATTTCATGGGGCCTCGGGTGTCAGAAGCAGGAAAAAAAGGCGGTGAAGGAAAATGCCGTCAACGTGCGGGTCATGGCCTCGGAGATTCGGCAGCTCCGGTCCTTTGTCGATTCGATCGGCACCCTCAATCCCTACGATACGGTCACCGTCAGTTCCGAGCTGGACGGCGTCCTCCAGTCGATCCGCGTCGAAGAGGGGTCCCCGGTATCCCGTGGCCGGCTCGTTGCCGAAATCAAGGATACCGATTACCGGCTTGCCGTGGATCAGGCGGAGGCCATTCTGAAGCAGGCGGAGGCGGCCTACGCCAATGCCCGATCGGAACATGAGCGCAAGGAGGCCCTTTACCGCGAGGAGCTGGTCACGAGGCAGCAGTTTGACGATATCGTGGCCCGCCTCGCCCAGGCCCAGGGGGATGTGGAACGGGCCAAGGTCGGGCTCGCCCTGGCCCGGGAGAAAATAACCAAGACGAAGATCTACGCCCCCATGACGGGAAGTGTCCGGGAGAAGCGCGTCACGGAGGGGGATTACATCCGAAACGGGACCTTCCTCATTTCGATCATCCGGACAGACCTCCTGAAGCTGATTTTTTCCGTCAATGAAAAAGAGGTCGGGAGCGTCCGGGAGGGACAGGATGTCCTGTTCGTGGTCGATGCCTATCCCGGACGCGAATTCCGGGGTCGCGTGAAAACCATCCATCCCGGCCTGGATGAGAAAACCAGATCCCTCCCGGTCGAGGCCCTGGTGGAGAACGGGGACGGGCGCCTCAGGCCGGGCCTTTTCTGCCGGGTCACGCTGTACACGGGCCCGCCGCGGGACACGGTCGTCGTGCCGATCAACGCGCTTCTCTACGACGGGACCTCGACCAAGCTCTTCGTCGTGGAAGGCGACCGGGCGAGGGAGAGAAATGTCCGGATCGGCCGCAAATACGGCGAATTCATGGAGATCGTCGAAGGCCTGAAGGCGAAGGAAAAGGTCGTCACGGTCGGACAAAACAACCTGATGGAAGGGGCGCTCGTCCATGTGGTTGGCTGATACCTCGGTCAAAAGGCCCGTGTTCGCCACGATGGTCATCCTGGCCCTCGTGGTCCTGGGCGTGGTCAGTTATCCGGAGATCGGCGTGGATCTGATGCCCAAGGTCGATTTCCCGATCGTGAGCATCTCCACGAATCTCAAAGGCGCCAGTCCCGAAGTCATCGATGTCGATATCACCGACAAGATCGAGGGGGCCGTCAACACCATCAACGGGGTAAAGTCCATCACGTCCAGCAGCACGGACGGCAATTCCCGGATCACGGTGGAGTTCGTTCTCGAGAGGGACATCGATCTCGCCGTCCAGGATGTTCGGGAGAAGGTCGCGCTGATCCGAAACAAACTGCCCGAAGACATTGAAGAGCCGCGGATCGCGAAGGTGGATCCCGATGCGACGGCAATCATGTTTTTGAATCTCTCGGGTCAGAAATCGGTCCGGGAGCTTTCCACGTATGTCGACGAGGTCCTCAAGGAGCAGCTTCAGCGGATCAACGGCGTCGGCGATATCCAGTTGGGCGGCCTTCAGCTCCGCCAGGTGCGCGTCTGGCTGGATGCCGCGAAGCTCAGGGCCTACGCGTTGTCCCCCAACGACGTCGTGGCCGCGCTCAAGAAGGAGAACGTCGAGCTTCCCAGCGGGCGGATCGAAAGCCGGAACAAGGAGTACACGATCAAGGTCAAGGGGGAATTCGTCAAGGTTTCCGAATTCAACGACCTGATCATCGCTTACCAAAACGGCGCCCCCGTGCGGCTGAGGGACCTCGGATACGTGGAGGACGGGATGGAAGAGCGGCGGGACATCGCCCGCTACAATGGCGTTCCGGCCGTCGCGATGGGGATTCAGAAACAGTCCGGCACCAACACCGTTGCCGTCGCCAACGCGGTCCGGTCGGAGATCGGAAAGATCAACAAGACCCTGCCGCCCGGAATGAACCTCAACATCGCCATCGACCAGTCCAACTTCATCCGGCGCTCCATCTCCGAGGTGCAAAATCACCTGAGACTCGGAGCCCTCTTCGCGGTTCTGGCGGTTTTCATTTTCCTCCACAACGTCCGGACCACCCTGATCAGCGCCGTTGCGCTGCCCATTTCGATCATCGCGACCTTTGCGCTGATCCGGGCGTTCGACTTCACCTTCAACAACATGACGATGCTGGCCCTGAGCCTTTCCGTCGGTCTGCTGATCGACGACGCGATCATCGTCATCGAGAACATCTACCGTCACGTCGAGGAGGGGATGGCGCCGCGCGAAGCCGCCCGATTCGCCACCTCGGAGATCGGCCTGGCGGTCATGGCGACCACCTTTGCGATCGTCGCGATCTTTCTGCCGGTCGCCTTCATGAAGGGGATGATCGGGCGGTTCTTCATGCAGTTTGCACTGACCGTCGTCTTTTCGGTCCTGGTTTCTCTTCTCGTCTCGTTCACGCTGACGCCGATGCTCGCGTCGATCTTTCTCAAGCGCAGGGCGCCCGCGGCCGGGAAGCCTCCCGGCGAAGCCGTCCGTCCGTCCGGGCGGGGTCTGTCGAAGACCCTGGGGGACGGGTTCGAACGGGCCTACCGAAAAGTCGAAAGCGTATACCGCCGCATCCTGGTCTTTTCTCTGGACCATCGCGGGATCATGCTGATCGGAACCGTGATCCTGTTCGCCGGCAGCCTCTACATGACGAAGTTCATGGGGAAGGAGCTCAGCCCGCCCGAGGATCAGGGGCAGTTCATCGTCCGGCTGGAGGCGCCGATCGACTACACCCTCGACAAGGCCGATGAACTCTTCCGGCCCGCCGAGAAGATCTTGCGGGAGATGCCCGAGGTTCGGTCGGTGTTTTACCGGCAGGGCATCGGCAGCGCCGTCAACCGCGCGTTTTTGATGACCAGCCTGGTCCCAAGGAGCGAACGCAAGAAGAACCAGATGGAGCTGAAAAAGGAGATTCGCGAGAGACTGCGTCAATTCCCCGGTTTGAAGGTGTCCGCGGAGGACTTCTCGATGATCGGCGGCGGTCAAAGGCAGGTGCCGATCCAGTACAGCGTTCGCGGACCGGACCTTTCGGCCATACAGACCTACGCGAGTCAGATTGCCGCCGAGTTCGGCAAGATTCCGGGGGTCGTGGATGTCGACACCTCGCTGGAGATGGGCAAGCCCGAACTCAAGGTCTTCATCGACCGGGACAAGGCCGCGGATCTGGGAGTGGACGTTTCGACAATAGCCGAGGCGATCAATATCCTGATGAGCGGTGAAACCGAAGTGACCAAATACAAGGATGACAGCCGGGGAAAACGCTATGATCTCCGCGTGCGCCTCGCGCCGGAAGAGCGGCAGAACCCGGGCGACCTGGGAAGGATCTATGTGCGGGCCCGGGACGGAAGGCTGGTGGAATTGCACAACCTCGTCCGGATCCAGGAAGGGGGCGGACCGAGCGTGGTCAACCGGGCGGACCGCCAGCGGGCGATCACGCTGTTTGCGAATCTCGAGGGGATTCCTCTGGGAGAGGCGATCCAGAAGCTCGATGGCATTGCGGGCAAAATCCTGCCTCCGGACTACCTGCCGAAGTATCGCGGCCAGGCCAGCACGATGGCCGAATCCTTCGGCTATCTGATGTTTGCGCTGGTCCTCGGGATCGTCATGGCCTACATGGTGCTGGCGGCGCAGTTCGAGAGCTTCATCCACCCCTTCACGGTCCTGCTGGCGATGCCGCTTTCGTTCATCGGAGCCTTCGGGGCCCTGATCCTGACGGGGAAGACGATCAGCATCATCAGCTTCATCGGCCTGATCCTGCTGATGGGGCTGGTCAAGAAAAATGCCATTCTGCTGGTGGATTACACGAATGTGCTTCGGGCGCGGGGCGTTCCGCGTCGGGAAGCGATCCTGCGTGCGGGTCCGGTCCGATTGCGGCCGATTCTGATGACGACGTTCGCGATGATTTTCGGGATGGTGCCGGTCGCGTTCGGCGTGGGAGAAGGCTCGGAAACCCGTTCGCCCATGGGGATTGCCGTAATCGGAGGACTGTTCACCTCCCTGTTTCTCACACTCGTGGTTGTGCCGGCTGCCTACGACCTCTTCGATGACCTTCAGGCATTCCTGACGCGACGCCGCGGCAAGAAGGCAGGCGCGGCGGATGCAGGAGAATTTTCCGACGACGCAGGACCGGTGAAGCAGCCGGATTGACGAACCCGCCGGACGAAGCCCAACCCGAGAAAGGAAGGGAGGTGGAGTCGTCATGAAGATGTTTGTCATCATCTACAGCGATGCGGCGGACGAGGATGTGATTGCCGCCCTGAAAGAGGCGGGGGTTCACGGCTATACCAAGACGGTGGAGGTCAGGGGGGAGGGGACCGATACGGAGCCGAAGCTGGGGACCCACTGCTGGCCCGGGAAGAACAACATGCTGATGATGGCGGTGGCCGACGAAGAGGTTCCCCGGATCAAAGAGCAGATCCGGAGGATCCAGAGAGACTTTCCGCGGGCCGGTGTCCGGGGATTCCTGATGCCGATGGAGGAAAAATTTTAGACGCCGTTCTTCCAGCTTGAATAAGTCTTGACAAAGCCGCAAGGTCGAAGCAAAGTCTAAAACAAAATACGATTTGAGGATGGAAGTAAAATTGAAAAGGATCGCGGTCGGGGAACCATGGTCCGCAACGGACCGGAAACAGATCACGGCTCACGGCTTAACCGTCGAAGAGGTGGAGAGGCAACTGAAGGTTTTCCAGCGGGGCGTCCCGCGGGCGCGGCTGAACCGGCCCTGCCGGGCGGGGGATGGGATCATCGTCCTTTCCGAGACGGATCGCTCCCTTCTTCCCCAGAAGTTCGAGGAGGCTTGTCGAACCCACCGGATCATGAAATTCGTTCCGGCCTCCGGAGCGGCCAGCCGGATGTTCCATGCGTGGTACCGCTGCCTGGAAAACGGGGGCTTTGCCGCCGGCGACGAAACGGATGTTTTTTCCCGGGATCTGCGGCGTTTTGCCTTTTTCCGCGATCTGGAGGCGGCAGTTGCCGCCGGGGGAGACTCCCTGGACAAGCTCCTGGAGTCGCGGGATACGGCCGCCCTCATGAGATACATCCTGACGGAGCGGGGCCTGAACTACGGCGGCCTCCCGAAGGCCCTTTTGAAGTTTCACAGCTACCCCGACGGCAGCCGAACCGCCCTCGAGGAGCACCTGGTCGAGGCGTCTCTCTACTCGCGCAATGCCGACAACCTTTCCCGGATCCACTTCACGGTCTCCCTTGAACACGAGGCGGCCGTCCGGACGTTTCTGTCGCGGGCCGTCCCTCTCTATGAGTCGCGTCTGTCCGTGATCTTCGATGTCGGTCTTTCGACGCAGGATCCGGGAACCGACACCATTGCGGTCGATCTCGATCATCGACCGCTGAGAACGGAGGGAGGGGAGCTGATTTTCCGGCCGGGAGGCCACGGCGCTTTGATCGCGAACCTCAACAGGCTGGATGCGGACATCATCTTCCTCAAGAACATCGACAATATCGTTCCCGACCGTCTCAAACCGGAGACGCTCCTCTGGAAGCGCCTTTTGGCCGGCTGCCTGATCGGGTTCCAGCGGGAGATTTTCGCCTGTCTGCGCCGTCTCGCGGGGGAAGAGGGCGAGGCGGATCCGGAGGACATCGCCGATTTCTGCGAACGAAATCTGAATATGGTTCTGCCGGACCGTTTCCACGATTTCCCCGTGTCCAAGAAGCGCGACTTTCTTGCCGCGAAGCTCAACAGGCCGCTACGGGTTTGCGGCATGGTCAAAAACGAGGGGGAGCCGGGGGGCGGCCCGTTCTGGGTGGAGGATCCGGACGACCCGGGCGGAACGACCGTGCAGATTATCGAGGAGTTCCAAGTGGACCGGGACGATCCCCGGCAGCGCGCCGTTTGGTCGTCCGCAACGCACTTCAACCCCGTCGACCTGGTCTGCGGCGTTCGCGACTTCCGCGGGCGGAAATTCGATCTGACGGCATTCGTGGATCCGTCGGCGTCGGCGATCGCGAGGAAGTCGGAGAAGGGAAGGGAACTTCTTGCGCTGGAGAGACCGGGGCTCTGGAACGGGTCGATGGCCCGCTGGATCACCGTTTTTGTGGAGGTTCCGCTGGCCACCTTCAACCCGGTCAAGACCATCGAGGATCTCCTGCGGCCGCAGCACCTCTGAGCAAACCGTCCGTCGATCAGATCAGCAGAAGTTCCGCCTCTTCCGGCTTCAAGGCCCTGACCCGGAGAGGTTCGGTCAGGCCGTCACGATGAATCCGGACGGCGATATCGCCGTCCCGCGGCGCGTCGCTGTAACGGGCGCAGATCCGTGCCGCCAGCCTCCTCGTCCCCTCGCTCCCGCCGCCGGGGAGCAGGACGGTGGGTCCCGGGAAGGAATCGACCCGGATCACCGCGTCGCCCGCCCGGGCCAGCGGCTCGAGCGCCGCATTGTCCGCCGCGTTTCGCCCGACCACCGCCTTCTCCGTTTCCGAGAGACGAAAATGTCTGCCCACCTTCAGAAGTTCGATGTCCCGGATCCGGTGATCGGGATGACGGTGGAAAAGGTCTTTCAAACGGCGGGCGAACATGGGATCGGTCAGCAGGCAACCACCGGCGGGAGCAGGGTAGTCGGTGATGCCGTAGCGCGCGGCCATTTCCATCTGCCGTTTCCGACCCCTTCCCTGGAGATCGCAGAGGCGGTTTCGGTCGACCTTTCCCGATCTTTCCGGCTCGGTCTCCGGCAGGAGCTTTGCGCTGAGGGGCCGGAGGATCCGGTCCGGATAGCCGGCGTTCTTTGCCACCACATCGAGGGACTGCTTCCCCTGGGACATGGGTCTCTGGCCGAGCACTTCTCCGGTGAAAACGAAATCGGCCCCCTCCCGCTCCATCCGGCGTCCCGCGACGGCCAGCATCAGGGTATGGCAATCGATGCAGGGGTTCAGGTTTTTTCCGTAACCGTAGCGGGGCGAACGGAGCATCCGCAGATGTTCTTCGGTGATGTCGACGACGTTCAGCGGAAGGCCGATCCGCCGTGCGGATGCCCGGGCCTTTTCGGCTGTGAAGAACGGGGTCGAAAAGGCGATCCCCAAGACATCGATCCCTTGCTCCTCGATCACCTTGAAGGCCAGCATGCTGTCCAGCCCCCCTGAAAAAAGGGCAATGGCTTTGGTTTTCAATATCGATCCTTGATCAGTATCGGACGAACCGTCCTTTTTGCCGGCCGTTGAGGAAGGCCGGAAGGGAGACCGGGGCATCGAAATCGACCAGATAAATCCATTCGTCCTTGACCGACACGCGAAGCGCGGAGAAGGAGACCATCACGCGCGTCCGTTTCCCCTCCTCGGGGATCCGGAATGTGAAATGCCCGAAGGACACGGGGATGGAAAGGGCCTGGAGAACGTTTTCGATGGTCGTTCGCGCCGGGTCGCTCTGCTTGATCGGGACCACGTCCGTGCCGGCCTCCCGAAGAATCCGGACGAACGAATCGGGCAATTTTTTTGCATGAAGGACGACCTGTCTTTCTCCCTTCCGGAGAAGGAAGTCGACCGTGATATGGAGGTTGTATCCGTTGCGGGCCTGGTCGAACACCACGACCTCCGCGTTTTTGGCCGGCGTCTCCCCGAGCAGAGCAAGAAGTCGTTCCGCCAGGGCCATCCCCTTCAGGTCGTGCAGGTGCGCCGAAGGCGGACGGAGGAGCGGCATCGTTTGCCCCGAGGAGACCACGCGGCCTCCGGCGATCTCCGTGACGACCATGCCGCTTTTCTCCAGCAAAGCCCGGGCGCCCGGGGGGAGCGCCGATTCTTCGGGGTCCAGCAGAAAGAGCCCCTGGCGGTAGACCGCATTCCCGGCCGTCTCCCGGCCGGTGATCGCCCAATCCGGAAGGGCGGCGATTTCCGGTTTCACGGCCAGCTTCAGCGGTTGATCGGTCCGGACCATCCGGTAATTCGGAGAGTGGCGGAGGATGGCCTGCAGGGTCGAGAGGTCGTCGCCGAGCTCCTCCGCCGTGAGAAACCCGTAGTTCTTCCAGGACTCGCGGACCAGCTCTTTCAGACCGGCCGGCAGTCGGTTCCCCCGGTCGAGAAGAACGGTCGTTCCATCGTCCAGCTCGACGACCGGGATCAGGGAGCAGTCGATGAGCATCTGCGTGGTTTCCTGCAGCGGGATGAAGTGGTTTCCCGAGGCCGTCACCGCTCCGCGCATGCGCTGGATCACCGTCCGGACGACCGCCGGGAAACCGTCCGGGGCCGCCGTTCCGGCATCGGCCGCCATGCCGGACGATCCCGTCTCTTCGGCGGCAGCCGTCGAAGGGGCGGCATCCGGAACGGATGGCGGAGCGTAGGAAGCAGGCATACGGAGCGTCCGGCCGACCGGAAGGCTGTTCATGTTTTCGATTTCCGGGTTCAGCTTGCGGATCTGACGATAGGCCGAAAGGGCCTCCGACGGATTCACGTTCAGCTCCAGCAGGATGATCCGGCTGATCGAATCCTCTTCCTGGATCCGGTATAGGGCCGGCGGGCGGCCTTCCTCCGGACGGTCGGTGGCCGATCCGGACGGATCCGACTCCCCGGGAGACGGGAGGACGATCTGTTGGCCGGGGCGGATCACGTTCAGGTTCCGGATTCCCGGATTCAGCCGGCGGATCAACGCATAGGGGACCGGTTTGTCCCCGAACCGGTTTCGAAAGATTCTGGTGATCCACTCTCCCTGTTTCACCACATGGACCGGCTGTTTGTCCTGTCCCGCCGTCATCCGGAAAAGAAGGCTGGCGCTCTCTTCTTTTGCCTGTGCCGGGACGGGGAACAGGATCGTCAGTAAAAGCAGAACCGCAAAAATTCCGGTCGGGGAATTCAGCAATCGGCGCGGATAGGACCCGGTCGGCATCCCGGGATCACGCGGTCCCTTGATTTTGCCGGTCCGGCTGCCGTATGGCGATGGACATTTCGGAAACATCACTTTTTGGCCGTTCCAATGTCGGATCTTGCGTTTCTCTGCCCTTACCGTCCGCTCTGGAAGTTGTCGCGGATCAGCTCGCGCGCGATGATCATCCGGCGCACCTCAGCGGTGCCGGCGCCGATGTCCCATAGTTTCTGGTCGAGGTAGTGGCGGGAAACCGGATATTCCTGGCAGTAGCCGTAGCCCCCGTGGATCTGGACGGCTTCGGAGGCGATCTTCGTGCCCATCTCCCCGCAGAAGAGCAGCGCGGCGGCCGCTTTGCGGTCGAGATCCGTTCCTTTTCCGCCGACCTTCTTCTCCAGGGAGTCGCAGTATGCGGCGGCGCTGTAGGCCATCCATTTGGAGGCCATGTAGTGGGTGTACATGTCGGCCAGCTTCCCCTGGATGAATTGAAAGGAGGAGATCGGTTTCCCGAACTGCACCCGTTCTCTCGCATACTTGAGGCTCAGTTCGAGGCAGGCGCGCTGCGACCCGAGACAGCATCCGCTGAGCGTGATCCGCTCCGTGCAGAGGCCGTTTGTCAGGATCGCCCCGCCCCGATTCAAACCGCCGATGAGGTTCTCCTCGGGGATCTCCACGTCCTCGAACGTGATCAGGGCCGTCGGGGACGAACGCATGCCCCATTTCTTGATCTTCTCGCGGTGCAGCCCCTTCATGCCGTCGGTGAGCAGATAGAACGCGGAAATCCCGTGGGATCCGCGGGACGGTTCGGTCTTCGCATAGAAGAGCATGAAATCGGCAACCGTGCCGTTGGTGATGAAGGCCTTGCTCCCGTTGATGAGATAACGGTCGTGCTTTTTCACGGCCCTGGTGCTCATCCCCATCGCGTCGGAGCCGGCGTTGGGTTCGGTGATGCCGAGGCAGCCGATGTACTCGCCGCTGCATGCCCTGTGGAGGATCTCCATCTTCTGCTTTTCGGTCGCATTCCGGCGGAAGTTGTCGAAGCAGAGCGTCTGGCTGGCGCCGACGCTCATCGACAGCGCGTTGCTCACCCGGGCGATCGTTTCGTAGACCAGCAGGGTTTCCACGTAGCCGAGGCCCGCGCCGCCGTATTTCTCTTCGAACACGATTCCGTTGACGCCGATTTTCCCGAGCTCCCGGAAGAGGTCGGGAGGCATCCGATCCTTCTCGTAGAGCTCCTCCATCTGCGGTTCGAGCCAGGTCGTGGCCCAGCGCAGGACGATTTCCTCAATCATTTTTTGTTCCGGCGAAAATTCGAAGTCGAGGGCCATAGACCTTTCTCCCTGGTTGATGGATCTTTTCTAAAATATTCAACCGAAAATGTCCAGAAGGAAAGGGGCCGGAGAAAGAGGGGACGCTCCGGGCGCTGTCCCGGCCATTTTCGCGGTTGCAAGATGGGTCCGACATCATGTATAAATCAACGGAAGAAAACGACCGGCTTGTCATCCGCCTTCGCAGGGCTTCGAAGGGGATGGCTGCCGGAGACGGAGGGGACCGAGATGGCGGAAACCGACAAGCAGGACGCCCTTTTGCGGGAGATTCAGACGAGGCTCGACCGCAAATTGAGGGAAAACGAGCTGGCCTTTCTGGAGTATTGGAAGGAGCAGTTGGATGCGGTCACGGCCAGAAAACCGGAAGGGGTTGCCGCCCTCCAGACGCAGGTGCGAAAAATTTCCGAGATGATGGCAAACCGGATCCGGACCCTCAAGAGGGGATGAAACGGGCTCCGGGCCGGCGGTGATGCGGGATGAGTGAAATCGCGGATTTTCTTTTCGAAGTCGGAATGCTGAAGAAAACGCCCCGGAGCGGGTTTCAGTTCCTCGGATCCGGGTGCGAATCGGTGGCCGAGCATATCCTCCGAACGCTCTATATCGGCTACGTTCTGTGCAAAATGGATCCGGAGGCGGACGAAGGAAAGGTGCTCCGGCTCTGTCTGATGCACGATCTGCCCGAGGCCCGCACGGGAGATCTGAATTATGTGAACAAAAAGTATGTGACCGTGGACGAAAAGAAGGCGGTTCGGGAGCTGGCCGAACCGCTCTTCTTCGGTGCGGAGATCGAGGAGTCGATCGACGAATTCAACGAGAGGAAAACGAAGGAGGCCCTGCTGGCCCGGGATGCGGATCAGCTCTCGCTGATTCTTCAATTGAAGGAGTGCGGGGATCTGGGAAACCGATACAGCCGCGAATGGATCCGCTTTGCCGTCCTGCGTCTGGCGACGGAAAACGCCCGCAAACTGGCCGAAGAGATCCTCGATACGGATTCCTCCCACTGGTGGTTCAAGGAAAAGGGCGACTGGTGGGTCAACGGCAGCCGCGGACCCTCGGGGAAATGAGATGGGTTTCCCCCCGTTCTCTCCTTGACACTGCCGGGAAAATGCCCTAAGGTTCCGCAACCCGAAAACACGCGGAAATGAAGGTTCTCATGGCCACGAAAAAGCAGAAAAGGACCGAAGAGGTCAGGCACAAGAAAACGAAAAAGGGGCGACGGGTCGTGCTCCTTTCCGTGATCGTCGGCCTGTCCGTTCTCTTTCTGGCCATTTTTTTCATCACCCTCTTCGATTACATCTATCCGCCTGCCGGGGGGAGACAGACCGTCGCCCAAAAGAGGGACCGGCACGAGGTCACCCTCTTTTTTTCCGATGCCAACGAGCGTTTTCTCGTTGAGGAAAAGCGATTCGTCCCCAAGGAGAATGAGCTGGAGGCGCAGGCGGCCGAGTTGGTTCGGGCCCTGATCGCCGGCTCGAAAACAGGGCTGGTCAACACCTTTCCGGAGAAGGCGGAGCTGGAGGGCGTCAAGAGGGAAGGGGAGGACGGCCTTTCCGTCAACTTCCGCGAAAGCCTGGTGGCGAATCATCCGGGCGGAAGCGCCGCGGAGATGGCGACGGTCTATTCCCTGACGAACACGCTGACCTTCAATCTGCCCGAGATCAAAAAAATCAGCATCCTGATCGGCGGCAAGAAAAGGGAATCGCTGAAGGGGCATGTCGGTCTCCAAAAGCCGTTCACGATGAACCGGGAGCTGATCGCGCCTGCGGCAAAGCCGAAAGAGGGATGACGGGCCCTTCTCCCGCGGTGTATCGCTATGCCACCAAAATCCAGACTCTCCCGCACGAGGAATATCGGAATTGCCGCTCACATCGACGCCGGCAAGACGACGGTGACGGAGCGGATTCTCTTCTACACGGGAAAATCCTACAAGATGGGCGAGGTTCATGACGGCGAGGCCGTGATGGACTGGATGCCGCAGGAGCAGGAGCGGGGGATCACCATCACCTCGGCGGTGACCACGTGCGCCTGGCGGAACCACGAGATCCACATCATCGACACGCCCGGCCATGTGGACTTTACGATCGAGGTCGAGCGCTGCCTCCGGGTCCTGGACGGGGCCGTGGTCGTGTTCTGCGCGGTGGGCGGGGTGGAGCCCCAGTCCGAGACCGTCTGGCACCAGGCCGACAAGTACGGCGTTCCCAAGGTGGCCTTCATCAACAAGATGGACCGGGTCGGGGCAAACTTTCCGGGGACGATCCGGCAGATGAAGGAGCGCTTCAACTCCGTTCCGCTGCCGGTCCAGATCCCGTTCGGCGAGGGGGAGGACTTTCGCGGGGTGGTGGACCTGATCCGGTTGCAGGCTGTCACCTGGGATGACGAGACCAAGGGCACTTCCTATGAATATGCGGATCTTTCCGACGAAACCCGCGCGCGGGCCCTGGAGCAGCGGGAACGGATGATCGCGACGCTGGCGGATGCCGACGACGGGATCGCGGAGAAATATCTCGACGGGGCCGAAATCCCCGAGCAGGAGATCGTCGAGGCGATCCGCAGGGGAACCATCTCCCTTCGCCTTGTGCCGGTCCTGTGCGGTTCCGCGCTCCGGAACAAGGGGGTGCAGCCGCTGCTGGACGCGGTGGTCCAATATCTGCCTTCGCCGGAAGACATTCCCCCCGTTTCCGGGACCAACCCGTTGACCCGGCGGCAGGAGATCCGCGCGAGCAGCGACAAGGAGCCGTTGGCGGCGCTGGCCTTCAAGATCATGCAGGATGAAGGGCGGAAGCTGACGTATCTGCGCATCTATTCGGGGCGCATCCACGCGGGGGAC
>JAXDCM010000078.1:0-42230 GCA_034677965.1 Syntrophales bacterium
CTACCGGGAAGCCGTCATGGATGCCTGGAGCACGCTGAACAAGTACGATCTGGGACCCGGCAGGCCTCACGACCCGGAAGAGTTCATGCCGTAGGCAGCGAAACGTTCACAATGGTCCAGCCTTCAGGTGCTTCATGAGGGCGTCGATCCCCGCCTGGGAAACCACCTCATCCTGATCGGCATGACCCGAGCTGCATCCGATGCCTCCGACGATCCGTCCGTCAAAAAAAACAGGGAGCCCGCCTGCAACGATCATGAACCGTCCTTGGTTGCTGACATGGATGCCGTAGGAGGGGCCGTCCGGCCGGCTGGTCTCGCCGTAGGCCCGCGTGGACTTGCGCGCGGCGGCGGCCGTAAAGGCTTTGCTGATCGCAATGTCGATGCTGGTCAGCCGCGCGTTGTCCATTCGGTGAAACATCAGCAGCGATCCGCTATCGTCGGTGATTGCGATATCCATGTCCACACCGATTTCCCGCGCCTTGGCCTCCGCCACATCCATCATGACCCGGGCGTCGTCAAGGGTCAGTCTGGGAACCATCTCCATATTGCAAACCTCCTCTCCTCTGTTTTGCCGAATATCTCCTATTCGAAATGCTTCCCGATGCTTGTTCGCAGGCCGCTCAAGAGATCATGGCGGGTGAGGTCGAAATGGATCGGGGTAATGGTGATCATCCTCTGCTTCAGCGCCCCGGCGTCCGTATCGTCCTTCTCATGCTCGGGAAGCTCGGTCTGTCCGGCCAGCCAGTAGTAGATGTGTTCGCGCGGATCGACCCGCTTGTCGAAACTTTCCATCAGCCGCGCCCGCCCCTGTTTCACGACGACGATCCCCCGGATCTCCTGTTCCGGAACGGCCGGTATGTTCACGTTCAGCGCAACGTTCGGCAACGGATTCTCGAAAATGAAGGCGGCCATCTTCCGGGCGAAACGGGCAGCCGCCGAATAATCGGCCTCTTCATGCGTATCCAAGGAAATCGCAAAGGACGGCACTCCCAGAATCGCTGCCTCCGTTGCCGCGGAGACGGTTCCCGAATAGAGCACGTTGATCCCCACATTGGATCCGCGGTTGATCCCCGAGACGACCAGGTCGACCGGCCCCCCCGCCAGCTCATCCAGCCCGATCTTGACACAGTCCGCAGGCGTCCCGAGAACGGAATAACCGAGAAAAGCCCCGTTTTTACGGGCCTTGCGCACCATCAGCGGCCGGGAAAGCGTGATGGCATGACCGACGGCGCTCTGCTCGATTTCAGGCGCCACGATGACGCACTCCGCATCCCGGGAAAGCTCCCGATAAAGGGCGCTGAGTCCCCGGGCGTAAATCCCGTCGTCGTTGGTCAGAAGAAAGCGTCTCATCATTCGAAGGCCGCCCCGCTGATCCGGCCATTGCTCATGGTTTTCATTTCCGATTTCCCGGACAGATGGATTTCATATACTGCAGCGCCTCTTCCGCCAATGGGACCGAATCGATCCAGACGGAAGCCTCGTGGTTGTATTTCAGGGCAGACTGCGTCAGGTTATGGCTTCCGATCAGCAGATACCGACCGTCAATGACGACCAGCTTGGTGTGCGTCACCCGTTCCGGTGCATCCAGACAGACCTGAATTCCCGCCTTTTTCAGCCTCTCCGCCGTTTCGGCATGGTTCCGGTTCTGGTCGTCGTTGCCCCGGTTTCTCTCGAGAATAACCTGGACACGAACCCCTCTGCGAACCGCTTTGTGGAGGTGCTTCAAAACCGCCTCGGGATACCCCTTCGCATCCTCGATCGTCCGGAACAGGAATACCGAAACAACGATCTCTGTCTTGGCCTGATCCACGCCGTCCAGCAGCGCGGAGAAATAGTCCCGATCGAGCAGCAGTCTCGCATCCGCAGCCGCCTTCGGTGAACCGACGTCGGCCTTGCCCGCAGGCTGCGCGGCGATGACCATCTGTGGAAGGCCCAAAATGAATAGAAATACGGCCATCGGCAACGGCAATCGCGCGAAGGCTTTCAAAAGTCCCATCCCGTTGTTCTTCTCCTTTTTCCGCCACACGTTCTCTCCTCTACAGGAGGAACGGCTCTATGTCCGCTGTCTTGCGGAATCGATCCTGTCATGTTCCCTTATACCACACAGGATCCATTCTCAATAAAAAAAAGCCCGGGCATCCGCAACGGGAGCCCGGGCCGAGGGTTTCGGACGATTTACTTCTTTACGTCCTCAAAATCGGCGTCCACCACGTCGTCATCCTTCTTGCCGCCACCCGCCTGCTCGCCCGCCCCCGTTTGAGGGCCGGCACCCGGACCCGCCTGCTGCTGACCGGCGGTTTTGGCGTACATGGCCTCGGCAAGCTTGTGGGAGGCATTGGTCAGCTCCTCCTGCGTCTTTTTGATCGCTTCCAGGTCATCGCCCTCGATCGCCTTCTTCACCTTGGCGATGGCCTCCTCAATTCTTGCCTTTTCGGAAGCATCGATCTTGTCGCCGAACTCCTTGATATTTTTCTCCACGCTGTAGGCCATCGAATCCGCCTGATTTCTCGCCTCGATGAGTTCCTTTTTCCTCTTGTCCTCCTCCGCGTGCGCGTCGGCATCCTTGACCAGCTTGTTGATCTCCTCCTCCGTAAGGCCGCTGGAGGCGGTGATCTTGATGCTCTGCTCCTTCCCGGTTCCCAGATCTTTTGCCGAAACGTGGACGATGCCGTTGGCGTCGATGTCAAAAGTCACCTCGATTTGCGGCATGCCGCGCGGAGCGGGCGGAATTCCCACAAGCTCAAACCGCCCGAGGGTCCGGTTGTCGCCCGCCATGGACCGCTCTCCCTGGAGGACATGGATGCTCACCGCCGGCTGGTTGTCTGCCGCTGTCGAGAAAATCTGGCTTTTCTTGGTCGGAATCGTCGTGTTCTTCTCGATCAGCCGCGTCATGACGCCGCCCAGCGTCTCGATACCGAGGGACAGCGGCGTGACATCGAGGAGCAGGACATCCTTGACGTCGCCGGTCAGGACACCGCCCTGAATCGCAGCGCCGACCGCCACCACCTCATCCGGATTGACCCCCCTGTTGGGCTCCTTCCCGAAAATTTCCTTCACCTTCTGCTGAACGCGGGGCATCCGCGTCATCCCGCCGACAAGGATCACCTCATCGATTTCGCTTGTCCTGAGTTTTGCATCCTGCAGGGCTGTCTGGCAGGGCCCCACCACCTTTCCGATCAGATCCTCCACCAAGGCCTCCAGTTTGGCCCGGGTCAACTTGATGTTCATGTGCTTGGGGCCCGAGGCGTCGGCCGTAATGAAGGGAAGGTTGACATCCGTCTCCATCGAGCTGGAGAGCTCCATCTTCGCCTTCTCCGCAGCCTCCTTGATCCTCTGCAGGGCCATCTTGTCCTTCCGTATATCGATCCCCTGGTCTTTCTTGAATTCGTCGGCCAGGTAGTCGATCAGCCGCTGGTCGAAATCCTCGCCTCCCAGGTGGGTGTCGCCATTCGTGGACTTGACCTCGAAAACGCCGTCACCGAGTTCGAGAATCGAGATGTCGAAGGTCCCGCCCCCCAGGTCGAAGACGGCGATCTTCTCGTCCTTCTTCTTGTCGAGGCCATAGGCCAGCGCCGCGGCTGTCGGTTCATTGATGATCCGAAGCACGTTGAGGCCCGCGATCTTTCCCGCGTCCTTCGTCGCCTGCCGCTGGGAGTCATTGAAATAGGCCGGCACCGTGATGACCGCGTCAGTCACCTTCTCCCCGAGATAATCATCCGCCGTCTGCTTCATCTTTGTCAGGATCATCGACGAAATCTCTGCCGGGCTGTAGTTCCGCCCCCGGATCGTCACCTGGGCATCGCCGTTCGCCGCTTCGGTGATTTTGAACGGACTGATGGTCCGGTCGTGCTGCACCTCTTTCGAATTATATTTTCTCCCGATCAGCCGCTTGATGGCATAAACGGTATTTTCCGAGTTGGTGACCGCCTGCCGTTTGGCAACCTGTCCAACCAACCGCTCCCCGTTTTCCGCAAAAGCAACCATCGAAGGGGTCGTCCGGTTCCCCTCCTGGTTCGCGATCACGACGGGATCCCCGCCTTCCATCACCGCGACGCACGAGTTTGTCGTTCCCAAATCGATCCCGATAATTTTTCCCATGATCAACATTCCTCCTCGTTAATGATTCTAAGCCTCTTCGCAATTATTTCCCGGTTCTCCGCCCATTGAGGGACGTTTGCATACCGATACCTTCGCCGGCCGGAGCAATCTGCCGTTCAGCAGATACCCCTTCTCGAATTCGTCGATCACCCTGCTGTTCTCGTGGTCGGCGCTTTCCACCTGCATCATCGCCTCATGGACATTCGGATCGAACTCCTTCCCCTCCGCGTCGATCCTCTCCACGCCGTGTTTCTGCAAGCTGCTCAGCAGCTGCCCATGAAGCATCCGGAGACCTTCCCTGAACGCATTGAAGTCTTCGGAATTACACGCATGTTCTATGGCGCGGTCCATCCCGTCCACGAGCGGCAGCATATCCCGGATCAGGGTCTCGTTTCCATACCGTATCGCGTCCGCTTTTTCCCGGACCACCCGTTTCCGATAATTGTCGAGCTCGGCCACGGCGCGCAGATATCTGTCGTAATTTTCAGCGGCCCTTTTCTCCGCCTCCTGAAGCCTTGCCATCAGATCTTCCGTTCCGCCCGTCTTTTCGGGAATTTCCGCATCCTGTCCACCCTTGTCCGGGAACGATTCCGCCGTTTTCTTCTCCAGGCCGTCTCCGGCCGTATCCTTTTTGCTCCTTGCAACCATGATGCTCCTATTTCATATCCGGTCTCTGAAAGAGTTTGAAATCCACCATTTCACAGATCACATGACCTGCCGTGATATGCACTTCCTGAATGCGGGGGGTGCTGGTGGAGGCAACGTTCAGCACATGGTCTGCGGTCTTCGCGACATCACCGCCGTCCCTTCCGGTCAAACCGATCGTCACCATGCCGATCTTTCTGGCTGCTTCCAACCCCTTGACCACATTGGCGGACTTTCCGCTGGTGGTCATCCCCCAGGCAATATCCCCCTTCTGGCCGATGGCCCGGATCTGCTTGCTGAAAATATCCGAAAAATCATAGTCGTTTCCGATGCTTGTAATGATCGAGGTGTCCGTCGTCAATGCAATGGCCGGAAGAGGCGGCCTCTCGATGACGAATCGGTTCACAAATTCCGCTGCAAGGTGCTGCGCATCTGCCGCAGACCCCCCATTTCCGAACAGCAGAATCTTATTCCCCGCCTTCAGGGCCGCGGTGACTGCTTCGACCACCGCAACGATCCTGGTCAGGTTTTCATTGACGAAAGTCTCCATCGCCTGGCCCGATTCGCGGAATATTTTGACGATATAATTTTCCATGATGTCCTTATGAATCCGCCCGTTTCTCAAAAGTGGTCATAATATATGAATCGACCCGGACCCTGTCAAGTGAGCCCGTCTGATTTAAATTTTCTGTCCCATCCTCTTGATCTATCGGCTGCTCTTCCTTCCGGAAGGGTACAAAAACCGCCGATTCACTCAAAAGCGTCCGCGATCAGCCATGACCCCTCATGCAGTGTCTCTTATCCGGCATCAGCATCCGGGATCCTTCATCCCGCAGTTCATTGACGGAGCCATAAATGTGTGTCAAAATTCATAAAATGAAGGGATTCCGGACAACCGACGGACAGGAAGCGAAAAAGGTTGAATCGTTCATACGATGCAAAACGGCGAACTGAAATTCATTGTTGATCTGAATGCGGGGAAAATGGCGAGATGGTTGCGGATGGCCGGCTTTGACGCCGACCTCTTTACCGGCGCGGATGATGATGCGATCGTGGCCGCCGCGTTGACGGGAAACCGCATCCTGTTGACCCGAGACCGACGGATTATGAAACACCGTGCGATTGTCGGCGGCCGCATTCAGGCAATTCTTATCGAGGATGACCACATCAAGGGGCAGGTGTTACAGATCCTTGACATGCTGAAATTGGACAAAAGCCGTTTCCGTCCGTTTACCAGATGCTTGGAGTGCAACAGGCAACTAAAGGAGAAAGACAGGGAAGCGGTCCGGTACCGTGTTCCGCCTTACATATACCAAACCCAGAACCGTTTTGCCGAATGCCCGGGTTGCCGCCGCATCTACTGGCCGGGCACCCATTGGGAGGGGATGAGCCGAAAAATCGATGAGATACCGGATCTTGAGCCAGATAAACCGCGTTAGGCACCGCAACACGATCGGGAAAATGATCTGAACCGTGAAAATGGAGAAAAGCGCTTTTTGTACTACAGCCCCATTGATTGCCCTTCAGCAGGGCCTCTTTCCTATATGATCGACAAAACCCTTGCCGCCCCAGTCCGAAAAGGCAGATCATGCCTGTAACCGGTCAAGACCTTTTTTTATCGTTGTTCACAGAGTTCCGCAGCACATTGGAGGGCTTGAAGGTAACAACCCTTCTGGCGTCAATGGTCATCGTTTCACCCGTCTTGGGATTCCGGCCTCTCCTCGCCTTCTTGGATCTGACCGTCCATTTGCCGAATCCGGAGATATTGACGGGATTCCATTTATCCAACTCATCCTTGATAATGTCAAAAAGGCTGTCCACGATACGGGTGCAGTCTTTTTTAGGGACGCCGATCTCGTCATACATGGATTCTACGATCTCCATTTTCGTCAGACTCATAATCTTTCTCCTTTCCTCATGGGTGATCAGGGTCAAGCGCTTTTCCGCCAATACCGGTCACCGGCTGCCGTTTCAACCGGCTAAATCTCAATCAGGATTCCCTGTCCTCACACAGGGTCTTAACCGCCCTCAGATACGCATCGAATCCTCTCATGAAAATGTCATTATGATCTGCACCGGGAATCTTGAGAAGCGTTTTGAATCGTGATGGGCAGACATCGAAGAGCGCCTGCGCTTCTGAAAAGCGGAAAAAATGATCAAATTCAGCATGGATCATCAGGGTCTTCTTGTCCCATGTCCGAATTTTTTCAAGGTTTCTGAATCCCTTTTCTTCCGTGAAGCCGATCTCCGAACCGTTTACACCCAGGAACTCCAACAGTGAAGCGGTATGTGCAAAACTGCTCTCCAGAACCAGACCGTTGATCCGGTTTTTGTGACGACAGATCAGCTCAAGTGCCGAGGCGCTGCCGAGGGACCGGCCCATCACGATTAAAGCCCCCCCGTATCCTTTCCCCTTCAGCCATCTTTCTGCAAACTCAAAGACAGTGTGGCAGTCTCTCATCATGTTTGAAACCGTCGGACTGCCGTTCGATCCGCCATAGCCCCTGTAATCCACCACCAGAAAATTCATGCCCCCGTGGTTGTACAGGGGTCCAAATTCATCATAGTCACCGGCAATTTCACCGTTTCCATGAAAGAAAAGAAGATTCGGCGCCGATTTTCCTGCCATATGGAAGCAACCGGACACGGCAATATCGCCCTCCACCGGAATCAACACATCGAATGCATTTTCAGCCCTCTCACGCACACCGTAACCCTACAACGATACATAACGCACCTGCTTCAATGCAGCAAGTTTCCGTTTCCGATGAGAGAGATACGTCCGATGGTTCTTCATCTGTATCCATGAGACGAGACCAATGAGTTCAAGAGCATCGAACTTTTTCATCGGCAACACGGCGCTGATCAGCAGTCTAAGCTGCGACAGCGTAATAGCTGGTGCTTTTTTCCCCCAACCTGATTCTCATGTGCCAGAGGAAAAAATGAGCCAGCATGCATGTCAGCATATGGTGTCGCCAGCCCGGAAACTTCCGTACCTCGTAATGATCCATCCCCAGGTCCGATTTGGCCTCTTCAAAGCACTGCTCGATCGCCCAGCGCACTCCCGAGAGCCAGACGAAGGTCTTCAGGCGGGTGCATCTGGTTGCGTTCGAGATAAAGTAGGAATAAGTGGCGCCTTCCCCAAGCGTCCTGCGAACGATCAGCCAAACCACCCGGTCGGGCTGCCCGTCTTTGCAGAGAACAACGCGCCGCTTCATGAACTCGTAGGTCACCGGACCCTTTGTCCCCTCCGAGACCGTCCGGCGATACCAGAAGTAGTAGTTCGTTCCCCTGGCGATCTTCTCAAAGGTGACCGGCTTCTTCCCGGTTTCCGCAAGAACCCGTTTCGTCCTCTTCTCCCCGCCGTACCGATAGGTCTTCTCCATGATGACCGGCTCCTGCAGCCAGCAGAGGGTATCGCGGGGAAGGGCAACGATGTATGTCACCCCGGGAATTTTTTCCACCGCTTCAAGAAACTCCGGACTGCTCCCGTAAATCGAATCCGCCGCCACGTAGCGGAAAGGAATCACCCCCTCGCCGGCGATCTTCTCCAGCATCTCCACCGCCAACTGGGGCTTCGTCTTGAAAGAACTCTCGCCCGGGAGACGGCACTTCTTCCTGCGCTCAACGTAATCCTCGCCAAACCACTTCTCCGGAATAAACAGACGGTTGTCCAGAAAACAATACCCGTGGCGCGAGGCGTAGGCCATATAGACGCCCACCTGACAGTTTTCCACTTTCCCGATATTGCCGCAGTACTGCCGGGAAACGCCAACGGAGTCATTCCCTTTCTTCACAAAACCCGATTCGTCGAAAATAAGCACCCCTTCGGCATCCCCCAAATCTTCGGAGACCATGTCGTGGTATCGGGAAAGAATCCGATCCTCTTCCCAGGCAATATCGCTCAAGAAATGCTGCATCGCCCTCACCTTGGCGCTCTGAACGTTCAGGGCGATCGGCTCGATGGATTTCCTCTCCAGTTGGCTCATCTGGCCTGCCATGTACTGAGAGAAGTTCTCCCGCGGCTCCTCACGGGAAAAGCAATCGGCAAATTGGGCATGAAATCCCTTGAATTCCTCAGTAAAAAGTTTCATATCCTCCATGTTGATCAACAGTTTCGGGATGGGAAAGCTACCATTGCAAACTCGATTTTCCGGGATCATGGCCCACCTCCTGTCCTCGTTTTTGTAAAACAAGTAACAGAGTAAGGCACATTTGTCAATCATTTATTTCACTATGTATCGTTGTAGGGGTAATCGGGCCTTGGATGAAAAAGCCTCATAAGGATTTCCGGACGGTCCAGACGGGAATAGCCGCCATTCGATAAATCTGTCATTCCAGCACACCTATGATTTGCCTTGTTCTTTGACGCCTCAACGCGGGTTGGGTTCAGATGTTGTATGCATATTGCTGCGCTCCATATCGTGTACCCCAAAGTGCCCGGGCCGCAGGTCATTTGAGGAGCATGGGCCCGTGTTTCCTACTGCGCGGGACTCTGAAGTTTGAGCGCCATGGAAGGCAGAGTGAGCTTCGAGTCAGGCCCCCGCTGTGTCTCCGGGACCATGTAATCACGTTCGACGAGCGTAGCCTTAACCCCGGGCGGGATGACGAGCTCTGTGTCTTCCACAGATAAACAGAAGCCGTGGGTGAGTTTTTCCAGGCCATCACAGTTGCGGGTGAAATAGTAGACGTAGAACTTGTCTAAGTTATCCACTCCAGGGTACCACTCCGGTTTCGCGCTGCCCACGAGCTTCGCGCCGTCGACGTTTTCCGCGCCCAGCCTCAGGCGGAAGTTGTTGACCCCCAAGCTGACGTACGTTGCATTCCCGGTAGCCGTACCCAGGGTTCCAACCACGGCATAGACTTCGCCGTTATCGAATCCGTAGCCGCCCCTGAACTGGTAACTGGCGTCTTGCGTGTCCGCGAGACAGTCCATCCCAATGTTGTCGCACAGCGGTCCAACCAGATTGAACGGGGACGACTGAGTGTCAATGAAGGAGGCGGCCTTGTCCGTGCAATTGGGATCGGCGCATGGTTGCCCCCACGCCTGGCTGACTTTCTGCACAAGCCGGTTGAGATCCTCCTTCAGATACTCTTCGGAGACCGCTTTTCTCGGTTCAGGGTTGTCGTCCTCCCATGCCGGGTAAGGCTGAAGCGAGTGCGGTTGGGAAGCGCGGATCCGCAGAATCGACAGCGATGGATTGTTCCTCCAGATATCTGAGGGCATGCCTTTCTCGCCGCCGTCTTCCGGGAGTGAGTAACGAATGCCCGAAACGAAATCGTCGGCGTCTTCACCAAGACCGATCCGCATGTTCGCGGGGATCCCCTCGGTAAAGATGTCTT
This sequence comes from Syntrophales bacterium, assembly GCA_034677965.1. Lineage (GTDB taxonomy): Bacteria > Desulfobacterota > Syntrophia > Syntrophales > UBA5619 > UBA5619. Next base: position 10,087 of record JAXDCM010000078.1, read on the forward strand.
GATCCGCAACCGACAGATTGCGCAGGACCTGGCGGACTTGCCGATCCATGGACCGGTCGGGTGTGATGATGAAGTAGCGGAACTGACCGAAGCTTCCGCCCGACTGCCGTTCAATGACCACGTTATTGTTGCTGTCGCTCAGGCTGTCGAAAGTTAAAATGCGGTCCTGCGTGGGACGACCAGGGACTTTGTGGAAGAAGACGTCCTTGGCGCCGATCTGGTTGATCAGATGGTATGTATCGTTGTCCGTTTTATAGGTGTCTTTGCGGGTGAACAGGTAGCTCTGCAACCCGAAATAGACGGCCTTCGGAGGGAGATACCCGAAAATGACAATCGCTTCATTCGGATCAAAACGGAAGCTGGTACTGTAGCCCTCCTTGGTCTCGCCGAACGCGTTTTTAGTTGCCGGGTCAATGTACTCATTCGGCCAGTAGGGCACAACCGGCATTACATATGGAGCGGTGGGATTGTTGAAATAGCACGTTCCCATCACTTCAAAGGATTTCGGGCAGTCCTCGATCTTCCATAACTGGAAATAGCCCTGAGCGATTTCAAATCCGTCCTTCTTCAATTCAGCCGTGAATTGATCGACGCCGATACCGGCACTGCCGGTGTTTTTGTGATTGCATGCCGAGATGATTCCCCATACCAGGAGTAAGACGAGGATCTGAAAAAAAAGAGGGACCTGTCGACGAGCGACCATTAGAGTACCTCCTGAGTTTTTTGGGAAAATCGTTGGCTGAAACCCCGGCGGAACATTCGACCCTTTTGACTTTTGAACCTTCTGCCTTTCACTATGTAGACGAAAAATATCTTATGGATGGATCTATCTATCTGATTTCAGAAGCATTACAAGGAATCGGGTGGTGTCGATCCTGAGGGATTCTCATCTCCCAAACTGAATCGTACTCCCGAAGATTCTATTTTTAGTGAAACATCTTTTTTAGGGCAGTGAATTTGTGGTGTATGGCATCTATAGGGCCAAGGAATTTGTTTGTCAAGAAATTGATCAGAAGTCGCCATTACGGGTGCCGAGGATGAATGTCGGCATCCCAAGGGTCATTGGAATCGACGCTTCCGGAAGGCTCACGGGATTTTTTCATCTCAAGGGCTTAAGTAGGCAATATTCCACCCCTCAGATCGTCACAATACGGCGCGGTTCGTCGACGAAGAGCAGGTAGCCTTCGATCGTACGCCCGGGGAATAGATCCTGGAGGATGGTCCGGTAGCGGATCATCTGGGGGCGGTACTTGGCGGCGAGGTGGCCGACACGACCCGTCTTGAAGTCGATGAGCGTGATGCGGTCGGGGGCAATGATGAGCCGGTCGGCGATGCCGAACGAGCGAGTATCGGAGAGGTGCTGTTCGGTGAGCACCTTCCCGGGACGGAAGAGAATCTCGCGCACCTCCCGGTTGCTCAGGAACCTCTCCACAACCATCTTTTCCTCTTCTCCAAGGCTGCCCGGGACGAGCGTTCTGCGATCGCCGATGAGCCGGGCGAGCGCGTCGTGGATGCGAAGGCCGCGTTCGATTCCCGACTCGATGTCTGCGGAGCGCAGCATCGGGTCCATTTCTTCGCCCTCGGCGGGCACGACGGGACTCTTGGCAAGATCGGTCGCCATCAGCCCCTCGTGATCGGAAGGCCGCGGATTCTCGGGACCGTAGTCGCGCCGCCAGCCGAATTCGGTCTGTTCGGCATCCGGGATGGAAACCCGGACCGTGCGTGCCATCCGCGCGCTGAAACCTTTCAGCGCGCCCTCCTTGTCGGTCCGCAGCAGAATCGTCAGACTTTTCACGGCCCGGGTGGCGGCGACATAGAGGAGGTTGGCCGTTTCTTCGGCTTTTCCCTCTTGAACTGTCGCAGCCGCCTCTGCGATCGATGCCGCTCCGGCTATCGGACCGGTGGCGAGAAAGGCCATCTCATCTTTGCTCAGGCCGAGCGGACAGCCGTCGTCGGGATGGGGAATCTCGGGCACCCTGTCGAGCCCCTCTTTCCAGAAGAGAAAAACATGGGGAAATTCCAGGCCCTTGGTGCTATGGATCGTGGCCAGCTTCACCCGGCCGGCATGCTCTCCCTCGGGTACGGTGATGAGTCGAGACATCGTGAGCAGGTAGCGCAGGAAGTCGGCCACATCGCCGGCCTCGGGACGGTCGAAGTAACATTCCGCCTCGTCCCACAGCGTCTCGATGAGGATGCGCGGGAAAAACGGCAAGAGGCCGCGCAGGGCGGAGACAAAAACGGCAAAACGGTGCGGGTGAGGCGCCTTGCCGACTGCCCCGGCAAGCCCCATGATGGCAGTGGCCAGTGGCCCGTCATAATCCAGGGCATCGAGGCTGCGGGGGATGAAGGACCCGTTATGGCCGGTGAAACAGGCGATGAGAGAAAGCCAGAGCGCTGTCCCCTCGCGCATCGACAAGAACTCGCGGCCACGGATCCCCGAGGTGGGAATACCCGCTTTTGCCAGCGCCGCTGCCACCTTGTCCATCTGCACGTTGGTGCGACACAAGACCGCTATCGCACCCCAGGGACAACCGAAGGCCGTTCTTTTTTCTGCGACGGCCTCGACGAGCCGCTCATAGGCCGGATCGTCGCCGGAGCCGCAAGCAATCGGGATAACCGCCACCTCGGAAAAACCGCTGTGGGGATACTTCGGTTTTTCCGGCGGCGCTTGAAGGTTGACTTTGTCGGTTCCCGCGAAGAGCTCCGTGACCAAATGGTTGAAAAATTCGATCAGAAGCGGCGTCGAACGGTAGTTGCAGGGCAGCGTCTCGGCAGCGATCTGTCCGCTTGAGAGGGCGGGGGCAATGCAGGCCCTGAGCCGGTCGGGCGCCGCATCCCGCCATTGGTAGATCGACTGTTTCCAGTCTCCAACGAGAAAGATCGACCGCTCCCCTTGGGCATTTCCCCCCACAGAGCCGAGGATATCCTCGATCAGCGGCCTGAGCAGGGCAAACTGGATCTGCGCCGTGTCCTGGAACTCGTCGAGGAGCAGATGGGCCGTCCGGTGAAACCCCAGCTCGAAGAGGCGGGCCATGAAGAGCGGCCTGTCTCGGCTGTCGGGACCGTCGAGGGTCATGAGCGCTTTGGGAATGTCATCGAAATAGAGCCGGCCGAGTCGTTCCTTCTCCGCGGCAAGCACTTCGGCGCGCAAGGCACTGAAGCGCTTGAGAAGCGCGCTCCGCAACCGTTTGGTGTTGACGACGTGCTCGGCAACGAGGCGGCGCATCGGGGGATAGAGTTCCCGCAGGGCGGCATAGGCGGGAGTTCCGCGGTCGGCGGCGGCCACCTTGACCTCCGCCAGATCGGGTTTCAGAAAGAGGGCCCGGCCGACATCCACCTCCGCGAGGGGTGCAAGAAGCGGGGAGACCACCTGCGCGCGCAGGTTGCCTTTCGTCGCATCCGCAACGGCCCGCACCTTCTCCTGCAACCGTTCATACTCGGCAACGAGACGCACCTGCTTGGCCTGGAGTTCGGCAAGCAGGTTCTCGGGACAGGTCCAAGCCTCCAGCGCCTCTTTGCCCTTGTCCAACGCCTCGATCAGCGACTCGGGCTGCATATGGAGGATGCGTGCTGCGATCAGGATGCTTTCGATATCGGCAAGAATACGCGGATGCTGGAAAAAACGCTCATCGGCGATTGCGGTGATGATCGCCTGCTCGTGATCGTCGGCCACCTGCGGCACATAAGCTTCCGTTGAGAGGAACCGGTGAAAGAGCGCATCGATGGTTGAGAAGTGAACCCTGGCGGCCCGCATGATGAGCCGCAGTTTGTCCGTGTGGCTCTCCTCTCCGTTCTCAATGGCTTCGAGAATCCGTTTTTCCATCTCGGCCGCTGCGGCGCGGGTGAAGGTGGCAGCGACAACGAATTCCGTACCTCGTTCGATGTGACGGCGGACCTCCTGGGTGAGGCGGTAGGTCTTCCCCGAACCGGCCGAAGCGGTAACGAAGAGGCTCTTCACCATGGGCGGCCTCCCATTCGGTAGAGGTCCGGCTTGAGGCAGAGAGCCTTGTATGGGCAGTTCGGACAGCCATCGGCACGGTAATTGGGGATGAAGCGATCCTCGGCCAACATCCTGTCGAGCCGCCGGGCGATGCGCTCCATCGTGTCCTCACAGCCGGCCAGATCTTCCGCCGCAAGGCGGCCTTCATAATCGCCGCGCACCCTCGGCCTGAGGAAGATATGGGCCGCATCGAGGCGGCCGGCCGTCGCCCTCTTGTTGTGCAGGACGAGATAGGCGTATAGGACGAGCTGGAAACGATCGTCGAAAGAGTCCGTCTCATCCACCCGGTCGGCCAGCCGACCCTTTTCGGAAACTTTTTTCTTTTCCTTGTATTTCAGATCGGTGACAAGCTCCTTTTCTCCGTCACGCTGCAAGCGGTCGATACGTCCTTTAAGTCGGTGGCGACCGCCGCCGAAAGGGGCGCTAAGCGTGAGCTCAGCCTCTATCACGTCGTCGGAAAAGAGAAGGCGGCGATCTGTTTCCTTCTCCCAGGCGGCGATATCGGCCAGATGGCTCTGGACGATGGCCTTGCGAACGGCCTGGTCCGGGAGTTTGTCTCGGAGCTCCTCGTTGCTCTCCCAGTTCTCTTCGAAACGTTCGCGCCACCGTTCGACGGCCGGGCGATGCTTGATCATTTGGGTGAAGAAGTGGTGCAGGAAATTCCCGATCAGGAGATTCGCATGCTCCTCGCCATTAAAGCAAGGGGGTGGCTTCACCTGTTGGATATCCTCCAGGATGAAACGGTACGGGCAGGTGAAAAGACGCTTCAGTGCACTGAAGGACCAGGTGAACTGCCGAAGTCGCTCCTGCAGTTCACCCGTGTTTTCAATGGCGGGGTTGCTTGCCGGCGCTTTGAACGGCGTTGGAGCGATCAGCCGTTTCGCCGGTTTTTCGCCGAACTCGGTGGCCAGAAAAGAGAAGTGGGTCGAAGGCGCCTCGGCCTTCGCCTGATCGTAGAGGGCGGCAATGTGGGCCGTTCGGCCGAAGGCCAGAAACTGCCGCAGTTCGAGATCGTCGGCCTCGAATTGCGCCCGGTGGATGCGCGGCAGATGGATCTGGTTCAGATAGGGGCCGTTGAAGGACTTTCGCGGGAAGATGCCGCTGTTCATCGGCAGGAGGATGGCTCGTTCATAGGGGACACCGGTCGCATCGCCCAGCCCTACCACCTGGATCGGTGAGCTGCGCCGGCCGTGCAGCCGCAGTTTTTTTACGGCAATGAGATGCTCGGCAAGCGGCAACCACTCATCCTCCATCAATGGGCGGAGCCGGTCCAGTTCGTCACACAGCGTGATCGCCGCTTCGAATGCGGAACGGTCGGCCCCGTCCATTTCATTCCACCCGGCGGTGAGCTCGGCGACAAGATCCCGCCGCACGGCTACCAGCCCTTTCCCGCTGCGGACCGCCGTGCGCAGGCGGTGTGCCGCCGCGAAGTGTGCAAAGGGAAGCCACGGCGCAAAGTTCACCTGCCCGCCGAGCGGTTGAAAGAGCAGTTCCCACAGATAGAACGAGAGCCTCTCGTCCAGAGGCACGATGAAGAGCTGTTTCGAATCGCTCCGCGCCTGTTGTAAAAAAACGCCGATCTCATGGGAAAGGAGGGCCGGCAGAGCGGCCCGTTCGGCAAGTTCGGAAAAGCAAAGCTTCTGACCGCTGACACGCCGTTCTCTGATCCCGATGCTCCGGATCAGGGACAGGGCCGTCTCGTATTCGGGCGGTTCCGACGGCATATGAGGACCGAAAAGCGGCATGTCGATGAAGAGCCGGTCGCACGGGATGCGGCCGAAAAACCGTCTGTTTAACGGGGTCATCATAGGGAGGCCGAAAAAAAGCTCGCACTCACCCGTTGCGAGATCGGCAAACCTTGTCGCTTCGAACGGCGCATAGAACAACCCCTCTGTCGCGAGCAGATCACGGTATGCCTCCATCGTCGTAAAAAATCGCTCTATTCGATCCACCTGCTCTTGCCCGATCCGATCAAGGGCTCGCAACTCCTCAATGCTTACCGAGAACTCGGCAATCGTGGTCAGGAACGAGAACAGCCGCTGGGAATCGGCCGGGAACGGGGAGACGCCTTCTTCCCGGCATCGAAGGGTATGGAAACGGAGAAAGGCCTCATCCGCCGGCACGGCCATGCGGCCCGTCCGATCGGCAATACGGCGGGTCCTGTAGTCGTCGAAAGAAAGGATGGTCGGCAGAAGACCGCCGAGTCTGGTATGGACGATGTGGTGCAGGAAGTCACGGCCGCGGCCCGTCATCGAGACGACTGTAAATCCGCTCATATCGGGATAATGGCGGCGGAGTCGTCCAATAAGGGCATCCGCTGCCGAATTCATGTCATCCAACGGGAATGTCGCATGGTCACCTGTTCTGATTTCATCGGGAATGGGCATGTTGTGAGGCTAACATAATGATAGGCTGAAGAAAACTGAATAATTATCCTTCCCCTACGGGGAAGGGATAAAACCTCCGGGCACTGTCCATTATGATGTGCCGGGGATTTTTGTTTCTACGAAAGATGAGACAGCGCATGCTGCTCTCGCCCATTGTTTTTTTAGGCATGATTTTGGTTGATTTACGGCATGCGACGCTGTATAGGCTTACTCACGGTGCAGGCAGTCCGACAATACTCTAAAGAGGGAGGTGGCTATGAACAAAGGGCAGTTGATCGATGAGGTGGCAAAGGTAGCGTGCAGCAAGAAGGAGGCGGAGCTGGCCGTGGACGCGACATTGGCGGCGATCAAGAAGGCGCTCAAGAAGGGCGATGCCGTCACGCTTGTGGGATTCGGCACATTTGGGGTGACCAAGAGGAAGGCCCGCACGGGCAGGAACCCGCAGACGGGCGCGGCCATCAAGATCGCCGCGAAGAAGGTCCCCGTGTTCAAGGCGGGGAAGGGTTTGAAGGACGCGGTAAAATAGACCGGCAACCCCCCATCTCCAGCCATACTCGCCGAGCCGTCCCCCTCTCCAGGGGAACGGCTTTTTTTCCTTCCCACCACATGCCGGTTCAAACCAGATCGGTTCAAGCCTGTCCCGCTTTTCGATCCCCCCTTTCCCGTCATGGACACGGGAAAATCGACAGGATGATTTGTTCTGGAAGAGGATGGGCTTTGGTGGTATAGGGATTTCGCCGAATCGGATAAGCGATTTTGTATCCATTCGCAGACCGGAAGCTTTCATCAAGTTGCATCATGGGTTGATGGCGGGTTATCAAAATGGACGAACTTTCTGATCTAAAAACAGCGAAAAGGCGCCGGGTGGGTATCATGATGGGGGGGCTCTCGTCGGAAAAAGAGGTCTCGCTGGAGAGCGGTCGGAATATCTTCAGCAAAATTGACCGCCGCAAGTACGATCCCGTCCCCATTTTCATGGACAGCCGGGCGGCCCTCTGGGAGATTCCCGTCAAACTTCTCATGCGCAACAGCACCCGCGACATTGAAGAGGATCTTGAGGAGGAGGCAAAACCCATCCCGTATGAAACCCTGAAAGAACGGGTGGATGTGGTCTGCCTCGGACTGCACGGAAAATATGGGGAGGATGGCTGCATGCAGGGGCTTCTCGAACTTCTCGGAATCCCCTATACGGGCTCCGGCGTCCTGGCATCGGCAATCGGCATGGACAAGTATGTTTGCCGGCGGATTCTGGAGATCAGCGGAATGGACGTCCCTCGGACGATCCCGATCCCACGGAGCCGATGGGAAACGGAAAAGTCATGCGTCAAACAGGAAGTTGCCCAACGGATCGGCTTCCCATGCGTCGTCAAACCCTGCCGGGAGGGTTGCAGTACCGCCGTGAAGAAGGTCGTCTCGGCGGAGGGCATTTCCGATGCGGTGGAAAACGCCTTCCATTGGGACAATCTGGTCCTCGTGGAGGAATTTCTGACCGGGATGGAGGTGACCTGCGGCGTCATCGGCGTGGATGCCCCTGAGGCGCTGGTCCCTTCCGAAACGATCCCGACGGATGATGTCCTCTCCCTTCAGGACAAGTTCCTCTATGGCCAGGGAGAGAACAAAACCCCGGCGCGTCTTCCCGCGGAACAGATCGAAAAGATCCGAGAGAACGCGGTCAAGGCCTTTCGAGCCCTCAACCTGAAGGGATACGCCCGGATCGACATGTTTGCCCGAAACGATGGCCGGATAGCGATTCTGGAACCGAATACGCTTCCGGGCATGACCCCTTCCACGGTCCTGTTCCATCAGGCAGCGGCATCCGGAATGACACAGACGGGATTGATTGACCGAATCATTCAATTCGCGCTGGAGGTCCACGCCGGCAAAAGGGGACCCCTGTAAATAGGGAGGTTGACAGACGCCGGTCGATGCATATATTTTCCTCGACCGAAAAAGGGGGAAAATGCAATGGGGCGATATTTCAATAAGGAACAGATATCGCTTTCCGGAAACACATTTGCAAAGGCCGAGAAGATGGCCGGGCGCTATTTCCGCATCACCCCCGGAGAGTGGGAAAAGAGGCGATACGACGTAAAGACGCTAGCCTTCCTTGAGAAGCACGAGGTGCGCGAAGGCGCGTTCGCTCATCTCTGCAAGTACGAGCTTCAGAAGGAAAAAGATTCGAAAGACGAGAGGTTGCATTTCTACCGGATCTGCCTCCAGGACAACCGTATCCTGGACGCTGTGGACCGCGCCCACTCGTTCATACGCCTTTCCCCTTTGCTGCTCTATATCGCCGCGCATGAGCTGGTCCACATCATTCGCTTCGAACGGGGTGAGGGAAATTTCGACGCCACAGCACAGGAAAGATCAGACGAGGAAGAAAAGGTTCACCGGATCACCCGGAACCTGCTCAAACCAGCGACCGATCCCGATCTGAATCTGGTTTTGGACTGTTTCAGCAACCGGTACCGGATCGGAGACCTGGTCCAGTAAGATATTTGTCGGAGGTTTTTTTAATGCCCATTTATGAGTACAAATGCAAGAAATGCGGTAAAGAATTCGAGGTTTTTCAAGGGATTACCGATCCCGCGGTGAAATCCTGCCGATTCTGCAAGGGCTCGGTGCACAAACTGATGTCCCTCTCTTCATTTCACCTGAAGGGGAGTGGCTGGTACGCCACGGATTACGGAGGACGCAAGGCGCCGGCGTCGGAGAAGAAGGAGGCTACGCCCTCGACGGAAACGGAAAAGAGCCAGCCGCCATCCAAGGCAAAGGCCAAGGCTGATGAATGATCTCTCGCACGGCCTGTCGGTTGTGGAGGAAGCCGGCCCGAATCCGACTTAATCTGCTATACTTCTGCCTTGGTCTCCGCCTTCTTCTTCCGCCTCAGACGCTGGACGAGAAATCTTTCCACAGCCTCTGGGGAGAGGTCGTTTTCCAGTGTTGACTTGATCGTTTCGATCGGGATCTCCACCCGGGCCGCACTGCGGTGCCCACCCGCGCTACCGATATTCCCGAATGCTTTCAATGCGATTGCTCCACAATCCTGGCGATAGCCGTCTCCGCGGAAGACAATGATCATCCGATCCTTCACGATCCCGGCGATGACCACGTAAAAGATGTTGATGAGCCGAAGATAGAAATCGGCCACCTGCACACAGACATCGGCGCTCTCCACGGCATCCAGGAAACAGATCACCCGATCACGGTGACGTCGTTTGCGGTGATAGGCATAATCGAAGTATTTCAGGAACCGATCCGGGATCTGGTTCAGCTCGATTCGGCGAATCAGCTCCCGGTTGGCCCGTGAAAAAGTGAGGTAATAGGCGCCGATGTCCTCGAGACTGGCATCCCGCTCGAAATGGACCGTATCGCTCCGGATCCCATAAAGAAGAGCCGTGTAGAGGCGCTTTGGAATCCTGATTCGCGCAGCGAGCAGATACTCCGTCATGATTGTGGAGAGCGCCCCATAATCCGGCCGGACATCGGCAAGCGAGGAGTGCCATACGGTCTTGCAGGGGTGATGGTCGAGGACGATCTGAGGCTTGATAGCTCCGAGCCTATCGCCGAAAAATGTCGGTTGCGCGTCCACGACGGCAATCAGCCGGAAGTCCTGCAAATCGGTTTCGTCCAGCATTCGGATCTCCGCCTTCATCTCCCGGATAAATTCCGCGTTCTGATAGCGGATCACCGGTTCGGTCGCGACAAAGATGCATTTCACAAGCGGTTTGGTATGTTTGACGATTTCGCGCAACGCCATTGCCGAGGCTACGGCATCCGGATCAGGGCTGCCGTACATCAGGATCGCAAGGGAGTCACTCTCCTGGATCATCGATTGGAGCTTGAAGACGTTCAGAACCGTCTCCTCTTTTCTGGCAAGAAGCCATTCGATGCGTTTCATGGATGCTCCTCAGGTTAATCCCTCTGCCGCAGCAGATGTCCAATGGTATTTCAGGGTACTCTCCACTCTGGCGACCTGATTTGCAAGCAAAAAATGAAGCATCGAAGGAGCCGGCAAAAACCGAAGCCGGATCTGGATATTTTAGTTACATACGGATAATAAAAGCGGATACTTATTGCCCATTCCTCTGTGCGAAATAGGGTCCCCCATTTACATAAGTGACCAATATTGTTTAAAAATAAATGATCTTCCCGATTAGCAGCCATGATCGGCACATTCCTTGCTGTTTCATCGATGAAAAGAATCGAAAGGATATCCTAACCAAAACCAATGGTGAATGAGGGAAAAAAGTTGCATTGGAGATGCGGGGTGGTTATGATTCGGAAAAAACTTATCCATTGCCAAGGAGGAGGAAAATGAAAAGGCTGTCATTTCAGAAATACGGTGAGCATGGCAGGAAACCCCGGAGAGCTCGATTTTTCGTTTGGCTGGCGATGATTCTATCCGCAATGATTCTGTCGGGGTGTTTTCCCCCGCCCCACCCGCCTGGTCCGCAGGCCATGGCCGGGGAGCCCTCTACGCCCCCGCCTCCCTCGACCCAGGTTTATTTTTACCCGAAAATGGGGCAGACCACCGATCAGCAATCCCGCGACCATTACGAATGCTACAACTGGGCCATCAAACAGACCGGGTTCGATCCCGGCCAATCGGCCATCCCCAGGGAGCAGCGCGTCCGGGTGGTGCCGATGCCGCCCATGGGGTATGATACCGCCGCGTTGGCGGTGGCCGGCGCGGTGCTGGGCGCATTGATCGGCGGTCCGCGTCATGCGGCAGAGGGCGCCCTGATCGGCGCGGCCGGAGGGGCGATTGCCGGCGCCGCGTCCGACGGGGCAAGAGTAGAAGCTGCACGGCAGCAGGAAGAGGCCTATGCCGCCCGGAACCGGACCTATGACACCCAGCTTTACGAAAAGGCTGCCGGTTTCCGGCGGGCCATGGGCGCATGCCTCGAAGGCCGCGGATACACAGTGCAGTAACCCATTTCAAATAGGATTTTGGAAATCCTGATCTGATTTCAAGGAGAAAAAGAGATGAACCATGTTGTCAAGAAGAACCGTTATTTTTCGATTGGGTTGATGACAGCCCTGTTGTCGGGGATGATCATTTGCGGACCCGCTTCGGCAGCACCGCCGCCGGATCGTCCCGGTCATCCTGCGGTCCGGAATCGGCCGGCAGTCCCGCCGCCGGCACGGCGGCCACCGGCCGACCACCGGTTCCACGATGTGCGTCATCGCCACGACCGTTTCTATCCGCCCCGCGGCCATGTCATCCGCTCGTTGCCGCGCGATCATCGAGTTGTGATCCATGGCGGAACACGGTATTACTTTCACGGAGGTGTCTGGTACCGGCCGCACGGACCGGGTTTTAACGTGATTGTTCCCCCGATCGGTCTGATCGTGCCCTTCCTGCCCCCGTTCTATTCGACTATCTGGGTGGGCGGCGTACCCTACTACTATGCCAATGAAGTCTATTATGCGCATCGGGGAAACGGCTATATCGTCGTGGAACCGCCGAAGGAGGAGGTCAGTGAGGCACCGCCGGCGGCGGAGCAGATGTTCATCTATCCCCGCGAGGGGCAAAGCGAACAGCAGCAGGCGGATGATCGTTACGCCTGCCACCGCTGGGCCGTGGACCAGACGGGCTTCGACCCGACAAATCCGCCCGGTTCACCAGAACCCCAGAAGGTCGATAAACGCGCCGATTACCAAAGGGCGATGGGCGCCTGCCTCGACGGACGCGGGTATACGGTCAAATAGGGAAACACCTTCACAGCCCCGAAGGGCGGCAACTCGTCGCCCTTCGGGATCCCCGGCTTCGTATGATTTCCCAAAGTGCACCGGTGCATCGAAGCATATGCTGGAACCATTCCTCCACAAAAGAACCCGTCATGAGGCTGAAATCACAAGAATTCGATAGGGCCGTCCGGCGGGCTTACGAACGGATCCCGGCAGAGATCCGGGAACGGATGGACAACGTCGTTCTCACCGTAAAGAAGAGGCCGACGCGGGAGATGCTGGAAGAGATGGGCTATCCCCCGGATGAGCCCCTTCTGGGTCTGTACTGGGGCTCTTCCCTGCCGGAACGCTCCTTTTTTTCTCCACCACCCGTCCATCCCGATACGATCTACATTTTTCAGGAGCCCCTCGAAGAGATGTGTGAAACGATCGAGCAGCTCGAACGGGAGATTGAAATCACTGTGGTTCACGAAATCGCCCATTTTCTCGGCATGGACGAGAAGCGTTTGGAGGAGCTGGGATACGGATAACCGTTGATCCTGCGGCAGCCCTCCGAAACAGGTTTTGGCAAACCAAGACTGGCTATTGTATCTGAACATCAGGTTTCAGATTCTTGAACGGTCGCTGCGCATGCAAATCTGCGGTCGTCTTCAGGCAAGGATGGGACGGAATGGAAATGGAAATCGGATGGGGAATCCTCGGAGCGGTTGCGGGCGGCGCACTGGTTTTTTTGATCCTTTGGCCGAGGATCCGAAACGCGGCGGAAATGGCCCGCCGGGGGTTTGATGCGGAACGGGCCGCGCTGTCCGAGCGTCTCCGCGGGCGGGAGGAGCTTCTGCAGCAGGTCCACGCCAACCTGGACGAATTGCAGTCGGAAACGTCCTCCCTGAGAGAGGAGCTGACGAGGCAGACCGAACGGCGTTCCGCAGCCGAAGAAAAGACGAAGCGAATCCCGGAACTGGAGACGGCCGTTGCAACGAAAGAGGCCTTCATCCGGGATCTTCAGTCCGAAAATAGCGATCTCCGGAACCTTGTGACGGAAACCGAAACCCAGCGGGAGGAAGAACGCAAGGCCGGCGAGGAAAAACTGGCTTTCCTGGAGGATGCCCGTTGCCGGCTTTCGGAAGCCTTCGGCGCCCTTTCCGCGGAGGCGCTCCGGACCAACAACCAATCTTTCCTCGAACTGGCGCGAACCACGCTGGAGAAATACCAGGAAAACGCCCGAACCGATCTCAACCAACGCAGCTCCGCCATCGACGAACTCGTGAAACCTCTGAAGGAGTCCCTGGAAAAGGTGGACGGAAGGATCCGTGAAATCGAAAACCAACGTACCTCAGCCTACGCGACTTTGACGGAACAGATCCGTTCCCTGGCCCTGACCCAGGAACAGCTGCAGGGTGAAACGGCCAATCTCGTCCGCGCCCTTCGCACCCCGGTCGTCCGCGGCCGCTGGGGCGAGATCCAACTTCAACGGGTCGTGGAAATGGCGGGAATGATCGAACACTGCGACTTTGTCCAGCAGGAAACGGCCTCGACGGAAAATGGTCGCCTGCGGCCCGACATGATCATCCGGCTGCCGGGAGGCAAGAATGTCGTCATCGATGCCAAGGCGCCGCTCCAGGCTTATCTGGAATCCCTGGAGATGTCCGATGAAAACGGCCGAACCTCCCGCCTGAGGAGCCATGCCAGGCAGATCCGCAACCATATCCAGGCACTCGGGGCAAAGGCATACTGGGATCAATTTCGGCCGGCGCCGGAATTCGCCGTCCTGTTCCTGCCGGGCGAGACCTTCTTCAGCGCCGCACTGGAGCAGGATCCATCCCTGATCGAGTACGGCGTCGAGCAGCGGGTGATCCTCGCCACCCCGACCACCCTGATTGCCCTGCTGCGCGCGGTGGCCTACGGCTGGCGACAGGAAAAGATCGCAGAAAACGCTCTGGAGATCAGCCGTTTGGGCAAATCCCTGTATGAGCGGATCGTGACGCTGACCGGCCATTTTTCCGATCTCGGCAAAAACCTCGATCGCGCGGTTTCGTCATATAACAGCGCCGTAGGTTCATTCGAGAGCCGCGTCCTGGTGACGGCCCGGAAGTTCCGGGAACTTGGCGCCGCCCCGGAAACGGAGATCGCTCCCTTGGAGGGGTTGGACTGCAAGACCCGATCCTTTCTCTCCGAATCGGGGGAACAGCGCGAACAGCCGTCCCCGTCCAGCACGGACAGGACCGTGCCGGAATGACGGCAAAAGACACGAAAGCCATTTGATAACTTCCCTGGATGTCGTACATCAACCCGGCGATGACCGGACCGGCGAATCCGCCGAACTTACCGAACCCCTATAGCGATTGACTGATTTTGAGGATCATGCGAGAGTAAAAACGGCAATGGTGAAAACATCTGTGTGACCGGCATGAACTCTTGTGCATCTGCCAACTTCTTCCTAAGACCAATCATTGTCACGCTTTTGACATGCGCTGTATTCTTTTTCCCCCAAGGTCTTACCCCTTTTCGGGCTTCCTGTTTTGACCAGTCTGCAATCGCAGCGAATGATGGAAAAAGGGGTGGTTTTCAAGCCGACCAAGCCGATTTCAACAAGTCGGAGATGAGATGTACTTCAGGAAAGGTTCCCGAGCGCGGCACGATCCGGTATGAGATGATCCTTCGCAACACCGGCGAATCGACCCCGGACCGTGTCGCCTTGACGTTCCATATTTCTCCTTCTTTTGTCATGCTGGCAGGCAGATCCCCAGAGATCTTCTGCGATATAGAGAATCATACCTTGCACTGGAAAGGACGCATTCGTTCGCAGGAGGAACGAAGCTTTTTTATTGAACTCGTCACACTCCCCAATACGGCAGGGTCTATCATCCATAGCCAGGCGGGCGTCGCTTGGGGAAATGAGAACAAGTCCCTTGCCATGGAAACGAAAGTGACATCGCGGGAACTCCCTGAGGGAATCCTCTTGACGGTGGGAAAGGTCGGATTGGGTCCGCTGGAGATCACGATTCTCGGATACCTCCTGTTGGTTCCCCTTTTTCTATTCATCGTTCCACGATTGATCAGGTGGCGGGAAAAGAAAGGGGCTCATCTTTCCCCCCATGTGTCATGGAGTGACCCAGATCCTCGCGGCTTCATGGTCTATGCCATGTCCATTACTTTTTTGGCCTGTATCCCTGTCCTGTTTTTTTTGGCCTTTCTCGTTATGGATGATGTACGGCAATTCTCCGCTTATGAAAAGACAAACTGTATCATTGTCGATAAGAAGTTAAGCTGGAGCACGGGAAGCACAGGAAAAACAAAAAGCCGGATTTATGATCCCCTGGTTTCGGTGCGTTACAAAGCAGGGAGTAATGAGATCGTATCGGCGGGTTCGATGGTAAAAGGAACCTTTTCGGGTCGGGAAAGTGCTGCAGAAAAGAAAATCGCCCAGTACGAGCTCGGTAGATCCTATCCTTGCTGGTTCGATCCGGAAGATCCGCATGAATTTTTGCTGGAACGTGGTCTATCGTGGGGCTGGTATTTGCTTTGCCTCGGACCTGTGATCCTTTTTGGGATTGCGACTCGCTATCTCTATCGAAGACTTCGAGGTACGCGTTCACCTTCTGAAATGTCAAAAGCGCCAATCCAGCCCGGTTAAAGACGCAGCGGGCATGTCCTCATGTTTTACACCCTGCCGAGGAGGAAGAGATGTCGGGGATTGTTCTAAGTATCACGTTGGACAAACCTGATCGGACGTATGAAAGTGGTGAGACCATCACGGGACGGGTAAATGTCTCGGTGTCCGAAAAAATTCAGGCCGCAGCTCTGGTGCTTGCTCTTTACTGCAAAGGCACTGCAAAAGCGGAAAATATCCATAGAACGATTGAAAAGGAAAAAGAGGAAATCAAGCTCTTCCAAGGTTCATGGATGCCCGAAGAATACATCTATCCGTTTGAGATCGTTGCGCCCGCTGATCCTCGGACATACCAGGGGCAAATATTTGACGTCACCTGGCATCTTGGAGCCAAAGCGCGCTCCTTCCAGGGGAAAGATCTCACGGCTGAAGAGGAAATTACGCTCATTCCGAAAAAGAGAATGCCCCATGGTGAGGGAGCCACAGGTTCCGAAGAGGTCGTACACAGGCAGTCGGCAAAGAATTCCGTGGGTTGTTTCTCCCTTTCCTTGATTCTCGCCTTTGCAGGAATCTATTTTACGTGGAGAGCCTTCCTTGTTGAACAGAAAGAGATGGATTTGTTTTTCGTGGGCGGACTGATCGCTTTGATTTTAGGTCTTGTTGCACTCTTTCTGTTGACCTATTCAGCCCTGGTGAACAAGAGAATCAAAAAGGCTGAGATCATCCTCGGTTCAAGACAGGCCAGCCCGGGAGAAAAAATTCCGTTCAGCCTTACGTTTGAGGCCAATATCCCTTTTAAGATTGACAACATCCGTGCAACTCTTCGAGGAAAGGAAATCGTCGACTTCTTCTCCTCCAAAAATAAAAAACACCTTAGCCATTGTCTCTATGAGAACCGACAGGAACTTCCACTTGCGGTAAAGCAGGTCCCTGCGAGGGTTCCCATTCGGGTAGAGGGAGAAGTCCTGATCCCGGAAGGGGTACCGTGTTCCATGAACCTCGATGAATTGCGCAATGAGATGGCGATTAAGTGGGAGATCGAGTTCGTCATCGAAATGAAAAAGTGGCCTGACTGGATACATTTCGAAGACATTGCTGTGCAATATTTTTGAGGATTTCGAAGAAAAGCGGGCGGGGGCGAAAAGCCCCCGCCGTTGGAGAAAACATACCGTTACTCGTTGGTGATCTTGTTCCTTTTGATGACCTGGTCCCACTTGGCGGATTCCGATTCCATGAATTTGGTGAAATCGGCCCCGGTCAGAAGATCGATTTCGGCCCCCTGGCTATCCAGGATCTTCACCATTTCCGGCGTCTTCATGATCGCCGCAATCTCATTGTTGAGCTTGTCGATGATCGGTTGCGGGGTGCCGGCCGGGGCATAGAGCCCCCACCAGATGAAGGACTCATAGCCCGGAACGCCCGCCTCAGAGATGGTCGGGACATCCGGCAGCATCTTGCTTCGGCTCTTGCCCGCATAGCCGAGCGCCTTCACCTGTCCCGCTTTGATTTGCGGAAGCGCTTGCGCGATGCTGACAAAGATAAGATGGGAGTGCCCTCCGACCACGTCCACCATCGCGGGTCCGCCACCCTTGAACTGGGTGATCTTGTAATCGATGCCGGCCATTTCCCTGAAGAGCACGGTGGAGAGATGGCCGAAGCTTCCGGCGCCTGCCGCCGCCGCAACCAGTTTTCCGGGCTCTTTCTTGGCAAGCGCGATGAGCTCTTTAACCGAATTCGCCGGGACCGACGGATGGACATCGAGAACGGATACCGCGTTACCGATCTTGGCAATCGGAGTGAATGACTTGAAGGGGTCGTAAGGTTGTTTGGCAATCAGAGGGTTAAGAATGATCCCCGACGAGTGAAAGAGAAGGGTATAGCCGTCGGGGGCCGCGTTGGCGACCATTTGAGCGGCCAGGGTGCCGCCGCCCCCGGCCTTGTTTTCCGGAACGAACTGTTTGCCGAGACGCTCTGAAAGCTTCGTGGCGATCAGGCGGCCGGTCGCGTCGGTGCTTCCGCCCGGGGCAAAGGCGATCAGAAACCGCACCGGTTTTTCAGGATACTTGTCCGCTGCCGCCAGGGCCGAGGAGAGAGGCCAGGCTACGACGATGGCCATCAGGGCAATCGTTACAAAAGTCAACCACCAACTTCTTTTTTGAATTTTCTTCATGGTTCTCATCCTTTCGTAGTAAAAGGTTCAAATATTTTCTCATCAGATCGACAAACCGCCGATGAAACGTTTGTCTGGTCAGCCATGCCTGCTTCATGGCTGTCGTTACATGCCGGAACAGCCTCCAAGGGGGATGCTTTCAGCCATCAGCCGATGATGTCGTCCCGTCGCTTGCGGAGGGCCGGCAGCCACATCGCGATCAGAAGCAGGACGGCAACAAGGATAAACGCCAGGCTGATCGGCCGGGTCAGAAACACCGTCGGATCTCCTTCGGAAACCTGCAATGCGCGCCGCAGGTTTTCCTCCAGCATCGGTCCCAATACGAATCCGAGCATCATCGGCACCGGGCTGAAGCCGAACACACGCCAGGCAATCCCCAAAACGGCAAAAAATGCAACAAGATAAAGGTCGAACGGGCTGTTGTCTATGCTGTAAACCCCGATCGCCGAAAAGACCATGATTGCCGGGAACAGCAGACGATAGGGCACCTTGAGCAGTTTCACCCAGACGCCGACAAGCGGCAGGTTCAGGATGACCAGCATCAGGTTGCCGATCCACATGCTGGCGATAAGCCCCCAGAAAAGAGCCGGTTGCTCGACCATCACCGATGGGCCCGGTGTGATGCCTTTGATCATCAACGCAGCGAGCATGAGCGCCATGGTGGCGCTTCCCGGAACCCCCAATGTCAGTGTGGGAATGAACGCGCACTGCGAGGCGGCATTGTTGGCGGATTCCGGCCCGGCCAACCCCTTGATCGCGCCGTGGCCGAAGCGCGACGGATCCCGAGCGATCCTCTTTTCGACCATGTAGGAACAAAACGAGGAGATGGCCGGCCCCGTCCCGGGCAAAGTGCCGAAGAATGCGCCGATCGCCGTTCCTCGAAAGATCGGGAAAGCGGATTGCTTTAAATCTTCCCTCGACGGGTAGAGGCTTCCCAGTTTGGAGGCAAAAACCTGCCGTTGCTCGGGATCGCTGAGGTTGCATACGATTTCGCCGACAGCAAAGACCCCGATCGCGATAACCACAAAATCGATCCCCTCCAGCAGTTCGAAAAAGCCGAAGGTGAAGCGCGTAATCCCGGAGTCGACGTCGGAACCGACGATGCCGAACAGGAGACCCCACGCCACCATGGCCAGCGACTTGATCGTATCGCCCTGGGCCAGGACAGCCGCGGTGACCAAGGCCATCAGCATGAGTGAAAAGTATTCCGGAGAGCCGAACTTCAGGGCCATTCCGGCCAGCGCCGGGCCGAACGCGGCGATGATCATCGTACAGACGGTCCCCGCGAAGAACGAACCGATCGCGGCGATTGCCAGCGCCGGGCCGGCGCGGCCCTGGCGCGCCATCTGATAGCCGTCGATGCAGGTGATCACCGACGCCGTTTCCCCGGGAAGGTTCACCAGGATCGAAGTGGTCGAACCGCCGTACGCGGCTCCGTAATAGATCCCCGCCAGCATGATCATGGCCGAGACCGCCGGAACGTTGTAGGTGATCGGCAGCAGCATCGAGATCGTCGCCAGGGGGCCAATGCCCGGAAGCACCCCGATCAACGTCCCGAGCAGGACGCCGACAAAGCAGTAGAATAGATTCTGCAATGTCAGCGCTACGCTGAAACCGTAATGAAGATTGCCGAGCAGATCCAAAGAATTCGTCCTTTGTTAGAATCCCTTGAACAGCGGGTAAGGCAGTCCGAGACCCCAGATGAACAGGGCAACCGAAGCCGCCACCAGGACCACCGTCAACACCAGAACCTCCCAAAAACGAAATCCCTTTCCGGAAGCGGCCGAAACGAAAATCAGAACCACCAGCGCCGGAACAAAACCGGCCCGGTCGATCAGGATGCCGAACAAAGCCAGGGCCAGTGGCGGAAGGAGCATGCTTCTGTAGGAGAGACGCTGCGTAATCCGCTCACCGCTGCGCAGCCCCATTGCCGTGACACAGACGCCGAAGACGATCAGGATCCCGCCGAGGATGGTCGGGAAGAATCCCGGCCCCATGCGCGAGGCGCTTCCGAACCCGTAATTTCTGGAGATGATGATCGCGGCCGCGCCAAAGGCAATCAACAGCAGCCCGGCCCAGAAATCCTTTTTTTGGAATAATCCCGATATCATTGAAATACCGCCCACAGACGCGGCGAAAATAAAATATGTCCTCACATTGGTGTCCCAACGTTGCTTTTTGCGAGCAATCTAACCTCATAAAACGAGGTTGTATTTGACGTAAAATGTCATTTATCGATTTGAAATATTTTCCCCTGATGTGCCAGTCTCCCTCATCAAAGAATGAGGAGGGAGCGCATGAATTTCGGGAAAACGATCTTTGCTCAGTTGATGGACTTTGTCCCCGCATACGAGTTCCGAAAATGCGTCGACCGATACAACGGCAACCACAAAGTAATCAGCTTTTCCTGTTGGGACCAGTACCTCTGCATGGCATTCGCCCAGCTTACTTATCGCGAAAGCCTGAGAGATATCCAGGTCTGCCTGCGGGCAACACAGTCCAGACTTTATCACCTGGGCATCCGAGGAAAGGTCTCCCGCAACACTCTTGCCCACGCAAATCAGAACAGGGACTGGCGGATTTATGCCGACTTTGCTCAAATCCTTATCACGAAAGCCAGAAAACTTTACGCCGCCGATTCCTTCGGAATCGAACTGGATCAAGCAGTCTATGCCCTGGATTCTACGACCATCGACCTCTGTCTGGCTCTTTTCCCTTGGGCCGAGTTCCGGAAACGCAAGGGAGCGGTAAAACTCCATACCCTCCTGGATCTGCACGGAAACATTCCTTCTGTGATTATCATCACCACGGGGAAAGTCCACGATGTCAATATCCTCGACCAGTTGATCATCGAGATTGGGGCCATCTATATCATGGATCGCGGTTATCTCGATTTTGCTCGCCTCTACAAAATCCACCGGGCGTCGGCATTTTTTGTCACCCGGACAAAAAGAAACTTCAGCCGAACACGGCTCTACTCTCAGCCCGTCGACAAATCCACCGGCGTCCAATGCGATCAGATTGTCGTCCTCAAGGGTCATTATGCAAAAAAGGACTACCCGGAAAAACTCCGACGCATCCGCTACTTCGATTCAAAGAACAAGAAAACGTTTGTGTTTCTAACCAACAACTTCCTCCTGCCTGCCATCACGATTGCCGATCTCTATCGCTGCCGCTGGCAGGTGGAGTTGTTTTTCAAGTGGATCAAGCAGCATCTCAGGATCAAGGCCTTTTATGGCACTACCGAGAATGCAGTCAAAACTCAGGTCTGGATCGCCATCTCTGTTTATGTTCTCGTGGCTATCGTGAAGAAAACCTTAAATCTGGACCAAAGTCTCTACACAATTCTACAGATTCTGAGCCTGACCCTTTTCGAAAAAGAACAAATTTATCAAGTACTTTCAAATATCAGCCACACAAACCAGATAGACCATATCAGCAACCAGTTGAATCTATTCGATTAACCTTGGGACGGGTGTGATGTCCTCATGAATGTCAATGGAAAAGGCCCGGAATCCCAAACAGAACGACATGAGACAGAACAGGGTAGAAACAAAATAAGAATAAAGAAACAAGGGGCTGCAAATGAACAGCATTTGCAGCCCCTTGTGTTTCCTGGCGCGCCCAGCAGGATTCGAACCTGCGGCCCTCAGATTCGTAGTCTGATGCTCTATCCAGCTGAGCTATGGGCGCTTCTTTGACTCAATTTTCGTGCGGCATATCGCAGGGCAAAATGGCGGAGAGAGCGGGATTCGAACCCGCGGTACACCTTTAAAGGGCGTACAATCGCTTAGCAGGCGATCGCTTTCGGCCACTCAGCCATCTCTCCACGATCCGGATTGCCTTTGTCTCTCGACCCGACCCGACAGGTTGTCCTCCGTGGCGGGGAACAAGGCTCGAATGAATCATCCAACTACTTCATATCAAAAAGAGCAATTACGGGAATCTCCCGCTTTTTTTCGGTGCGAAAGTTACCATCACCCTTGACAAGATGCAAGCCCATATTTAGGGAACTCGGACGCGAGGCAACCGGACACATTGCATCCAATAAAGACACGGCTTTTTCTTGAAATCCACCCCGAAAGGATGCTACTTTTCCCAAACCGATTCGGCTGCCCTATCGGTATCCGTTGAAACTGCCCATTGAGGAATTATGACCGAAAAATTGATTTCTCTTCCCCATCCGCCTCCATCAAAGAGCAACCCGGCCTGGTGGTTTATCTTCAAAGCGCATAAGCTGCTGGTCGTGGAAAAACAAGCTTCGATGTCCGTTCCTCTGTTGATCGATCCGGCATCCGTCGGCCTCTGCCCGATCAGGGAAAGGTACCTGGGAACCCTGTCGGGGCGTCCCTGTTATTGCGCCGAGGTGTCGGAAAATGATCCCATTCCGCCGCAAATGGGGTATTACGGACTTCGTTATCTTTATGGACATCTTGATGACTCCCTGTTTGCCGTCGCCATAAAAGCAGTGCATCTGACGGAATGGGAGGGAAATACGCATTATTGCGGCCGTTGCGGCAAGGAGATGGCGCCCGCGGAGGAAATAAACGCCCGCAAATGTCCCGGCTGCGGCATGCTGGTTTTTCCCCGCATATCACCGGCCGTCATCACCCTCGTGGAAAGGGACGGCCAGGTTCTTTTAGCCCGGTCGACCAGATTCACAGCGAATATGTACAGTGTCCTGGCCGGTTTTGTGGAACCGGGCGAGACGCTGGAGGATGCCGTTCACAGGGAAATCGAAGAGGAAGTCGGAATCCAGGTCAGAAATGTCCGCTATTTCGGCAGCCAGCCCTGGCCGTTTCCCGATTCCCTGATGATCGGATTTACCGCGCAATATGCGAGCGGCGAAATCCGGATCGACGAATCAGAGATCGTCGATGCCGGCTGGTTTCATCCGGACAAATTGCCGACCCTTCCCGGAAAGATCAGCATTGCCCGACGGTTGATCGACCGGTTTATTGAAAGCAGATCCACAAGGAAAGCGCCGGCCGGTCCACGGCTGGAGAGGAGTTACGACCCCGGCGAATAGTCTGATGACGAATGCGGGATCTCTTCGCTTCGCTCTGTTCGAGTCTAAAGCCCCAGGGACTCGCCGATGATGAAGACGGAGATGTCCGTCCTCCTCGGTTTTTTGGCCAGAACGACATAGGCGTTGCAGATCCGCTCCGGAGAGGAACAATCGGAGCACTCCCCGGTCGTGCCGCACGGATCTTTGTAGCCCAGCCTCTTGACGTTCATGGGCGCCACCCGTTCTTGCACCCTTCGGTACGCTTCATCGATGTCTTTGACGATCTTATTGACCCCGCAGAATAAAACCACCTTCCTGGGACCGTAAATCATCGGAGCGACACGGTTGCCGGTGGCGTCGATGTTATACAGCTCGCCTTCCTCGGTGATCGCATTGCTGCTGGCAACGAAGAAATCGGCGGTCAGGATCTCCCGGCAGATCCTGTCCCTCTCTTCCACGGAAAGACCTTTGACAAAGGGAGTCAGAAACTTCACCGGACGATTCTTGATTTCATCGATAAGACCGATCTGCGACAACGTCACCGATCCGCCGATGCCAACCGTAGCCCCCTCCGGAACCATTTTCCAGAACTCGGCCAATGCCTCCGCTGATTTCGGGAAAAAACGGGCATCGAAGTTATTTTTCTTAAGCGCCTTGATCGTTCTGTCCGCCGCCAAATTCCGGTACCATTGGTGAAATTCGGTCATTACTGATCGCCTCCTTTCTATCATCAATGATGGGGATGACCTGTCCTCAAAAGTCGACGAAAGATCGCATTGCCCGACGCGGCGATCCTACAGCCCTGGCAAGACCAGGGCTTGAGTATGCGTGACAGTCGGATCCTGTACTCATGATAATCCCATTTTGGTAAAAATTTTCAACACGGTATTTGCCATGAAGGTATGCTGGGCAGCGTACGAAGCCGTCCAATCGCTCATATCCCATATATTCATCAAGACCACATAGGCTATATCATGTTCCGGTTTGTAAAACATGAATGTGGCATAGCCTTGATGGTCCCCACCATGTCCGTAGCCCAATCTCGGAGTATATTTGATGCCGAGGCCATAGGTGCTGGTTCCTTCCGAAGGTAACCCGGCTTTCATCAGTTCAACGGTGTCCTTACTCAATGCTGTCCGGCCGGTCAGCAATTTTTTTGCCCACGTTGCCAGATCAAGCGGTGTTGTGATCATGTTGCCGTTGCCCACATAGGCGGACATGTTGTCAACAGTGACATCGGTGAGCGTACTGCCATCCCAGGCATATCCATTCACAAAAGGAGCCGGCAAGGTCCGGTCTGCTCCCCGCCAGGGAAGGCTGCTGTTCAAAAGGCCGTTGGGGTTCAGGAACTCGTCGCGTACAAACGCTTCATATGATTTCCCAGAAACCCTCTCAATGATGTATCCCAGAACGGTATAGCCCGTGTCCGAATAAGCATATTTTGAATCGGGCGGTTCAAAGCCGATTTGTTCATCACTTTCTATTACCCTGAATAGCTCGTCGAACGTAAACTGATGCTCTTCATTGGGCGGGATCATGGATTCATCGATATAGTATTTGCCTACGTAGGGCTTGCCGTGAGATGCGGCGTTATCCTTAATCTCGGTATTGGTGAGGTCAAAGATCCCTGCCCGGTGCATGAGAATCATCCTAATCGTGATTTCATTTCGATGGGGGATGTTGTACGGAAAATATGGAGACTCCGTTCCTGGGATATTGTCTGAAAGTTTGTCGTCAATGTTTAGCTGCCCGCGCTCATGGAGAAGCATAATGGATGCCGCTGTAAAAGTCTTCGTTACGCTGGCGGTTCGGAATCGATGAGAATTATCCATGCCGCTTCCCATACCGGAAGATATAAAATAATCACCCCAGGGACATAGGATCTGCATGGCGATCCCGCCGCCGAAATTGGTTTTATCCCGTGAGTAGGTCTGCCATTCGGTTTCTAACACCGTCTGAAGGTCCTCCTGCGTGAAACCGGAGGACGAAGAGCAGCCCAACATACAGACATTGATCAGCAAAAGCAGCCACAATAAGATGTTTTTCACCTCTCCCCCTCAAATCTTTTGACAGGTGTCTAAAATCGACCAGAGCTGCGCTGAGAGCAGCTTTCAATCCGAACTCATCGGCAAGGATTAAGCGGAATAGGATTGTTACCGGTTATCGACTCCTACTGATCCTCACATCGACTTGTTTCCTTTCAAGAAGCATTATGGGGGAAAAGGCCCATCGGAAAATCGATGATCTGCAATGCTGTCCATTCGAGCTTCCGTTTAATGATATGAGATGCATAGCAAACTCCGCTACGTAGGCATCCCTATCGATGCCCCTATTCTTTTATGTAGTAAACTTCATGTTTGGAAGCTGCGTCTTTCACAGCTCTCCATGTGACATCTTTGCATGCAATTCCCCAGTCGTCCGATGGGCTAACCACCGTTTCCTTTATGTAAGAATAGATATCGACATTGTCGGGGTGTAACGGAGAAAAACTGAATTTAACCCTGTAAATACATATAGCACCGGGAAGTGAGCAACTGCCCGAGGTATTCTTGGATACTTTCATCGAGGCGTCAACTTCGTTGTTCCAGAATAAGTGCTCGCCGTATACCTCTACTTTGATTTCATATGGTGTGGTGTTATGAAGAGTCACTCGATAGGCATCGGCGGGTGAAACGATCATAAGAATCATCAGAGCAGCTGCATAAATTAGAAGCTTTTTCATGGCTGTTCCTCCTTTTGCTTGTTCTTTCTCTCTCAGGGGATACCTTCGTACTTACTTGATAAGAACTTGCTTTCAGGCGAGGCGATTATAGGGGCGAGAGGACTTGTGTGTCAATGAAATAAGGTACACTTTTATAAAATTTCCTTGACAAGGAAAGCTGCTTTCACTACCTTCAGGCCTCACAAACGCAAAGTTTTACCCATCTATCCAAGTATGCCCCGATCGTTTGGTTCATCAACATGGAGAGAGAACCATGAAGATCGACAGGCGAGATTTTCTCAAGTACAGCGTCCTCGGTGTGAGTGCGGCCGCCCTCCTTGGTCCCGAGGCGGCCATCTCGGCCCATCCCTCGAACCGAAATGGAGATCCCGTGGAAGGGAACTTCATGAAACCTTCCGGCAAAGAGGCTTATATTGCTGATTATCCCCTTACATGGTGGATCAATCAGTTTCAACTCCCTTTGCACATTTATTCTGCCCCCGCCATAAGACGGAACGTAAGGGCCTTCAAACAGGTTTTTAAGACATTATACCCGAAGGGGCATATTCGTTTTGCAGCCAAGGCATGCGCCCATCCGGTCATATTCAAAATCGTCATTCGGGAAGGGGCCGGAATCGACGTGGCATCCTACTATGAGACCCAATGCGCGTTGGAATCCGGAGCTCCTCCCGAGCAGCTTGATCTCAATGGAAACTGCAAGGAGGACTTTCTCATTGCCAAGGCGATCCAAACGGATATGGTGATCGTTGCCGATAGCATTGAAGAGTTCCAGGTTGTTTCCGGGATCGCCAAGCGGATGGGAAAGCGCCCCAGGGTTGTCATGAGGATCAGCGGATTCGAACTTGGACATGTCACGGCAGAAGCCATTTTTACCGCTGGCAGATGGACAAAGTTCGGGGCCAGCCTGGAAGATATCCCTGATTTTCTCAACACCCTGGACAGGCATCCCCATATCCAACTTCTGGGATTTCACACCCATATCGGGTCCCAAATCGCTGATTTGGAGCCCTACTTGGCCGTCCTGGGTAAAATGATCGAACTGGGACATCTCTTGAAAGAAACAGGCAGGGATTGCATGATCATCAATATTGGAGGCGGCTTTCCCATCTCGTATGTAAGCAGCCAAGAGTGGAACCGATTCATGGAAAGGATCAAGGAAGGCTACCTGGCCTCGCAGAAAGGGGATCCGAGCCGTATATTCATATGGCATAATCGCACGGGAGGATTTGAAACCGGACTGGACGGGAGGCTCGATACGTCACACTGGAATGATGAAAAGTTCTACACTCCGTACCCCAAGGAAAGAATGGTGGAGGCCATTCTCAAAGGCAAGGTGAAGGTTCATGGAGAAAGCTTGAATACCATCGAGGCCCTCAAGGCGGTCGGTGAACCGTCGCTGGTCATCGAGCCGGGTCGGAGTCTGGTCGGCGACTCCGCCGTCACACTGGCCAGGGTATCTCAAGTCAGAAGAATCGAGAGGTGGCACAATTTACTGACATTGGAGATGGGTGTGACCAGTTTCGGCACGGCCTTGGTCTACATGCCGGTCCATCACTGGGAGATCATCAACGACTATGACAGGAGGGATTCGGAGCCTTTTGAAGCCTTCGTGGCAGGCAACTTATGCTTTTCGGGTGATATGTTGGCGAAATACAAGATATCCCTTCAGAGGAAACCGGTTCGTGGAGATATTGTGCTGATTCGCGATACGGGTTCTTACGGTCCCCAGTTTTTTGCTTCAAATGCCAATGCTTTTCCCCGCCCCGCCCGTATTCTTGTCGACACCGACGGCAAGCTGACGGTGATGAAAAAGAGGGATGAGTACGAGGAAATATTCTCTCTATAAAAAAGAAGGACAGTGTGACCTTGCTCTGCCCGGATGTTGAACGGTCAAGAATAGTTCTCGCAGATATGTCGTCTTCAGCATCCCGGGCAGATTGCATTGGGTATTCCGATCAACCAAGCGATAATCCTAAAGTCAAAAGGATATCCTCTGCGGATTGACACAAAGAAACCATCCTTTGGGCAATGAGCTGATTGAGAGGGGTTCAATGGTCAAACGGAACAGCCTTTTCATCTTTCTTGTCGTGTTTCTGATCTGGAGCTGCTCTTCCGGCGGCAACGATCGGGCGCAATACAGCTTGAGGTGCAGCGATTGCAAAGGGCTTCCTCAAAGAGACGGCCAGTCTTGTTATATGCTGAGCGTCAAGGAGAATCGTCAAGATGCAAACAGCCGGGTTATTGATGTCTTTGTCGTTGTCTTGAAGGCCCTAAATGTGTCGCGAAGCGGTGAACCAACCATATTCCTGCACGGAGGTCCCGGCAACATAGGGACGCAACTGATCGACAAATTTGACACCGAGGCATTCAGACGAAACCATGATCTTGTGTTCTTCGACCAGAGAGGAATCGGGAAGTCCAGCCCGTCTATTTTGTGCAAGAACCTCAACAGTCTCTTAAAGGCGGATCCGCTGGTCATTCAGGAATGCCTCAACGAGTTTGTCAATGCCGGAGCCGATATCCAGGGTTATGACACACGCCAAAGCGCCCTCGATCTCAAGGAATTGAGAGAAAGCCTCGGCATATCCCGATGGAGTGTTTACGGCGTATCTTATGGCACGCGGTTGGCGTTGGACCTGATGAGGGTGGATCCTGACGGGACCGCCTGCCTTGTACTGGATTCCCCGATGTCCACGTCCGACCCGAACAACACGACAGATATCAACCTGAACATGAAAAGGGTGTTTGATCTGATGTTCAGCGACTGCGCAGCCCAAGACAGCTGCAAGGCGGCCTATCCTGATCTGGAGCAAAAATTCTACGCGATCACCGATTACATCAAACAGAATCCGATCGTCCTGCAGGTTAAGAATCCCGTAACCGGAATGATGACGCCTCTGATCAGATCAAGTGACGACTACACAGAAAGAATCGGCAATATCATCGGGTCGGAAAACTATGGTCGATCGGGTCCTTTCCGCATCCATAAAATGTACAAGCATGTTACAGGGCAGTCTGTGATGACCTCACAAGAAATGAATACATATTTCGCCAATAGAGATCCTTCGACATTTGACGAATCTGTATTCTGGGGAATCGCACTGAGCGTCTACTGTCGGGAGATATATCCCATCATGGATTTCAGAGCGCTTGATGCATCCAGGGACGCACTTTCTCCTTTCGGCATTCACCACCAGGATGAAGCCCTGTGGCGGTCAGCCTATCCCCTGGCAAACAGCGGCAAAATCGAAAAAGAATTCTGGGAGCCGGTCAGCAGCAACAAGCCCGTTCTGATTTTGAGTGGTACGTATGACACCCTGACCCCAAAGGCATGGGCAGACAAAGTGGCCAGAACGCTTTCAAATGTCACCTTTGTAAGTGTCCCTGCAGCGGGCCATGCGCTTTTTGATCTGACATGCCCGAGGTCGTTGATGGCAGCTTTCCTTGATAATCCGGCTGGTCATCTGGACCTTTTCTGTATCTCCGCGATGCCGCAGGTTCCGGATTTTCAGATAGAGCACGAAAAAACCCGCTATTTCTAACGGGTTTTGTTCTTCTTTGGACTATGTTGGATTTTGAACTGGCGGGGGAGCAGGATTCGAATAAACAATATAACTATTCAATATCATGTTCTATTACTTTTTGTGAATTTTCAGGATACCCCCAAAAATACCCCCAAAACAAAAAAACACCGCCATTTTTTGGTGCCCAAGTTACCATCAACCCTTGACAAGATTGAAGAGCATATTTGAAGAATACGGAGCGAAAGATGGGATTCTTGGAGGGCGTTTATCCTCATTGCCGGAAGTACCCCCTCCTTCCTGTAGTCTGCAAATTGTCGACATTATAGAAAACGCTTCATTCCAATCCGTTATCATTGATGTTGTTTGCGCGATAATTATGATATTCATGTATCGTTAATCTGTAAGTCACAGAAAAAACAGCCTACTGCAATAATAAAAAGAAGTGCTTTACGAGTACGTATATGTGTAGACCTGACTGAAACATGATAGAGAATCTTCACAAACCCATTGTGTTACAGTCATTCATTCATTCTATGATATCCTGCGTATTCCGGCGCAAGCCGCCACCTGATTCCGATTCATTCCGCCACCCAATTCCGATTGATTCCGCCATGGGAATCCGATTCATTCCGCCACCCCCTGGGGAGGGGATAATCGACGCTGGATAAACCCAATGAAAGCCGTTAGCCTCCCGGGAAAAATCTTGGAGGCACTGATGGCGGCGGAAAGGTTATCCATGCGTACCATAAAAGAAGTTCTCCGTTTGAAGTGGGAAAAACAGTTATCCAACAAACAGATTGCAGCGAGTTGCAACATTGCCCGCAGCACCATCCGGGACTACCTGGAACGCGCCCGACGTGCCGGCCTGAGTTGGCCTCTTGCACCCGATCTGGACGACGGCCATCTGGAAGCCTTGCTGTTTTCGTCCGCGCCGGAAACGGCTGCCGGGAAGCGGGGTCTGCCGGCGATGGAGTACCTCCGCAAGGAGCTGACTCGCAAGAGTGTCACCCTCCGTCTGCTGTGGCTGGAATATCGCCAGGCCAATCCGGACGGATATCAGTACAGCCAGTTCTGCGAGCGGTACCATCAATGGAGCAACAAGCTCGATGTCAGTCTTCGCCAAACCCACCGGGCCGGGGAAAAGCTCTTTGTCGATTATGCCGGCCAGACGACTCCTATAACAGATCCGATGACCGGACAAACCAGAGAAGCGCGTCTTTTTATCGCCGCCCTGGGCGCCAGCAGCTACACCTTTGCATGGGCGGCCTTCTCCGAAGATCTTCCCTCCTGGATCGAGGCCAATGCCCGGGCGTTTTCCTTCTACGGCGGCGTTCCGGCAATCCTCGTTCCGGACAATCTCAAGTCCGGTGTGACCAAGCCCTGTTACTATGAACCGGAGATCAATCCGACCTATCATAAGTTTGCCTGCCACTACGGGACGGTCGTTATCCCCGCCCGCCGCCTCAAACCGAAAGACAAGGCCAAGGCGGAGTCGGCAGTGCAGGTAGCCGAGAGGTGGATCCTGGCGGCGCTTCGGAACCACACCTTTTTCAGCATCGAGGAGCTGAACCGGGCCATTGCCGAAAAGCTTCAGGATCTCAACAACCGCAAGTTCCAGAGGATGGACGCTTCCCGAAGGAGCCTTTACGAAACGATCGATCGCCCGGCCTTGAAACCCCTGCCTTCCGTTCCCTACCAGTATGCCGAATGCAAGAAGGTCCGGGTCAACATCGACTACCACATCGCAATTGACGATCACTATTACAGCGTCCCCTATCCGCTTGTAAAAGAACAGGTGGAGGCATGGGTGACGACCACCACCGTGGAGGTCTTGTTCAGGAACCGTCGAGTTGCCGCTCATCGGCGCAGTTATGAAAAATACCAGCACACCACGCTTGAGGAACACCGGCCCAAGGCCCATCAGAAATATCTCGAATGGACCCCTTCCCGGATCATGGACTGGGCGGGCAAAAACGGTCCCAACACCCGAGAGCTGGCTTCCCGCATCATGGAGAGCCGCAAGCACCCGGAGCAAGGTTTCCGCTCCTGTCTGGGCATCATGAGGCTGGCAAAACGGTACTCGCCCGAACGGCTGGAGGCCGCCTGCGGGCGCGCCCTGCTTCTGAAAGCCTACAGCTACAAGAGCGTCGAATCGATTCTGAAAGCCAACCTGGATCAACAGAAACTGCCGGAAACCGCTCCTGCCGTAAAACCGGTGATCCATTACAATATCCGGGGCCGGGAGTATTACCAGAGAAAGGAGGCCGCCCATGCTTAACCAGCAGACCATAACCAAGCTTCATGAACTGAAACTGACGGGCATGGCGGAGGCCTTTTCCGATCAGACCAAACAGCCGGATATGGACAGGCTTTCTTTCGCAGAACGTTTTGGCCTCATCGTCGATCGCCAGTGGACCTGGAAGGAAAACAACCGCATGGAACGATATCTGAAAAACGCCCGGATGAAACTCGACGCCTGCGTAGAGGACATCGACTACAAAACCCCGCAGGGAATCGATCAGTCCGTCATGATGAGCCTCATCTCCTGCGACTGGGTCAGGCGCCACCACAACATTATCATCACCGGCCCCACCGGCGCGGGAAAGACCTTCCTTGCCTGCGCCCTGACCAACAAGGCCTGTCGGGAAGGGTTCCGGGCTCTCTACGTCCGATCCCCCAAGTTCTCATACCAGATGGCCTTGGCCAGGGGAGACGGAAGCTACGGGAAGACCATTACCAAACTTGCCAAGGCCCATGTCCTGGTGATCGACGATCTCGGCCTCGCCCCCATGACCGACGCCGAACGGAGAGACCTCCTGGAGGTCGTTGAAGAAAGACACGGCCATGCATCCACCATCGTCGCCAGTCAGCTCCCCGTGGAGAACTGGCATGAACAGATCGGCGATCCCACCATCGCCGATGCCATCCTTGACCGGCTGATCCATAACGCCCATAAGATCAACCTGTCGATGAAAGGAGGTTCGCTGAGAAAAAAATATGCCGGCTTGACCTGAGGGATCAGTTATGAG
>JAXDCM010000079.1:0-17263 GCA_034677965.1 Syntrophales bacterium
CGCGATGAGCAGGAAGAGGGGGGAAAGGAGGATCAGGGCCGCCGCGCTCCCGAGGAAGTCGATGGCGCTTTTCGCCGTCATGGCGATCTTCTGGTCCAGGTCCCGCTTCATGAGGTCCGGGTAGAGGCTGATGTCGAAGGGCGCCTTGATGGAGATGTCGCCCTTTGTCTCCGGGTAGACGTGAAAGGAGATCCGGATCTTCGCGACCCACCCGGGGTCGAGCCCCTGGCAGAGCCGCCCGTAGATCTTGTGGATGATCCTTTCCGTGGTGTTCACGTCGACGGGCCCCATCTCCGTGAAGATGACGCCGATGGTTTTGCGGTAGTCGTACCAGCCCCGGATGTCCACCTCTCGCAGGGATGCGGCAAGGACGGCTTTCATCCGGTCGAGGATCTCCCGGTGGTTGTCCAGGGACATGAGGGCGGAGATGTCGAGAAGCAGGAGGAGGAAGGGCCTCTTGGACCGCTCCGTCCGCTTCCGCTCGACGCTGAGCATGTGCCGGAAGTGGGGCTCGCCGTAGAAGGCGTAGTCCGCTTCGACGGCCGCCGCGGCGCCGTTTTGCTCCGGCGGCCGTCGGTCCGGCCCGGCCTTGGCGATCTTCAGCTTTGGTAGGTTCATGATTTCGCTGCTCCAGGGATGTGATTTCAGCCCTGTCTCTTCGGGGTCCGCTTGAAGCCTGCCGCCGGAAGCCATTTGAAGCGGTTGGGGAAAGCTTCCGCGTCTCACCCCCGGTTCACGGTCCGGGCACGTCCGGTTCCACGTCCGGCTCCGTAATACGATTCCCGTCCAATTTTCAAGCGGAAAATAGCGTCAGTCTTCCCGCTTCTTCCCGGGCCGGAACCGGCCCAGCATCATTTTCACGTCCCCGGCGGCAGCCTTGAGCTTACCCCAGCCGGTCGGTTCCGGGTGCTCCTTGTTGTAGCGGTAGTCGTAGTAGTAGCGGTTGGTCCCGAAATATCTCCGGACCAGCGCTTTTGTCTTGAATTCCGTGTCGTTCAGCACGACGCCCAGGATCTTTTCCTTCTTCATCAGCCTCAGCGCCTGCTGGACCGATTCGCGCGGGGTTTCCCCGGATTTGACGACGAACAGGATCCCGTCCACCATTTCGCCGAGGACCGTCGGTTCCGTCGTGGCAAGGACGGGCGAGGAGTCCAGGATGATGTACCGGTTCGCGAAGCGCGACTTCAGGTCCTCGACGAGGCTTTTCATCTTGTTCGACCCGATCAGTTCGACCGGGTTGTCCCGGATGTCGCCCCCGGGCAGGATGGTCAGCTTCTCCACCGAGGTCGTGATCAGGAGGTCGGGCACCGCCGCCTGCCCCAGGAGATAGTCGGAAAGGCCTTTCTTTTCCTGGAGCCCGAAAAAGCGCGTGAGGGAAGGGTTGCGGAGGTCGCAGTCCACCAGCAGCGCCTGGCTGTGCAGCTCGATGGCAATGGTGATGGCGAGGTTGATGGCGATCAGGCTCTTGCCCTCGCCGGCCATGGTGCTCGTGACGAGGATTGTCTTCGGGGATTCGTCCAGCCCGGGCTTGATGATGTGGGTCCTAAGCCTTCTGAACTGCTCGGCCACCATGGACGAGGGCGCGAAGAAAGAGACGAGCTTGTCGTCCAGGACGAGGTCGTCCGGGGCCGTTTTCTCGGCGGTTTCGACCGGCTCGCCGAATTTCTCCCGCTCTACCCTCTGCAGTGCGTCGTACATCTTTCCCATTGCCGCTGTTTTCCCCTTTCCTCGTTTCCGCCCGACGGGTCACGCCTGCCGGGCGGTTCCCGGTGATTCGGTCTGTTTTACACTTTTTTCAAGTGTTTTTTCCGTTTTCCGTCTTCCCCCGTTTCAGGTCTGCATGAAGAGCAGGGCCAGCGCGTAGACCAGGAGGGCCAGGAGAAACAAAGGGACGAGGGACAGCAGGCCGACGCCGATCCTCCGCCCGCTTCTCTTCACGGGAGCCTCCAGGTCTCGAATGACGTCCCGGATGATTTCCTTCCCGATGCGGTTCTGGCCCTTCGAAAAACCCGTCAGCAGGGCGTTGTCGCAGACGATGTTGATCAGGCGCGGGATGCCTTTCGAGTAGCCGTAGATCTCCCGGACGGCGCCGCTGTCGAAAACGGCGATGCTCCGGGAGCCGGCCCGCTTCAGCCGGTAGACGATGTATTCCCTCGTTTCCTTGAGATTGAGGTTCCGCAGGTGATAGCGCACGGCGATCCGCTGCTTCAGGGGCCGGAACCGCGGCTCCTCCAGGGTCCTGTCCAGCTCCGGCTGCCCGAGGAGGATGACGTGGAGGAGCTTGCTCTTCGACGTCTCCAGGTTGGTCAGCAGCCGCACCTCCTGGAGCAGGCCCGGGTCCATGCTCTGCGCCTCGTCGATGATGAGGAAGACCTTCTCGTTCCTGGCGAAGCACTCGAGCAGGAAGCCGTGCAGGGCGGCGAGGCTCTGGCCCCGCGACTTCATTCCATCCGATTCGATGTTCAAATCGTCGCAGATGTAGTTGAGGAAGTCCCCCCGGTCCAGGATGGGGTTGAAGATGTAGGAGGTCCGGACGCCGCTGTCCAGCTTGCTGAGCAGCATGTGGACGAGGGTGGTCTTCCCCGTCCCCGCCTCCCCGGTGATGACGCTGAAGCCCTTCCCCTCCCGGACGGCGTACTGGAGATAGGCCAGGGCCTCCTGGTGGACGTCGCTCAGGTAGACGAATTTCGGGTTGGGCGTGATTTCAAAGGGCTTTTCCCTGAAGCCGTAGAATTTCTCGTACATGGCTACGCCGCTTTTTCCTCGATCCGGGGAATCGTCGCCAGGACCTTGATCCCGAGGGTGATCTCGACGTCGCCGGCGTCGCGGAACGACCGGTCAAGCTGTTCCCGGACCAGGGCGATTCCCAAGCCGCACCCAAGGCCGGCCAGCAGGCCGATCAGCAGGATCTTCGGGATGTCGGGCGAGAAGGGCTTCTCGGGCCGCCGGGCCGGGTCGATGACCCGGAACTGCTCGCCCTTCTGCTTCTTTTCCAGGTTTTCCGCCTGCTGGGCCTCCTGGCTCTTCTTCATCAGCCGTTCGTGGGTGTCCCTGGTACTCTGGTATTCCCGCATCAGCGAGGCCATCTCCTGCTCCCGCGCGGGGGACTGTTCGATCCTCGCCCGGTATTGGCCCATCTGGCCGGCGATGTTTCGCTCCTCGTCGGCGAACCGCCTGATCTGCAGGTCGGTGATCGCCATCTGGTTTTGAAGCTCCCGGAAGCGGGGGTCCGTCTTCACCCCGTAGGTCTTCTTGTTCCGCTCGAGGTTGGCGAGCCGGTTCTTGGCGGCGACGACGTCGGGGTGGCTCTCCGTGTATTTCGTCCGCAGGCTTTCAAGGGCCCTCACCAGCGCCTCCTGCTGGGACTCGTAGGTCCCGCCCGCCTGGCCCGACGGCGACAGCGCCATCTCCTGCTGGAGCGAGGACGACCCGGCCGGCAGCCTTGCGCCCGCCGCGCCCGCGCCCTGGGGACTGATGGGAAGCTCGAGCTCCGTCATCTGCCTCTGGATGAAAAGCTTCCGGTCCTGCGCCGCCCGGAGGTTTTCCCCCACCCTGTTGTACTGGTTCTGGAGCTGCTCCAGGATCCTCAGGTTGGCGTCCCGCTGCTCGGGGAGTTGGCCCATGTGCTGCTGCTTGTACTGGGCGACCGTTTTCTCCATCTCGTCGAGCTTCGTCTTCGCCTGGACCAGTTCGGCCTCCAGGAACTCCGTCGTCCCCGTGGCCTGCTGCTCCCGGATCTTGAGGTTTTCCTCGATGAAGAGCGAGGAGAGGCGGTTGGCGATGGTGGTCACCACGTTGGGGTCCGCGCCCATGAAGCTGATCGTGAAGTAGCCCTTCTCCTCCTTCTTGGTCGGGAGCTCGACCTTGATGTTCTTGCGCATCAGCTCGACCACCTCTTCCTTGGAGAGGCTCTTCTTCTGCTTTTCGTAGAGCCGGTATTCCGCGATGATCTGCTCCAGCCGGGTGCGGCTCATGACCTCCTGGGCGATGGACTGGAGCCGCTCCTCGATCTTTGAGGTGACCGTGGCCTGGACGTAGGCCTCCGGGACGCGCTGTGGGGAGACCAGGACCAGCGTGCTGGCCTTGTACTGCCGGGGGGCGAAGATCGCATAGACGGACGCGCCGGCCACGATGAGGACAAAGGGAATGACGATGTACCACACCCTGCGGCGCAGGATCTCGATGTACTCGTCCAGCGTGTAGTGCTTTGCCGGGTTGATCATGATTATTTTTGTGCTCCTTGTTTAATAGGTCGCGGTGGCCGTGACCATGGCCCTGTTTTCCTTGTAGTCGTCGATCTCGAGGTCGGACCGGTTCTCCTTGTGGGAAAGCTCGAGGGAGAAGGTCAGCCACCGGAGGGGCTGGTAGGAGGCCGTTCCGGCGACGCCCCAGATCGTGTCCGTGCGTTCCGGGTCCTGGTATTCCGCCCACTCGACGCTGCCCCTGCAGCCGATGGAGAACCTGCGATCCAGGGCGTGCCGGGCCGAGCCGGTGATCCGGTGGTACTTTGTGAATCCCAGATTTTCCGAGGTGAAGAAATCTTCCCGGTAGCCTCCCTCCGCGCTGATCTGGTAGGTCGTGCGGGCGTCGGTGTTCCTCAGCTCCGCCTTGTAGGAGAAACCGTCCTCGTTTTCGCCGGTCTCCGGGTTCTGCACGAAGTAGCCCGCCTGTGCCGACGCGGTCAGCGTCGGCGTGAAGGCATGCGTGATCCCGACGGCGCCTTCGTTGATGTCGTAGTCCGAATGATTCGCGTTGATCGCGTTGGCCGGTCCGGAAGCGTCTTCAAATTTTCGGGTCGTGTAGGCGTACTCCGCGAAGACCGATGATTTCGGGCTGTACCGGTGGATGTATCTGCCGCTGAAGCGGTGCCCCTCGAGGTCGGGCGAGTCGTCGAAAGTGCCGTCCGTGTAGCCGTATTCCAGATAGATGCCGTTCTGACGGTTGAACCAGTAGGAGATGAAGGGATTGATGTAGTTCTCCGTGCTGTCCTGAGCGGTGTCGCTCTCGGCCCGGTAGATGTTGTTCCGGTAGTTGACGCCGATGCGGTCCTCGGGCCCGAACTGGTACTCCAGGGTCGGCGCGGCGACGTTGCGCCAGTACACCGACCGCTCCGTCAGGGTGGAGAGCAGATATTTGTTGTCTGCCTCAGTGGAGAATATTTCCCGCTCCCTCGGGTCGTCTGACCGGGTGAAGGAGTCCTTGAAGTAGAAGTTGATGTGCTCCGGCGTCATGTACTTCACGTCCAGGCTCCCGTTGGCGCTCCAGTAGTTGTAGTCGGTCTCCCGCGCGTACATGACGTAGCCGACGTTGGCGTCCAGCGTGACGCCGCGGGTCGGGCCCATGTTCGAGAATTTCAGGCCCGGCTGGACCGTCGTGATAAAGTCGTCCTTCTTGTTGTCGTGGGTCAGGTTGAGGTTGTCGTTGTACTCCTCTTTCACGGTGATGTACGGGTGAAGCGAGGAGAGAAAATCCGCCCCGTACACCGCGGGCGCCGCATTCATCGAAAGCAGCGCGAGAGCGGCAAGCACAATCCGGCGTGCATTCATAAGAAGCCTCCTTTCACTTCACGATGACCATGTCGCCCCGTTTGATCAGGACGTCCGGATCGTCGCCGTCGATGATCCGGTTGTAGTTGGCCGTGATCCGCTTTTCCTTCCCATTTTCCTTTGTGATGATCAGGATATTCCGCTTGTTGGCCCACTCCGTGAACCCGCCGACGAGGGAGATCAGCTTGACCAGCGTCACCTCGCTGCGGATGCTGTGGATGCCCGGGTTCTTGACCTCGCCCGACACGTAAACCTTGAAGCTGTTGGATTCGATGACCGTCACCGTGACGGTGGGGTTGTCCACGAAGCCCTTCAGCCTGTCGGTCAGCGCGTTCTTGAGCTGCAGGGGCGTGAGCCCCGCGGCCTGGATGTCGTCCACGAGCGGCATGGAGATCTTTCCGTCGATGCGGACCGGCACCTTCTTCAGGCTGAGGTTGTCCTCCCTCCAGACATGAATGTCCAGAACGTCTTCGGGGCCGATGATGTACGTGTCGCTGTCGGCCGCGACGTCGGCACGTGCCTTTTGCGCGGGGCCGGCCGCCTTCGCTTCCCGGGCGTGGAAGGGGAATGTTCCTGCCGCCGAGAGCGCGAAGGCCAGCAGGAAAAGAACGGTCAGAGCCTTTTTCATCATCCGAGTCTCCTCTTTTTCATTCTGTTCGTGAGTCCGCTTCTCATCCCGTCTATCGTAAATATATATAACTATCAAAATAAAATTGAAATGTCCACCTGTTTGTATTACATGCCCTTCAGGCTCCCCATTCGGACCGGGTCACAGCGTGCTTCACGTCGGCATCACTTTGAACTTTACATCTGCCGGATTATACAATAAATGACATATGATATTGCAAGGAGAATGCCAGAAAGGGGTTTGTCCGGCCGGGAAGGGCCGATCGGGAATTTTTTCAAGCAAAATCGGCTCGTTGTGTGCTGACCTAAGGGAGATTTCCTTGGAATGCTTGGATTGCCGCCGCCCTGGAAAAGGTTTTTTTCGCCGCCCGGGCGTAATTATCACGGGAATCGGCGCGCTCCGCGCTCAACCGCCGGCGGTCTTTCCGGGCGGCGTTTCCGGGCCTCATCGGCCAATTATGTCTTGAAAAAGTGCATGTGTGCCGGTATCATAAACGTTGATCGACCCTTGTTTAAAGCAAGTTCATTCCGATAAGGAGACGACACATGAAAGCTGACCATAAGTGGAGATGCCTGGTTGCCTGCTCCGCCATTCTTCTCGCCCTGTGCCTGGCATTCGCCGGCTGCACCAAGGAGCAGAAGATGGAGCGGCACTGGAAGAAGGGGGAGAAATATTTCACGGAAAACAAGCTGAAGGAGGCCATCCTGGAATACAGCAACGTGGTGCAGATCGACCCCAAGAACGCGAAGGCGCACTACAAGCTGGGCCTTTCCTACCTGCGGATGGGAATGCTTCGTGAGGCTTACGGCGAGATCGTCAAGACCGTCGAGATCGACCCGAAGATGCTGGAGGCCCGGAACCAGTTGGGGTCTCTCTATCTCCTTTCCGGGGACAGCGCGAAGGCCAAAGAGCAGGCCGAGGCGATCCTGGCGCAGGACGCCCGGAACTCCGGCGGCCACCTGCTCTTGAGCAACATCTCGCTTCGTGAGCGGAAGCTGGACCAGGCCATCGAGGAGAGCCGGAAGGCGCTCGAGGGCGACCAGAAGCTGGATGCCTACCTCCACCTGGCCGGCCTCTACGTCATGAAGAAGGACCTGCCGCGGGCGGAGGAGATGCTCAAGGCCGCCGTCGCCGTCGACGAAAAATCGCTGAAGGCGCGCTTCGCCCTGGCCGAATTTTACCTCCGGTCGGGCAAGCGGGACCTGGCGGAGCGGGAATACGTCGAAGCGACGAAAATCGCGCCGAATGACACCGGCGCCTTCATGACGCTGGGCAATTTCTACGCCGCCGTCCGCCGGCCCGAGGACGCGGAAAAGCAGTTCCTGAAGGGCGTCGAGCTTGCGCCGAAAAACGCGCTGCTGCGGATCCACCTGGGGAACTTCTACCTGGCCTGGGGCAAGAAGGACAAGGCGGAGGCCGTCTTCCGGGAGGCCGTGGACAAGGACTCGAAGAGCATCCCCGCCCTGGCGCGGCTTGCCGAATACCAGATCGCGGAGCGCAAGTACGACGAGGCGGTGAAGCTCACGGACAGCATCCTGAAGCTGAACCCGAAGAGCCACGAGGGGATGCTGCTCAAGGGCAGAATCCTGATGACCCGAAACGAGTTCGACGAGGCGCTCAACCTCTTCCAGGCCTACGCGAAGGAGAACCCGCAGGACGCCCGGGCCCGTTACCTGCTGGCCATGGCCCATTCGGGAAAGCGGAACGCCCAGCAGGCGAAGGCGGAGCTGGCGGAGGCGGTGAAGCTGAACCCGAAGTGGGACGAGCCGAGAATCCTCCTGGCCCAGATCAGTCTCAGCGAGGGGAACGACGCGCTCGCCGTCGAACAGATCAGCGGAGTGCTGAAGGACCATCCGTACAACCTGCAGGCCCAGGCGCTCCTCGGGAGCATCCATCTTCGCAAGCGCAACCTCCCCGGAGCGGTGAAGTCCTTCGAGGAGATGATCCGGATCGCCCCGAACAGCCCCGCCGGCTACACCCATTTGGCCCGGGCCCTCTTCATCCAGAAGAAGGACCAGGAGGCCCTGGCGCAGCTCGAAAAGGCCCTTTCGCTGCAGCCCAACGCCCTCGATCCCCTGCAGATGATCGTCGCGCACCACATGATCAACAAGGACCCGAAGAAGGCCCTGGAGCGGGTGGTGCAGCAGGTCAAGGTCTCGCCGAACAACGCCCGCCTTCACAACATGCTGGGAATCGTCCACGAGGCGAACCGGGACAACGCGAATGCCGAGGCCAGCCTGAGAAAGGCGATCGAACTGGATCCCAACCAGCCGGGTCTCCACACCTCGCTCGCGAATTTCTACATGCGCCAGCGGATGCTGGACAAGGCCAAGGCTGAGTACGGCGCGGCCGTCGAGAAGTCCCCCGGCAACCTGCAGGCCCTGATGGCCCTCGGCATGATCCACGAGAGCGAGAAGAATTACGCCAAGGCGCAGGAGGCCTACGAGAAGGTGCTGAAGATCAACCCCAACTTCGTGCCGGCGGCCAACAACCTGGCCTACATCTACGCGGAGCAGGGCGGAAACATCGACGTCGCCCTCACCCTGGCGCAGAAGGCGAAGGAGCAGGCGCCCGGGGATGCCCACGTCTCGGACACGCTCGGGTGGATCTACTACAAGAAGAACGTTTTCGGCCGGGCCGTCGCGTACCTGAAAGAGGCCGCGGAAAAGGTCCCCGACCAGCCGGTGGTGCGGTACCACCTCGGGATGGCCTACTACAGAAACGGGGACCGCGACCTGGCCAAAGCGGAACTCAGCGAGGCGTTGCGGCTGAGCGCCGGCTTCGCGGGGGCCGACGAGGCCCGGGCGACGCTGAACGCGCTGAAGTAAGATTCAATTGTCAAAGAGCCGG
Source organism: Syntrophales bacterium (assembly GCA_034677965.1). Taxonomy (GTDB): domain Bacteria; phylum Desulfobacterota; class Syntrophia; order Syntrophales; family UBA5619; genus UBA5619. Next base: position 9,025 of record JAXDCM010000079.1, read on the forward strand.
CGCGTATCCTACGGATTCCGTTTGCTGTTCCCGAAGAACCCCGCCGCGCCGATGCCCGCCATGCCCAGGAGAAGCAGCAGGAGGCTTGCCGGCTCCGGAACGGGGTTCGAAGTCGGCGGTGTCACCGGAGGCGGGTTGGGGTTGACGGGACCAATCGGTTTCCCGCCGCCGCCACCGCCGCCGCCTCCGCCGGTTTCCCCGGAACCCTCGCCGCCGCCTAATTCGGTGGCTGCCTGATCCGGCGTCTTTTCACAGCAGGGGTCCCCGCACGCGCAGCAGCACACGCTGCAGTCGATCGCAAGGGAGTAGCTGCCGCCCCCCCGGCCGCCTCCCCAGAAGGAAGCGGACGAAAGCGACGCCAGCGCCTGGCCCGATCCGAAAGGCCAGCCGTCGGCGGACTGACCGTCCGAAGATTCGCCCGATTCCGACCCGCCGCCGGAAGAGCCGTCCGATCCGTACGGATCCAGCAGGGCGTAGTCCCGTCCTTCCAGGGACCCGTCGCCTGTCCCGCCGCCGGCCGCGCCGGACAGGTCGTCGATGACCTCCGACAGGGAGACATCCTGCGCCGATGCCCCGGCGCCGTCCAGCTTCTTCACCGTCGCGAGAATCTTCCGGACGCTGTGCCTCGGTTTGTGCTTCACCGCGGGACTTTTGGCGGCTGCTTCTTCGGCGTCGTCCCGGTCGTCGTCGAGCAGCCAGTCGGCGCTCGACCCTTTCCCGGAGGCGACCGCGCCATGCTTCGACTTGCCGTAATAGTAGGCCCCCAGGAGGACGGCCAGGATAATGACGATGAAAATCGCTTCCGGTGATAGTTTCATTTTGTCTCTGATTTTTTGGTTCATTTTCAGACCTCCCGCTTCTAACTGTAATAGAATGTATTGCACAATCCGTGCCCGATTTTGTCGTTTTGGCGATGAACAGGCCTAACCGTTCATTTAAACTTGTATAATTGGTTATTACAGAATCGTGCAAAATCCGGAGAAACCGGCATTCGGTCCCTCCTGAAGCGGAAGTGTAAAAAAATCCGACGCTGGAAGGGCTGGAAATATGTCCTTTGAACAGGCGTTTTGAGGGCGGCTTCGGTGGAAAACTGAAAGAATGCGGAAGGATGGGCTGAAAATCAAAAGTGTAAAGAATTCCGACACTGGGCAGTTTGGTGCTTTGGTAAATATTCAGATAAAATCAAGGAATTACAGGCACTTGCCGGAATTTCGAGAAGGCGGGGATGGGTGGGATGGCAGCTTTCACCCGGATCGGCTGTCAGAATTACCAGACCGGGCAGGCGCGGCATGGCGCCGGGGATCGCGGTGCTGCATGGGGTTGGGAATCGCGGAAACGAAAAGAGGCGGAACCCTTTCGGCCCCGCCTCTCTGTTTAAAGCGTGAATCTAATTTGTATTCGAGATCTTAGAACTTCCTCCTCAAGCCGGCAAGCCCGACCAGGCCGAGGCCCAGAAGGAGCAGCGTCATGGGTTCGGGAACCGGAACTCCAACAGGCGCCACCCAGCCGCTGTAACCGCCTGAAATGCCTTGAACGTGCGCAGCGGACAGATAGGGTCCATGTCCACCGGCAGGCAGACTCAAATTATTGAAGTCATTTGCGGTTACGACAGTGCTACCGACCCCGGTGATCATGAACACAGCGGTATCGCCGCTTACAAATCTGTCAGAATTGTCAGAATTGGGTCCCCCCGCTGTCGGGAACGCAAATAAAATATCATACTTTCCGTCACCGTCTGCTTGATAGAAATCCAAGCCGTACGAAATGGAAGTCCAAGCAGTTCCCGAAACAAACGAAAAATTAATTAATCCATTCGCATTTACGCCCGGAAGATAATTGAAAGCCCAGTCGCTGACAAACTCGCTCCCGGTAAGACCGGCGGCGCTCATGGTCAACTGCACACCACCCGCTACATCCGTAAATGTCGCCGTCAGCCAAGGATTTGGTCCCTGCGGGTCAGGATCGCTGTTGCTGAATTCGTAGTTGTAATTGAAGGTAAGCGCCTGAACGGGTAGGGCAAACGCCATCACGGCGAAAATCGCGATTGCTGTAATCATCCATGTCTTTTTCATATATGATCCCCCTCTGCGTTGTTCATAACCTTTTCTATGCTAAATCAAGCAAATTTTGTGCCTGAAAAAGTCTTGGCGTGGTCATGCGTTCAACATCTTCGATATTAAAGAGTAAATTAATTCTAATTTCTTTTCCATGGCGAATCGCAATCAGCCCCTCGACATGGAGTGTAAAGAATTCCGACAGTCAAAAGAAATGTTCAAGGGGAGAGGTTCAAGGTTCAAGGAACAAGGTTCAAGGGGGAAGGTGGAAGGAAAAAGGGGCGAGAGGGGGGAGCCATTGATCGATAATTATCCGATAATAAATGTTTTTTATGTGATCGGGAGGATCGGGTTAGTCTGGTTCCTGCCATCGCCGGCGATAACCTTGCGTAAATTTTTGTAAAACCGCACGTGGAAAAAGGTCGCATCCATATCGCTTCAATGGCATAATAGATTGAATTTATGAAAGGATGTATATTTTACATGCAGAAAAAGTAAAATTGTAAAGAATTCCGACATTCGAAAAGACAGGTTCAAGGAACGAGGGAAAAGGTTCAAGGTTCAAGGTGAAAGGGGCAAGGGGAAAGGGGAAAGGTTCAAGGAACAAGGTTCAAGGGGGAAGGTTAAAGTTATGTGCGGGCAGTGAAATCCGGATAAACCGATTTGCGGTGACGGATGGCGAGAATCCAGACCTGGTAATCGATCACCCTGAAGACGACGCGGTAGTCGCCCACGCGCAGTTTCCAGTACCCTTTCGGCGACTTTCGCAAAGGTTCACCATAATCATGAGGCGCGGTCCGCAACCTCTCTTCTATGGCTCTTTGAATCCGTTCCCTGTTTCTTCGATCGATGAGGGGCAAATCCTCGTCCCGCACGGCGTGATGGTAGTGTAGCGTGAAAGTCATCGATCATTCCCACACGTCTTCGTGCGAAAGGGCCGCTTTTCTGTGGAATGTCTTCATTCGCGCGTCGGCAAAAGACGCAAGGGTGACATCTTCCCTTAATTCAATTGCCTCCCGGATCAGATCACGGGCAACGGTGGACAGGGAAACGCCCTGGCCGGTCGCGAGTTCCTGCATGGCGCGATACAGCGGCGGCTCGACGACAATGTTCACTCTCGGATTCTTGGCGGGCATATATTTTTCTCATTTTTTTAATCAGTGTAGCACTTTTGACGCACGTAATCAAGAGGCAAGGGGAAAGGTTCAAGGTTCAAGGGAAAAGGTTCAAGGGAAAAGGTTCAAGGAACAAGGTTCAAGGAGAAAGGTTCAAGGAGAAAGGTGCAAGGGGAAAGGTGCAAGGTTCAAGGTCGAAGGATCGAGGTTCTTTGCTGTCGGGATTTTTTACAATTTCAATGTCCCGGATCCGCTTGGATGAACCTGATGGGTGGCAATGCGGAATACAAGTCGCCATTCAATCGTTATTCTAATAGGTTAGCCATGTCATCTGGGAGCTGCATTCGCGTGGCATGGTTTATGCTATACATCGTTTAACAATTATGGAGGGTATTAAAGTGTGATTCTTTTGCATTGAAGCGAGGTGACCGTATGAACCGTCAACTGATCATCAAAAAGAAAATTCATATCCTTGTCATAACCGCGATTGCCTTTATGGTGTTTGCCGGAACTTCCTGGGGGATGTGCATCGAACCGGGCTGCAATCAGAGCCAGACGCAGAGCCAGTCCCAGAGCCAGACGCAATCCCAGAGCGCGAATTCAAACTCCAACTCGTCATCCAGCTCGTCGTCCAACGCCACGGGGGGCAATTCAACCGCCACGGTGGGAAATATCAACGCATATGGCGGAGCAGGCGGGGCGGGCGGCAGCGCGGTCGCTTACGGTGGCGCCGGCGGGCAGGGCGGGGCAGGAGGCTCTTCCACCAGCTACAACTCGCTGAAGATCAACTATCCGGAAAACAAGAGGGAACTGCCGAATATTCCGATTTTGCCGTCGCAGCCGCAGCTCGAATTCCGCGGGCCGTACAAGAGCATCAACGAACAGGTCAGGCCCTGGACCCTCACTCCCTACTGGAACGAGGAAATGGTGGGCGGCTTTCCGCAGTGCGGGTGGGGATGCGACATCGAGATCGCGCGTTTGAAGCAATACCCATCCCGTTCCATGTTTACGGTGGTTGACAAGCCAAACTCGGCAAAGGTCTATACAACCATTGTCATGGTCTACGCGAAGAACCCGCTCGAGTTGTGGGGCGCAGTTGCGCGGCTCGCCCTTGAATACGGGGCTTACGAAGTGGTCGAGGTGGCATACCGGAATATATTCCAGAACAAATCCACCGGCTGGAACATCGGCATCGGCGGCGGCGTGTCGGCGGTGAGCGGCGGCAATGACACGATCGGCGGCTCCGTCGGCGGCGGGACCGGCGTGGGCAGCGTGACCACGGGCCCGATTGAAAAGGTGCACGGGGCGTTCATTTTTTACAGCCTCTGAGAACAGGAGGTGGCCCCGGCCTCGTGTGATCGGCGGGGGCAGGGGCAAGGAATTCGGGACGAATTTGGGGACAGCCACTAACGAATTTGGGGACAGCCACTGATTATGAAGCGATATCCCTAATCTTTACTGGTCTTCCGGCTTTACCTCTCGATAGTCTTAATCGAAACTGTTCCTCAAGAACTTTGATAAATTTCGCATCCCCCAAGGGTCGATTGACGAATGACTCCCGATGAACAGCTTTCACAAAGTTATTTTCATCCTTCTCCATCAGATACGCTTTCCAGTCTCCAATCAATTCCTGAAGCATATTGTCTGAACTGACAATCCCCGCCTCCGTCACCGTGCCGGTATGAAACGCTGCGCTTGACCATGGGTATTCCCAGGCTTCCTTGACGATGCCCACTCGCACGGGATTCCGCTCCACGTAACGCACTGCTGCTATCAAATGATTCTCATCCAGCACGCTGGAGCCGAATCGCGCCTGCCACAAATGCCCCTTCCAACCTTCCCGATTATTAATTCGGCGTGTATAGCGAACGTGCGCCTCCGAAAAACATCGCGCCAGTGAATCTGTCTGCGAAGGTACAGCAACAAAATGGACATGATTGCTCATCAGACAGTATGCCCATATTGCAACACCAGATCGATTACAGGCATTTCCTATGTGGTACAAATACGTTTGCCGATCCTCATCCGTAAAGAATACATCAAGCCGGCGATTGCCTCGTTGAACGATGTGATGAGGGTAACCGGGAATTACAATCCGGGGTAAACGAGCCATAATGGCAAGATAAATACATTTGTATTTTGCGATTGTCAATTAAATTAGTGGCTGTCCCTAATTACTTCAAGGTGCAAAGGGGGAGGTTGAAGTTATTTGCGGGGGCTGATGTCCGGATAAACCGATTTGCGATGACGGATGGCGAGAATCCACACTTCTTCTTTGATCACCTTGAACACGACACGGTAGTCGCCGACGCGCAATTTCCAGTAGCCCTTGAGCGATTTTCGCAAGGGTTCACCGTAATCATGGGGCGCGGTCTGCAACCGCTCTTCGATTGCCTTTTGAATTCTGTCTTTCGTTTTTCGATCGATAAGGGGCAGATCCTCGTCCCGTATGGCGGGATGATAGCGCAGCGTGAAAATCATGGCTCATTCCCACACATCTTCGTGTGAAAAGGCCGCTTTTCTGCGAAATGTCTTCATTCGCGTATCTGCAAATGCCGCAAGGGAAACATCTTCACGGAATTCGATCGCCTCCCTGATCAGGTCACGGGCAACGGTGGACAGGGAAAGGCCCTGGCCGGTCGCGAGTTCCTGCATGGCGCGATAGAGCGGACGCTCGACGACAATATTCACTCTCGGATTCTTGGCAGGCATGGTTTTTTCTCCTTTTTGATTCAGTGTAACACTTATGACGCACGTAATCAAGAGGCAAGGGGAAAGGTTCGAGGTTTAAGGTTCAAGGTGCAAGGTGCAAGGGGCGGGGAGATCAAACCAGCCAGGATGCGGCATCCCGGCTGAAGAACTCTTCAAGCGGGATCCCCTGCGCCCCCGCGAGGAGCGGCCGTGCCTCGGGATAGCGTTCACGGAGCCGCTTCAAGCCGGAGGTCTTGCCGCTCCGGCCGCTTTTCACCTCGATGGCCCAGATGTCCCGCCCTCTGGCGATCACGTAATCGACCTCGTGAATCCCCTCGCGCCAGTAGGTGACCCCGTATTCCACGGAGTGGAGGCTGCTGCATAGGCAGGCCCCGACCGCGTTTTCCACCAGTCTTCCCCACCAGACCGCGTCGCCGCGGGCGTCGGCGAAGGTTCGCGTGGAAAGGGCGCTGACCAGGGCGTTGTTCCAGAGGATGAGCTTCGGACTGCTGCCCCGCTTCCGCGCCTTGCCCCGCGAGAAAATCTCCAGGCCGCTGGCCAAAAATGCCGATTCGAGCAGCTTCAGGTAATGTGCCAGTGTCGTTGTGTTCCCGGCGTCGTGGAGCTGGCCGAGCATCTTGTTGTAGGAGACGGACTGCGCCGGGAGGGTGGCCGCCAGGGCGAACAGGTGGCGCAGGAGGACCGGCTTTGCGATCCGGCTCATCTGAATGACGTCGCGGGCAAGGACGGTTTCGATCAGGGAATCGGCGATGTAGCGCTTCCAGGCGGATTCGTCTTCCGCAAAGGGCACCGCGCCCGGGTAGCCGCCGAAGTAGAGCCACTTCTCCAGGTTCCAGCCGAAGGCGTCCCGGCATTCCGGGTATCCCCAGTGATGGCAGCGGTGAAGGAAAAAACGCCCCGCCAGGCTCTCCGTCAGCCCCTCCTGCATCAGCAGGGATGACGACCCAAGGATGAGGACGCGGATCTCGGGCGTTGCCGGCCGGCTGTCCCAGAGAAGCTTGAGGGTTTCGCTCCATCCCCGCACCTTCTGCACCTCGTCGAGGATGAGGAGGAGCGGTCCGCCGGCTGCGGCTCCGCCAGCCAGGGCGCGGCGCCACTGGGCATCGATCCAGGCCGAATCCAGGGGTACGGGACTGTCGGCGGTTGCGTAAATGGTTGGAATGCCGATGGATGCCTCGATCTGGCGGGCAATGGTGGTCTTCCCCACCTGCCGTGCACCGATCAGGACATGGATGACCGGTGTTGGCCGGGAAAGTTCAGTGCGAATGCTTGCCATGATGGATCGTTCGTATCTCATAATGGTCTTATATCAAAAGGTTTGGATCGATGCAACAAATTTTGCTCAATGATTGAGTAAAAATACTCAACACAAAATACAGGTTCAAGGTGAAATTTTCGAGGCACAAGGGACAAGGGACAAGGGGCAAGGTTCAAGGGGATGAGGGCATTCGGTTGACATCAGCCGGGGCGATGACATAATGCGTAAAATTCAACCGAACCGGGGGAAAAGGGGGAGTGGTTATGGTGCGTGCATCAGCGGTATGCATCTTAGCGGCGGTCATCATTTTGCTTACGACGGCTGGGAATGCGCAGCCCGCCGGTGCGGTCAGGCCCGGAGAAGGGCAGGAGGCGATCTCCTGGGAGATGTACCGGCAGCGGCAGGTTGAGATGCAACTCGAAATGCAGCGTCAGCGGCTCGAGATGCAGCAACAGCAGCTCGATCTGCAGCGTCAGCAACTCGAGCTTCAGCGCCAGCAGCACCGTCTGGAGATCGAGAAGCAGGATCTCGAGCGCCGGAAGTGTAAATGATCGGTGCTATGGGACCAAGACGTGATCGCCGTAATGAGGCCACTTGTTGATCGCCGTAATGGGACCGGTTCATGATCGGCGCAATCGAGCCAGTGTGTGATCGCCGCAATGGAGCCACCCGGCCCGGCGGCGGATCTTTGTAAAAGGGGTTAAAAGGGTCTCGGGCCATGTGAGCAACTTCAGTATACTCTCGGACACATCACGCTGAGAGGAGCTGACATGAGCAACAGGAGGTTCGAGATGTACCAGTACCGTCAAGTGATTCATCGCATGCGCATGGGAGAAAGCGACCGGACCATCGCCCGGACAGGGCTGATGGGCCGGATAAAATGCGGGCAGATTCGGGCCATCGACCGCCTGCGTCACGGCGCTTACAAGATCTTGCTGGACGGAAAGAGCTATCGCTCGCCTTCACCGGAACCAAGAACACAAAAATCAAACTGTCAAAGAACAGAAAAACAACCTGTGAAAGGAGGTCAAATCGCCTGATTGAAAGGGGGGTCCAAAGACCCTTTTTCACCCCTTTCTACTGGCTCCATTACGGCGAAA
>JAXDCM010000080.1:0-2895 GCA_034677965.1 Syntrophales bacterium
TCTGCAATTAGAGTTGCCGTTTTTGACCTTGCCAATTGGCCGCACTGCCGGAACGTCACGCCGCTGAAGAATCATGAATCCGGGTATCGGTTGCGGGTCGGCAGGTGGCGTGTCCTGTTCGAAGTACAGGACCGCATCCGCGTAATCATGATTCAGGAGGTGAAAAAACGCGATGAACAAGCATACTAATGTCCAAATCATTAAGCAGGACGGGCATCCGGTCTTTGCTGTGATTCCTTATGAGGAATACGTCCGCATCTTTTCGAAGAGTCCGAGGATTCCCAAAAGCGGCAACATCCCGAATGATGTGGTGTGGCTTTCCATAGACAAGGGACATACCCTTGCAAGAGCTTGGCGGGAATATTTAGGGCTGACCCAAAAGGAAGTCGCGTCAAGGATGGGAATCAGCCAGGCCGCGCTTTCGCAGATGGAATCGGGAGAAAAAAAGCTCCGCAAGGCTTCACTGGAAAAATTGGCCGTGGCGTTAGGCGTCACCGTCGAACAATTGCGCGGCTGAGCTATTCCCTCCCCCCAAAAGGTATCCCGGTCAATCCCGGCGATGCCTACAACTCTTTGTACATGAGCGGGTTTCGCGTTGCAATGCCGCCGGGTTCGATCATGGCCGATGACACCGCAAGCGGTCATCCGGATCTTTCGGAACCGAATAGCGATTTGAAAATATTGTGGAATTCATTCATTTTCCTGTTGATTCATTGACTTTTTTTTGACAGAATTTCCTCTCGCAAAGCGATTTCACTTTCGCTTGTCACCGAAAAAGCTCATCACAAACATACGAAGAGAACGGCATGTGAGAAATTGCCCCCTGCGGGCATCGAGGGAGGAGCAGTTCATATGAAGATCCGAGTTCAGCGTGGAAATGCAACGGCATACCGGACGGAGGCCCTGGTGGCCCTTCACTTCGAGGACGGAATCCTGGCGCAGGAGCCCGCGGGACTTGTGGACCGGGCCAGCGGGGGCCAGATCGGGAACCTTCTCGCCTCGGGGGATTTTCGGGGGAAGCTCTGCCAGACGGCCGTGATCCGCACCGGGGGCGCCATGCCCGCCCGGCGCATCGTGATCGTCGGGCTCGGCAAGCAGGCCGACTTCAGCCCGGAAAAACTCCGGGGCGCCTATGCGGCTGCGGCCCGGCAGGTTAGGGACCTGAACCTGAAGGAATTCGCCCTGGCCGTGGACGGCGGCGTTTTCGATCTGCCGTTGCCCCAGGTGGCGGAGGCTATCCTGGAAGGGGCGCTCCTCGGACTCTATCGCTTCACGCCTTACAAGACCGTCGATCGCGAGAGCATGACGGATGTTCGGGACATTCATGTCATCGAGGACGATGCGGAGCGCCTGAAGGCGATCGGGAAGGCCGCCGGAACGGCCGAGGCCGTTGCGAGGGCGGTGTTCCTTGCCAGGGACCTCGTGTCGCGGCCGGGCAATGACATGACTCCTTCCGCTCTGGTCCGGGAGGCGCGCAACGTTGCCGGGGGCAGACCGTTGAAGCTCAGGGTCCTCGATGCCGCCCAGATGAAGAAATTGGGCATGAACGCGCTCCTCGGCGTGGCCCGGGGGAGCAGCGAGCCGGCGAAGTTCATCATTCTGGAATACGACGGGCGGCGCAGGAGCGATCCGCCGATCGTGCTGGTCGGGAAGGGACTGACCTTCGACAGCGGCGGCATTTCCATCAAGCCGTCCGAGAAAATGGATGAGATGAAAACGGACATGGCCGGCGGCGCCGCGGTGCTGGGAGCGATTGCGGCCGTTGCGGACCTGAAACTGCCCGTGCATGTGGTGGGGCTGATCCCGGCCACCGAGAATCTCCCCGGCGGAAAGGCCTACAAACCGGGAGATATCCTGAAATCCCTGTCCGGCCGGACCATTGAAGTGATCACGACGGATGCCGAGGGCAGGCTGATCCTTGCGGACGCCCTGACCTACGCCCTTCGCTACAAGCCGGCCGCCGTCATCGACCTGGCCACCCTGACCGGCGCTTGCATCGTCGCCCTCGGCGATCACGTGATCGGCATGCTGGGAACGGACGAGGCGCTGAAGGCCGGGATTCGGGAGGCGGCCGATGCAACGGGCGAGCGGGTCTGGGAACTGCCGCTCTGGGAGGACTATGACGAACAGATCCGGAGCGACATCGCGGATTTCAAGAATTCCGGCGGCAGGGCGGGAGGCGCCATCACGGCGGCCGCCTTCCTGAGGAAGTTTGTCGAGGATGTCCCCTGGGTCCACCTGGACATCGCCGGGCCTTCCTGGCTGTCGAAGGACAGGCCATACATTCCGAAAGGGGCTTCCGGCGTGGGCGTCCGCCTGCTGGTGCGGTTTCTGCGGGACGCGGCTGCCCGCCGCGGGGAGGGGAGGGGACGGTAGCCCGTGGGCGCGATCCTCGATATCGCCGGCCTTCGGACTTTTTTCGACACCCCGAAAGGCGTCGTCAAGGCGGTTGACGGCGTGGACATCGCCCTCATGCAGGGCGACACGCTGGGCATTGTCGGGGAGTCGGGCTGCGGCAAAACGGTGCTGGCGCTGAGCGTGATGCGGCTCGTGCCCGATCCCCCCGGTAAGATCGTCTCCGGGCGAATCCTTTTCAGGGGCGTCGATCTCCTGCGGCTTGCGGAAGAGGACATGCGCCGGGTGCGCGGCAGGGACATCTCCATGATCTTTCAGGAGCCCATGACCAGCCTCAACCCGGTGCTTCGCATCGGGGAGCAGATCGCGGAGGTGATCCGGCTTCACCAGGGCCTGTCCGGCCGGGACGCGCTGGACCGGGCCGTGGAGATGCTGAAGCTCGTGGGCATCGCCGCGCCGGAACGCCGCGCCCGGGAATATCCGCACCAGATGAGCGGCGGGATGCGCCAGCGGGTGATGATCGCGATGGCGATAGCCTGC
>JAXDCM010000081.1:0-3053 GCA_034677965.1 Syntrophales bacterium
GAGAGGAGCGCGGCCCCGTTTCTGGACCTCCGCTCCGCCTCCGACATTCCCGTGTCCGAAGCGGACCGGGACCCGGCCATCGAGACGCTTCTGCGTCGTCTGACGTTTCGTCCCCTTCCCTCCCTGCTTCGCCCGTACCTGCGCCCGAGCCAATATCACGCCCTGTATCGGAAGCGGTCTTCCGAGGCGGCCGGCATTTATGGCCCGGACCTGATCGCGGAGGTGCTCCGATACAGCCGGACCGGCGGCGTCCTCGCCCGCATTCTGTCCTTCGACATCATCCACGCCCATGACTGGATGACCATCCCCGCCGCTCTGCTGGCCCGCCGGATCAGCGGGCGGCCGCTGGTGCTCCACATCCACTCCCTCGAATACGACCGAAGCGGCGAGGCCGTCAACGAAGAGATCTGCGCGATCGAACGGGCAGGGCTGCAGAGGGCCGACCGGATCATCGCCGTAAGCCACCGGACAAAGCGGATGATCGCCGAACGCTATGGCGCCGACCCGCGGAAAATCTCCGTCATCCACAATGCCGTTTCGCAGGCGGAGGCCAAAGGGGCCCGCCGCGGCAAAGGGGACCGGGAACGGAAAACGGTCCTCTTTCTCGGCCGGGTGACGTTTCAGAAGGGACCCGACTATTTTGTCGAGGCGGCCTCCCTGGTCCTCAAGACCCTGCCCGACGTGACGTTTGTCATGGCCGGCGAGGGGGACATGATGAAGCAGATGGTCGAACGGGTGGCGGAGCTGGGGATCGGGGACCGATTCCATTTCACCGGCTTCCTTCAGGGCGAGGAGATCGAACGGATCTTCTCCTTGAGCGATCTTTACGTCATGCCGAGCGTATCCGAGCCGTTCGGCATTTCTCCGCTCGAGGCGATGCTGTATGACGTTCCGGTGATCATCTCCCGGCAATCCGGCGTTTCCGAGATCCTCAGGCATGCGTTGAAGGTCGATTTCTGGGACGTCCGGGAGACGGCGGACAAAATCATCGCCGTTCTGAGACACCCCGCCCTTGCCCGCGTGATGACGACAAAGGCCCTCGACGAGATCCGGAGGATTCGCTGGGAAAACGTCGCGGAGAAGATCGAGTCTGTGTACCGGGGGCTGGTCCCCGAATAAATGCCGGGACGGATGACCCATCCGTTCCGATTTCATGATATGATACCGGAAGAGAGTGAAAGCGATCCATGCCGGAAGTCTGCCTTTATTTTCAGGTTCACCAGCCCCTTCGTCTGAGGAGATACTCCTTCTTCGACATCGGCCGTATCCACGACTACGACGATGAAGCGGAAAACCGGCGGATCCTGAATCGCGTCGCCGAAAAATGCTATCTCCCCGCCGGAAAGCTGCTGCTCGAGCTGATCGGGGAATACGGCGGGGCCTTCCGGTTTGCCTTTTCCATTTCGGGACTTTTCCTCGACCAGATCGAGCGGCGCCGGCCGGATGTTTTGGAGGGTTTCCAGCGCCTTGCCGAGACGGGTTGTGTCGAGTTCCTCAACGAAACCGACAGCCACTCCCTCGCCTTTCTTTTTTCGCCGCGCGAGTTTGAGGCCCAGGTCCTCCGACACCGGGAGCGGATCCGCTCCCTCTTCGGGCAGGCAGGGACAACCTTCCGCCACACGGAACTGATCTACAGCGACGCGCTTGCGGCGGCAGTGGAAGGGATGGGCTATCGGGCGATGCTCGCCGAGGGAACCGAAAAAATCCTCGGCCGGCGCAGCCCCAACGCAGTCTACCGTCCGGCCTGCTGCAAGAAACTGAAGCTTCTGCTGAGGAACTATCGTCTGTCGGACGATGTGGCCTTTCGTTTCAACGACCGGAATTGGGCCGAGTATCCGCTGACAGCGGCCAAATACGCCCATTGGATCCACCGGATCCGCCGGGAAGATGCGGTCGTCAACCTCTTCATGGACTACGAAACGATCGGCGAGCACCAGTGGCGTGAGACCGGGATCTTCGACTTTTTCCGGGCGCTGCCCGGCGAAATCCTGCGCCATGAGGATTTTCGCTTCCGGACCCCCGCGGAGGCGGCGGCCTCCCATGACGCCGCGGGCGAAATCCGTTCCCCGTCCTTCATATCCTGGGCGGATGACGAGCGGGACACGACGGCCTGGCTCGGCAACGCCATGCAGCAGGACGCCGCCCGCAAGCTCTACGATCTGGAGCCGGCGGTCCGCAGGCGGAAGGACCCAAGAACCCTCCGGAACTGGCGGATGCTGCAGACATCCGACCATTTTTACTACATCTGCACAAAGTGGTTTTCCGACGGCGATGTACACCGTTATTTCAGCCCATACGAATCCCCTTATGAGGCGTACATCAATTACATGAACATCCTCGATGATTTTTCCCGATCCGTAAAATATGAGAAGGAGCGCAAACATGAAGGAAGCAAAGGGACACTACCTGTTTGAGGTGAGTTGGGAGATCTGCAACAAGGTCGGCGGGATCTACACCGTCATTACCAGCAAACTGCCTGAAGCGACAAAGGCCTTCGGCGAGCGGTACTTCGCCCTCGGCCCGGACCTCAAGACCAACCCCGATTTCGAGGAGACGGACGAGGCGTGCTGGAACGATGTGCGGGAAGGGGTGGCCATCAAGGAGATCCCCTGCCGGTTCGGCCGCTGGAAGGTCCCCGGCAGGCCCAAGGCGATTCTCGTCGGCTTCGGCAAAAAGTACAACCAGGACCAGCTCCTTTTCCAGATCTGGGAGGACTACGGCGTCGACTCCGTCGCCGGGGGATGGGATTACGTGGAGCCGGTCATGTTCAGCTATGCGGCCGGCGAGGTGATCGAGACGATCTACAATATTGTCGTCCGTCCCCAGGGGCGGCACGCCGTCGCCCAGTTCCACGAGTGGATGTCGGGGGCGGGTCTGCTGGGCCTCAAAAAGCGGGTCCCGGAGATCGGCACCGTCTTCACCACACACGCCACGATGCTCGGCAGAACGCTCGCATCATCGGGAATGGACATCTACACGGCGATGGAGAACATCTCGCCGCAGCGGGAGGCCAGCGCCCACAACATCACGGCAAAATGTTCGATGGAAACGGC
>JAXDCM010000082.1:0-7186 GCA_034677965.1 Syntrophales bacterium
CCACCTGCGGCTCCAATTTTTAGCACCAACTTCTGCTCGTCCCCATCGGTCATCTGCTTCCGCCTCCTTTTCTACAATTTTTTTCCATCTTTCGTGTTTAAGTTGAAATCCTTGGGTTAAGCATTCCGCAATGCTGATGGATCTTGAGCAAGAAGTAGTAGACGTCCTTGAAACCGTACGCCATGCGGGATAGCCGTTTGATCTTGTTGTTGATGCCTTCGGAAATAGCCGTAGTGATGTTGCAGATGAAGTAGTTGAGGATGAAGTGGCGTTTCCGGAAGAATTTGTTTCCCAACTCTACGAAGGCGGATATTTTTGATTTCATGGCGGCGACGATCCAATCCTTCAAGGTGGTTTGAGCTGTCTGCCGATCCTTGGCTGCATAGACGGACAGAAACTGCTCTTTCAAAAGCATCGCCTCGTAGACGCGTTCGTTCAGGGCTGCCAATTTCCCGAGAAGATCTTGTTTTTTCTTGCCCTTTGCACTCTTCATCAGAATGAACCGCTGGTTGCAATGAAGGATTTTACAGAGTTCATCGTTGTTCTCTTTTCGGGCCTTGTGGAGTTCTTCCTTACGAACCGTATCCAGCGCATCGTTGAGGTACTTCTTCACATGGAAGTGATCCAGAACGATCAGGGCATTCTTTGCAAAAGTCTTGGTGGATGATAAGAAGCCTCTTGCACCGTCACTGGCCACTGCCTGGATGTTCGCACATCCATCCGAACCAAGCTTACGGTAGAACTTGTCCAGGACAACCTTCCCGCGACCGTTGTGATTCCAGATCACCTTGCGCTTCTCAATGTCAATCACATTGGTGACGTACTTATGTCGTTTCTGCCAGGATACCTCATCGACACTCATCATCGTCGGAGCCACAAGGGAATCGAGCTTTTCCCGTGCCAGCGTTTCCAGCATGCATTTGTCGATTCGATATACCGTTTCGTCGTCCAAGCCCAGGTACCAGCCGGCTTCCTGGTTGGTGGTTATGGCGGTCAGTCGGTAAACCTGCTTGGCAAACCGCAGAGAAAAGCGCTTCCTGAGCCAGGGGATCTCCTCAACCCGGATCGTGTCATCTTCCAGACAGTGGACCTTCCGCCTCGGAACATGAAGGAAAACTCTCTTGCCGCTGATCGGCAAATCTTCAATCAGGTTCATCCAAACGCTGTGAATCCCTCCCGCATGGACACGGCCGCAGCCGGAACAGAGCGGGGGCAATCGTTCAATCTGTTCAACGATAAAATGAAGACTGTTGCCGTCATTGTGGATCACGCGGGTCACTTTATAGTTTGGAATGTCAAGGAGCTCTGTGATAGTGTTTAGCTGCATCGGGTCTTGTCCTCCGGTTGGGGTTGTTCGTCAACAAAACCATACCAGATGCGGCCTGTACCCGATGTACTTTTCTATGTGACTGCTTTTAAAGAACTTCTACAGACTGAATGGCCTGTATCCAACTTTTTTACGAAAGAACCTGATTTTTTCATCCTCCCTATTTTCCTTTCAGATCGCCCACTCCGATCAACGGCACACCCCCGCCGCCGGTCACCTGGGGCAGGATGCCGTTCCATTTTTCGATCGCCTTCAGATTGGCCTCGATCCGGCGGAGTTCGATCAGGTCGGCAGAGATGTTGGCCCGCTGAAGCCGCAGGGACTCCGCCTCGGCCTTCGCCGCGGTGATCTTTTGGTCCGCTTCGATCTTGATCCGCTCCAAATCGCGACGCGCCTTGAGGGCCAACTGTTCGGCGGTCTGTTTCGCTTCTATGGCTTCGGCAAAAACTTTCGAAAAGCTGAAGGCTACGATGGAAAACGCGTCGACGGCGATGTTGTACTCCTTCAGCCTCTCGGTCAGGGCAAGCCGCATCGCCTCGCTCACCTGCGGCCGCTTCGTGATCAGTTCCTCGGCTGAGTAGCGGGCCGTGACGGCCTTGACCACCTCGAGAATCGCCGGATCGATGATGCGCTCTTTATAGGAGGAACCGATCGCCTGATAGACCACATTGGCCTTGTCGGGGACAAGGTGATAGTTCAGGGCCACCGTTGACGTGACGTCCTGGAGGTCGGCCGAAGCCGCCACCGTATCGGTCACCGCCTTCTGCACCTTCACATCCAGCATCGCCACTTCCTGCATGATCGGGATCCGCAAATGGAGGCCCTCGTCAAGGACTCCCGGTTGAACGGCCCCGAAATTCATGACGACCCCCCGCTGTCCCGGACCCACCGTCACCCAGGGTTTGGCAAACATCAAGACAAACAGAACCACTGCCGCGACCAGCAGCGGCATGGGCACCTTCCTCATTCCCTCCTTGACCCGGTACACATCCCTTTCATCCATCGATCTTCCCTCTCTTTCTCATGATCTCCGTCGGCTTCGTCCGGATGAAAGATAAGCGACAATGAACCGGTATGTCAAGGAAAAGCGGGCAACCGGATACAATCTCCTTGACATGCAGGCCCCCTTTCCGTAGCGTTGAACGGCAAAAGCGACCCCTGGGCGGATGAAAAATGAAATTTCAAGGCATCGTTACCGTCATTCGTGTACCTTTTCTGATCCTCGCCCTGATTCTGGGCATTCTCGGGACGGCTGTCGCCTGGTACGAATCAAGACGTTTCGGAACCCCGTTTCATGCAGGGTATGCGCTGCTGGCGACCTTCGGTCTGCTGGTCGCTCATGCGGCGGTCAACATCTTCAACGATTATTTCGACTGCCGCAGCGGATTGGACTATAAAACCCGACGGACGCCCTTCAGCGGGGGCAGCGGCGCGATCCCTTCCGGCATGCTGACACTGCGGGAGGCCCTGTGGCTGGGCATCTTCTGTTTCGCTTTCATCATTCCGATCGGCGTCTTCTTCACGGTGGTCAAGGGGTGGATGCTTGTGCCGCTGCTGGTGCTGGCCACGCTGTTGATCGTCCTGTACACCCCGGTCATCTTAAAGATGGGCTATCCCGAATGGTCGCCTGGTCTGGGGTTGGGTATTCTGCCCGTCCTGGGAGCCTATTTTGTTCATGTCGGCGAATATACCCTCAGCTCATTGATCGCCTCGATGCCCTCCTATTTTCTGGTTCATAACCTGTTGCTGCTCAATGAGTTCCCCGACGTTGATGCGGACGTCACCATCGGAAGGCGGACGTTGCCGATCGTTCTGGGCAGAAAAGGAGCCGCCGTTGTTTTTTCCCTGTTTCTCGTTTTGGTCTATTTCTGGATCGCCGGGGCGGTGATCCTTCGGACCATGCC
The DNA here is from genome assembly GCA_034677965.1 of Syntrophales bacterium. Taxonomy (GTDB): domain Bacteria; phylum Desulfobacterota; class Syntrophia; order Syntrophales; family UBA5619; genus UBA5619. The sequence goes on from JAXDCM010000082.1 coordinate 3,232, forward strand.
TGCATGGACGCTTTTGGCCCTGCTGACCCTGCCCATCGCCGTTCAGGTCATCCGGGGGGCGTTCTGGTACGACGACATGGATGTCTTTCTGCCGGCCATGATGAAGAACGTCCTGCTGATATTGTCGATCCAGGCGCTTCTTGCAGCGGGATATATCCTGGGCGGAATTTTTTAAAAAACGAGGAGGAGGGAGATGCTGAAGACAGGGAAACAGTACAGGGAGAGCCTGGAAAAACTGAACCTGAAGGTGCATCTTTTCGGCGAAAGGGTTCGAAACGTCGTGGACCATCCGCTGATCCGTCCGTCGATGAACGCAGTGGCTCTCACCTACGATCTCGCACACCAACCGGAACACAGGGAGATCATGACGGCCGTTTCCCATCTCACCGGACAGCGGATCAACCGCTTCACCCATATTCACCGGAGCGCGGACGATCTCATCAAGAAAAGCAAGATGGGGCGGCTCCTGGGATCGCTGACCGGATGCTGCTTCCAACGTTGCGTCGGCATGGACGCGTTGAACGCGCTTTCGATCACGACACACGACGCGGAGGTCCGCAGCGGGACGGACTACCACCGACGTTTTCTGAAGTATTTGGAATATGTCCAGCAAAATGACCTGACCTGCGACGGAGCGATGACCGATCCGAAGGGGGACCGGTCACAGCCGCCCCACGCCCAGGCGGACCCCGACCTGTACCTCCGCGTGATCGAACGAAAGCCGGAGGGAATTGTCGTTCGCGGGGCAAAGATCCATCAGACCGGGGCAGTCAATTCCCACGAGATCATCGTCATGCCGACGGTCGCGATGCGGGAGGCGGACCGGGATTACGCCGTGGCCTTTGCGCTGCCGAGCGACAGCCCGGGAATCACCTACATCATCGGGCGCCAATCCTGCGATACCCGTAAATTGGAGGATTCGACCTTCGACCGGGGGAATCTTTTCTTCGGCGGTCATGAGGCGCTCGTCGTCTTTGACGACGTCTTCGTCCCGTGGGAGCGGGTCTTTCTCTGCGGTGAGCACGAATTTGCAGGCGGCCTGGTCGAACAGTTCGCCTCCTACCACCGGCAGAGCTACGCGTGCAAGGTCGGCGTGGGAGACGTGCTGATCGGCGCCGCACAGACGGCGGCGGAATACAACGGGGTCGCAAAGGCATCGCATATCCGCGACAAGATCATCGAGATGAACCACCTGAACGAAACCCTGTACTGCGGCTGCATCGCCTGTGCCGCCGAAGGGCACCGGGAGGCAAGCGGGACCTGGATGGTCGACACCCTCCTCGCGAACGTCCACAAGCAGAACGTAACCCGCTTCCCTTATGAAATCGCCCGGCTTGCCCAGGACATCGCGGGGGGGCTTCTCGTAACGCTGCCTTCGGAAAAGGATTTCAAGACACCGGAGACCGGTCGCTGGATCGAAAAGTACTGTCGGGGCCGCGCCGGCGTGCCTGTGGAGCACCGGATGAGGATTCTCCGGCTGATCGAAAATCTGACGCTGGGGGCGGCGGCCGTCGGCTACCTGACGGAATCCATGCATGGCGCCGGCTCCCCGCAGGCTCAGCGGGTCATGATCGCCCGAGAGGTGAACCTTCAGGAAAAACAGGCTGCGGCAAAGCGTCTCTGCGGGATTCCGAAGGAGTAACAGGAAAGAACGAGGCGCCCGCCCAAACAGAAGAGGGGGCTGAAATTTCAGCCCCCTCGTTCGTAATTCCCTTCCGGAAACCCGGTCCCACCTCAGAAGATCCTATTCGCCCAACGGTTTGAGGATGATCCGGCAATCCGCAACGGTGGCCCCTTTCCCCTCCTCATGAACCAGAAGCGGATTGATGTCCAGCTCAATGATCTCCGGATGGTCCATCACCATTTCCGAAAGCCGGATAATGCTTTTTTCCAGGATTTCCACATCCGATTTCGGCCGTCCCCGGAATCCGGTAAACATCTTGTGCCCTTTGATTTCACTCACCATCCGGTGCGCCTCGTCGCGGTCCACGGGGGCCAGACGGAAAACGACGTCCTTGAAAAGCTCGACAAAAATGCCACCCAGTCCGAACATGATCAGGGGACCCACCGGATAGCGGTTGACCCCGAGGATCACCTCGTCTCCCGCAGGGGCCAGTTTCTGAATCAAAACCCCCTCGAGCACGGCCTTGGGATCGTATTTTCGCGCATTGTCCATAATCCGGCTAAAGGCCTCCTGCGCCTCCTCACCGTCCTGCACGCCGACAACCACGCCGCCCGCATCGGATTTGTGGAGAATCTGCGGGGAGACGATCTTCATCACGACCGGGAAACCGATCTCGGAGGCAACCCGGGCTGCTGTTTTCTCGTCTTTGACGAGCTTTGTCGGCAAGGTGGTAAAACCGTAGCTGTCGAGAATCGCCAGGCCGTCGATTTCCCCGAGGCGATCCTTGCCGGCAGCGAGACAGTCCCGGATCACCCCCCCGGCCCGCTTCCGGTCGTAATCGAGCCGGAACGGCGGAAGGTGTTCCCGGTTCGTCCAATGCGAAAACTTGTAGAGCGCCCCCAGGGCCTTCGCCGCGTCTTCGGGAAACTTGTAGACCGGATAGCCGTGCTCCTGAAGGTATTTTACACCCGCGGAGACGTCCACCACACCCATGAAGCAGCAAAGGATCGGCTTGGGGGAGCGGCGGGCAACGCGGACAACCGCCTCGGCCGTCTGCAGCGCGTTCGTCATGGATTGCGGGGTGAGGATCACCAGCGCACCGTCGACCCCTTCGTCCCGGATCACCGCCGAAAGGGCCCTTTCATAACGGTCCGATGGGGCATCCCCGATTACGTCCACGGGGTTGTGGATGTTGGCCGTGGCGGGCAGACAGTGGGCCAACTCGGTGACCGTCTCCGGCTTGAATTTCGCCAGTTCCAGGTCGGAGGAGATGGTCATATCCGTCGCCAGGATCCCGGGACCGCCGGCATTGGTCACAATGGCTACGCTTCTGCCGCGGGGGATCTTTCGACTAGTCTTTCCGAGGGCGCTTTCTCGCTTATAGGCAAAAGCATTGGCAAAATCGAAGAGCTCTGAAATCGAATCCACCCGGATGATCCCCGCCTGCTTGAAAATGGCTTCGTAGATCGCCTCCGTCCCGGCCAGCGCCCCGGTGTGGGATGCGGCCGCCTGGGCCCCGGCGCTGGTGCGTCCGGACTTGATCACCAACACGGGTGTGGGTCGGTGACCGGAGGTGATCTCCTTGACCGCCTCGATGAACTCCCGTCCCTTCCGAAGTTCCTCGAGGTAGAGGATGATGACCGCCGTGTTCAGATCCTGGTGAAGGTAGAGAAGCAGATCCAGCTCGTCGACGTCCGCCTTGTTGCCGATCGAGATGAACTTCGAAAAACCGAAATCCCGGTCGGCGGCAAAATCGAGAACGGCCGTACAGAGCGCCCCGCTCTGGGAGATGAAAGAAATGTTTCCGCAGGCCGGCATCCGCTTGGAAAAGCTCGCGTTCAGACTGACTTCGGGAACGGGATTGATCACACCCAGGCAATTGGGGCCGACAAGTCTGACCCCTGCCTTCCTGCAGACGGAGACGATCTCATTTTCAATCGCCAGCCCCTCGCCGCCGACTTCTCTGAAGCCGGCCGATACGATCACGATCCCCTTGACCCCCTTGGCAACAGACTCCTCGACTGCCGTGAGGCAAGCCTTTGGCGGCAGGATGAGAATCGACAGATCGATCTTGTCGGAGATGGCCGTGATGGTCGGATAGGTTTTCACGCTGAGAATGGATTTGGACTTCGGATTGACAGGGTATAGCGTTCCCTGAAAACCGCCCTGGAGGATGTTGGCGAAGATGTCGTGACCGACCTTGCCGGGAGTGCCGGAGGCGCCGATGATGGCCACGGACTCCGGCGAAAAAATGGCATCGAGGTTGCTCATGGGATCCCTTCCTTTTTCGATGAGGAAACATGCCTTTGCTGACGGGGGCGGATTATCGGC
>JAXDCM010000083.1:0-16815 GCA_034677965.1 Syntrophales bacterium
TTGATTTCCTTTAGAAATCGGACAGCATCAAACGATAAATTCTCTCGGCTGTGTCGTCGGCCAGCTTCGTGAGGGCCTCCCGGCGGCTGGACTCCGTTGCACCGACCGATGTTACGCGGTAATCCCCTGTTGCCGTATAGGTCCCCTGCTCCCATAAAACCTTTCCAGTTGCCCGCTCCTCAAATGAGAGCCGAAGGATGACCGTAAGCCGGTTTTCGGCCGAGAGGTTGCTCGTCTGGTAGGCCAGTGTCGAGGATTGCAGGCTGAGGATGGTGCCGCGGAAAACTGCGTCTGCCTGCTCCGGGCCGGAGGCAATTTTGAAATGACCGTTTTGGACAATCTCGTCATTGAATGCCGTTCGGAAAATGCTGTCGGCATTGACTTCACTGGTATTGTTTTTAAAAACATCCACAAAGACGGTCTGGACTCCGGGGGCAAAGGTGCCCCGTCCCCCCTCCATGTGGTATCCGCAACCGGCCAGCAATAAGGCAATCAGGACCGCCGCAACGCCGTTCTTCCTGCCTGATCTGAAAATTGAACCTTTGACGACGCTCATATCACACCTCATCCATCACGTTTATTTCGCCTGATCGTCCGGAACCGGAAGACGGACCGGGATAACGACTATCCCTGAAGGACGATGTTCACCAATTTCTTTGGAACGTATACGACCTTGACGATCTTTTTCCCCATAGTGAGGCTGGCAATCCGTTCGTCCGCCAACGCCAGGGCCTTGATCCTCTCTCCCTCCTCGTCGGCGGGCACGCTGATCCGGTTCCGAACCTTTCCGTTGATCTGAATGACGATCGTGATCTCTTCCTCCGAAGCGACGGCGGGATCGAAGGCGGGCCATGCCGCGTCGGCCAGGCTCTCCTTTTTGCCGAGAAGCATCCAGAGCTCTTCCGTGATGTGGGGAACCAAGGGGAACAGCAACAGGATGATCGTTTCCACCGTCTCACGAACGACGGAAAATCCCGTCCGGTCGCCTGCCTTCGGGTGCGGGAGCTGGTAAAGGGCGTTTACCAGCTCCATCACGGCGCTGATCCCGGTGTTGAAGTGGAATCGCTCCTCGATGTCGGCGGTCACCTTCCGGATGGTCTGATGTGTCTTGCGCCGCAGCGCCTTCAGGTCGCCCTCAAGCGTTTCACGGCCGGCGAAGGGTTCCGCATCCCGGATCTCCTCCAGGTAATCCATCACGATCCGCCAGACCCGGCACAGGAAGCGGAAGGAGCCCTCCACCCCCTGGTCGCTCCATTCAAGCTCCTTCTCGGGAGGGGAGGCAAAGAGACAGAAGATTCGAGCCGTGTCGGCGCCATAGGCCTGGATCAGATAATCCGGATCGACGACATTCTTGAGCGATTTTGACATTTTTTCAGTCTTGCCGATTTCAACCTCCCGGCCGCACTGCACGCACTTCCCCTCCTGGGCCTCTTCCGGGAAAAGGTAGCCGTGTTCCGGGCAGCGCTGGGTCTCCTTGCAGACCATTCCCTGCGTGAGGAGGTTCGTGAAGGGTTCATCCACGCCGAGATATCCGAAATCCCGGAGCATCTTTGTATAGAACCGCGCATAGAGGAGGTGAAGGATCGCATGCTCGATTCCGCCGATGTACTGGTCCACCGGCATCCAGTAGTCCAGTTTACGGCGATCGAGTCCCGGTTTTTGATCATGATGCGCCGAGCAAAAACGGTCGAAGTACCAGGAGGACTCGACGAAGGTGTCCATCGTGTCCGTTTCACGCCGGGCCGCTTTTCCGCAGCGGGGACAGGTCTTTTCGACGAAGGGTTTGTGTTGCGCGAGCGGCGACCCGCCCTCACCGGTGAGCTCCACATCCCGCGGAAGAATGACCGGCAGTTCCCTCTCGGGCACCGGCACGGTGCCGCAGGTTTCACAGAGGATCATCGGTATCGGAGCGCCCCAGTAACGTTGGCGGGAGATCCCCCAGTCGCGAAGGCGGTACTGGATGGTCTTTTTCCCCCGGCCGAGATTGACCAGGTGGTCTGCGATGGCATCGAGCGCCTTGAGATTCTCCATGCCGTCGAAGGGGCCGGAATTGACCAGGATCCCCTCACCCGTATAGGCTTCGGTCATCGTCTGGACATTCAGGGCGCGGTCGGGGGGCTGGATGACGACAATGAGGGGCAGGTTGAATTTTTTGGCAAACTCGAAATCCCGCTGATCATGGGTGGGGACCGCCATGACGCAGCCGGTGCCATAGTCGGCCAGCACGAAGTTGGCGGCGAAAATCGGCATCTTCCGGCCCGTGACGGGGTTGAGGCAATGGGCGTCGAGGAAGATTCCCTCCTTTTCGTAATACTCGGAGGTGCGCATCTTTTTGTCCTGCTTCTTGATCTTTTCGACGAACGCCAACACCGCCGCTTCGCACCCCTTGCCCCGGACGAGGTCCATCACGAGCGGGTGTTCGGCGGCCACCAGCATGAAGGTGGCGCCGAAGAGGGTGTCCTGGCGGGTCGTGAAGACCTTGATGTCGCCGTTGCCGTCCGCCATCGGGAAGGAGGCTTCGCAGCCGTAGCTTTTCCCGATCCAGTTCTTTTGCATGGTGAGGACCCGCTCGGGCCATCCGGGCAGCCGGTCGCAGTAGTCCAGGAGCTCCTCGACGTAGTGCGTGATCCGGAAGAACCACTGGCTCAGGTATTTTTCGCCCACCTCGGCGCCACAGCGCCAACAGAGGCCCGCCTCCACCTGCTCGTTGGCCAGAACGGTCTCGCACTTGGGGCACCAGTTCACCGTCGAACTTTTCTTGTAGGCGAGACCCTTTTCATACATCTGGAGAAAGAAGAGCTGTTCCCACCGGTAATATTCGGGTTCGCAGGTCGCAAACTCCCGATCCCAGTCGTAGCTGAAGCCCATCCGTTTGAGCTGTCGCTTCATGTTTTCAATGTTTTCATGGGTCCAGACGGAGGGATGGATGCCCCGTTCGATGGCTGCGTTTTCCGCCGGCATTCCGAATGCGTCCCAACCCATCGGATGGAGGACGTTAAAACCTTTCATCCGCTTGTATCGTGCGACGACGTCGCCGATGGTGTAGTTCCGCACATGACCGATATGAATCCGTCCGGAAGGATAGGGAAACATCTCCAGAAGGTAATATTTTTTTCGGTTCGGGTCTTCCGTGACGCGAAAGATCTGTTTCTTATCCCAGTACTTCTGCCACCTTTCTTCAATTTCCTGCGGGGTGTACTTTCTTTCCATGCATGTTTCCTCTTTTCGTCCGAGGTTCTCGGCGCTTTTCGTAGCACATCGGGCCGAGCCTTTCAACGCAATTGTTGACGATACATCGGACGCCTCCTTTATTTTTTCCAGAACGCTGGGGTTAGCAGCACCAGGACCGTATAGATTTCCAGCCGGCCGACCAGCATGCAGAACGAGAGGATCCATTTGCCGAGGGCGGGCGCCTCGCTGTATGTGGTTGCCGGGTGGTAGAGACCCAGCCCCGGACCGACATTTCCCAGGGTCGTGGCGACGGCGGCGAAAGAGGTGATCATGTCGAGTCCGAGAGCCGACATGGCCAGCGTGGCAAGGATGGCGATGCCGAGGTACAGGACGAAGAATCCCAGGACGCTTTTCATCACATCCGGCGGGACGGTTTCGTGTCCCAGCTTGACCTGGATGACGGCATGAGGGTGGACAAGGCGGTACAGTTCAAGGTAGCCTTGCTTGAGGAGCAGCAGGATCCGGACACATTTGATTGCGCCGCCGGTGGATCCGGCCGAGCCGCCGATGAACATCAGCAACAGCAGGATGATTTGGGAGAAGGCCGGCCATTTGGCGAAATTGTCCGTGACGAATCCGGTCGTCGTGACGATCGAAGAGACCTGGAAAATCGCGAGACGGAAGGCCTTGCCGAGATCCGCCACGATGTGGAATCGCAGGTCCATTGCGATCAGGAGCGTGGCGATCAGGACGGTTCCCAGAAAGAAACGGGCCTCGCTGTCCCGATAGAAGGTCTTGAAATCGCCGGTCAGCAATTTGTAATGGAGCGTGAAATTCATCCCCGCGATCAGCATGAAGGCGATCAGGACGCCGTCGATGTAGGCGCTGTTGAACCAGGCGACGCTTGTGTCTTTTGTCGAGAATCCTCCGGTCGCCATCGCGCAGAAAATATGGTTGACGGCGTCGAAGACGCCCATCCCGCCGAAGAGCAGAAAGATGAAACCGACGATCGTGATGATAATGTAAATAGCCCAGAGCGATCGGGCCGTTTCCGTAATCCGCGGCTCCACCTTGTACTTGACCGGTCCGGGGGCCTCCGCTTTGAAGAGCTGCCTTCCCCCGACGCCAAGAAAGGGCAGCAGTGCAACGGAGAGGATGATAATGCCCATTCCGCCCAGCCACTGGGTCATGGAACGCCACAGAAGGGTGCCGTGGGGCAGCGTCTCGATCTTGTTGATGACGGTCGCCCCGGTGGTGGTGAAGCCGGAGATCGTTTCAAAATAGGCATCGGTCAGGTCGGGGAGGGTGCCGTGGATCAGATAGGGAAGCCCCCCGAAGAGGGAAGCGAAGATCCAGCCCGCGGAAACGATCAGAAAACCCTCCCGCTGGGTGAGGATGGTTCTCTCTTCGCCGGGTCTGCAGATCCAGTACAGGGCGCCGCCGACTCCAGACGTGATCCCGACGGAGATCAGAAAACTCGGGAAGTCGGTCTCGCCATAGAACAGAGCACAGACCGTCGGGATGAGCATTGTCAGGCCGAGAATGAACAGAAAGGCGCCCAGCGTGTACAGGACGAATTTTATTTTCATCCGAAGTATTCCAGTTTTACGGTCAGCAACTTTTCAATTTCCCCGATGGCCGAATGGGGGGTGAAGATTACGACGTGGTCACCCGGCCGGATGACCGAATTGCCGTCGGGGATGATGATCTCGTCCCCGCGACGGATCGCCCCGACAATGGTGCCCCGGGGGAAATGGATCTCCTTGAAGGGCCGGTCGGTGATCTCCGAGGTTTCCAGAGCGATGAATTCGAAGGCCTCCGCTTTCTCATCGCGGAGCGGCGTGACGGAGATGACCTTTCCCTTGCGGACGTAGTGGAGGATTCTTCGGATGGCGGAGTGGCGCGGATTGATGACGCCGTCGATGCCGACCCTGGTCACCAGCGGGATATAATCGATCCGGTTGATGAGGGAGATGACCTTCCGGGCGCCCAGTTGTTTGGCAAGCAGTGAGCCCAGGATGTTGGCCTCCTCGTCGTCGGTCACGGCGATGAAGAAATCGGTTTCCCCGATGTTCTCCTCGCGAAGCAGCTCCTGGCTGGTCCCGTCACCGTGCAAGACGACCGTCTTTTCCAGAAGAGAAGCCAGAATTTCACACCGGGCGCGCCTTTTTTCAATAAGCTTGACGGCAATATTCTTTTTTTCGATCGCTTCGGCCAGCATCCTTCCCGTGTTCCCGCCGCCGATGATGATGATCCGCTGCGGCGGCTTTGTGTCCTTTCCGAAGAAACGGAGCATCTTCCGGACGCGAACGGCTTCGGTGACGGCAAAAAGGTAATCTCCGTCTTCGATCACCGAGACGCCGGACGGCACGATCAGCTTGTCCTTACGGACGATGGCGGTGATCAGAACCTTGAAATCGGGTTCCATGGCCCGGAGTTCGGAGAGTTTCTTCCCGATCACGGCGGCGCCCGGATCAATCTGGAAACCCAGGAGTCGGATGCGCCCCCCCGCAAAGCGGAAGATTTCCGACGCCCCCGGACATTCCAGGAGATCCGTAACGTTGCCGACGGCCTCCCGTTCCGGGTTGATGCAGAGGTCGATGTTCAGACGGTCGGTGCCGAACAGCGAACAGTCTCCACTGCCCAGTTCCGGGTTGCGAATGCGGGCGATCCGGATAGGGGCCCGGCACTGCGCGGATGCGAGGAGACAGGCGATCATGTTGGCCTCGTCACTGTCCGTCACGGCAATGACCATTTCGGCCTGTGCCATGCCTGCCCGCTTCAGGATCTCCGGACTGCTGCCGCTTCCCAAAACAGTCTGCACGTCGAGCGCCTCCGAGATTTCATGCAGGCGCTCTTCGTTCCGGTCGATGACAACGACGTCGTTCCCTTCGCGGGAAAGGCTGTCTGCGATCTGATAGCCGACCTCCCCGGCCCCGATGATGATGATTTTCATTTTGTTGGATCCCCGGTTTTTGTCATAAATTCCATTCCCATGGATGATTCGGTTGCGTCCTCTTCAGCGGAGAGTATTTCACATGCCGTCTCTCCGACGCGCCGCCGGAAAAGGGTCAGCCCTTTCATGATCTCCTCCGTCTGTGTCACCCTGGCCGGGATATCCAGGCGGAGGGTGGGGAGTTCTTCCGCCTTGAGGGCAAAACCGTCGAAAAGACCCGTGACCATGGCGTCGGTCATTTCCGGGAGATTCAGAGACCCTCGACCGGCGGCGGGAATCGGAAGGGCCATGTCGGTCGTCTGAATTCCGCTGAGCGTTCGCGCCATTTCGTAACCGGTGTTGTAGAGGTGGTCATAGGTGAGTTCGGCAAGGAGTCCCATGCCGAAGAGGAGAAGGCGCGAAACCCGGATGCGCTGCGGGTATGCGAAGAGCAGCTTGTCGGGAAAACGGCCCGAGATCATTCCCCGGGCGATCTCGGTAGAGATGATTCCGTTCAGCCGCCAGTCCACCCATCCACCGTATCCCCGGGGAGGCCTTTCATCGGAAAAAACCCCCAGGATCAAGGTATCATGGTGCAGCTCGTCCGGTGAGGCCGTGGTTATCCTGATCTTCATTCTTCCTGCGCAGCTTTCCGTAGAGGGCGTCGAGGATCCCGTTGATGAACGCCCCTGAATTTTCGGAACCGTAAACCTTGCCCAGGTCGATCGCCTCGTTCAGGGTGACTTTTGGGGGGATGTCTTGACAGTACAGAAGCTCATAAACCGCCATCCGCAGCAGGCTTTTGTCCACACGCGACATCCTCGCCATGGTCCAGTTTTCGGAACTGCCGCCGATCAGGCCGTTGATCTGTTCCCGATGGTTCCAAGTTCCTTCGATCAAAAAAGTTGAGAACTTTCGAGCCTCCTCCGGCGCTTCGAAATGGCTCCAGAAGAGATCGATCGCCTCCTGCCAACCGATATCCTGAGCGTCGAGCGCATAGAGAACCTGAAGGGTAACCTCTCTCGCCTTCCGCCTCTGGTGCATGTATCCATCAGATTTCGGTCGAGTCATCCGTGCAATCCGATTGTATCCGTCTTCGGCGGGCGCGGCCTTCGGGACATTTTACGGGCGCGTCTGTATTACAGTTTTTTGAAAAGATCAACCATCTCAATCGCGGACATGGCCGCGTCCCAGCCCTTGTTTCCGGACTTCGTGCCGGCCCTTTCGATGGCCTGTTCGATCGTGTCCGTCGTCAGCACGCCGAACGCGACCGGCACCTCGGTCTCCAGCCCCACCATGGCAATCCCCTTGGAGACCTCTGCGCTGATATATTCGAAATGCGGCGTGGCGCCGCGGATGACCGCGCCGAGACAGATCACGGCGTCGAAACGTCCGCTTTTTGCCATCTTCTTGGCGGTGATCGGCAGCTCGAAGGCGCCCGGCACCCGCACGATCTGGATCTCCTTCTCGTCCGCTCCGGCGCGGGTCAGCGCATCGACGGCCCCTTCGATCAGACGGCCGCTGATGAAGTCGTTGAAGCGGCTGGCCACGATGCCGAACCTCATGCCTTTCGCGACGATTTTCCCCTCGATGGTTTTTGGCATGGCTGTTTCTCCTTGTCAAAATCGATTGGTTTTCGACTACACCTTCAAAATGTGCCCCATCTTCCGTCTCTTGGTCTTGAGGTACCGGATGTTGTTTTCATTTGGCCGAATCTCGATCGGGACCCGTTCGGTGACCGTCAGACCGTACCCCTCGAGACCGACGATTTTCTTCGGGTTGTTCGTGAGCAGCCGCATCTTCCGCACCCCGATGTCGGCGAGGATCTGTGCACCGATGCCGTAATCCCGGAGATCTTCCTTGAAACCCAGCGAGATGTTGGCCTCCACCGTGTCCTGCCCCCGCTCCTGGAGTTCGTAAGCCTTGATCTTGTTGACGAGGCCGATTCCGCGACCCTCCTGGTGCATATAGACGATCACCCCTTTGCCGGCTTCCGCCACCATCTCCATCGCATGGTGGAGCTGGTCGCCGCAGTCGCAGCGCTCGGAGCCGAAGACATCCCCGGTCAGGCATTCCGAATGAACGCGGACCAGCACCTCATCCTCCGGGGTGATTTCACCCCTGACCAGCGCCACGTGCTTCATTTCATCCACGTCGTTTTCATAGACGATCAACTTGAACGACCCGCCGTACTGAGTCGGGATCGTTGCGGTGGCCGCCCGCCGGATGAGCGATTCGTGCTGCATCCGGAAGTCGATGAGATCCTTGATCGTCACTATCTTCAAGCCGAACTCCCGGGCGAAAATCTCAAGATCGGGCATCCGGGCCATCGTCCCGTCGTCTTTCATCACCTCGCAGATCACGCCGGCCGGTTTCATCCCGGCAAGCCGGGCAAGATCGACCGAGCCCTCCGTCTGGCCGGTTCTCACCAGGACCCCGCCTTTCTTGGCGCGGATCGGGAAAACATGACCGGGGCTGACCAGGTCTTCCGGTTTTGCGTCGTCGGCCACGGCCGCCCGGATCGTTGTCGCCCGGTCTGCCGCCGAAATCCCGGTGGTTACCCCTTGTTTCGCCTCAATGGAGATCGTAAAGGCGGTGCCGAAACGGGAGCGGTTGTCCCGGACCATCGGCGCCAGACGGAGCTTGTCCGCATGTTCTTCGGTCAGCGTCAGACAGATCAAACCCCGGCCGTATCGGGCCATGAAATTGATTGCCTCCGCTGTGACGAATTCGGCCGCCATGAAGAGATCGCCTTCGTTTTCCCGATCCTCGTCGTCCACGAGGATGATCATCTTTCCGCTTTTGATATCGACAATCGCTTCCTTGATCGTGCTGATACCCATGGATACTCCTCAATGAGGGGACATCACCCCTGTATTTCATTATTTGATAAATCCGTATCGTGCAAGCATCTCCAGATTGACCCCCCCGGCGGTTTCCTCTGCTGGTCCGGGCGGATCGTCGGGTTTGGCCGCGATCAGTTTTTCCACGTAGCGGGCCAGGATGTCCGTTTCGATGTTGACTTCGTTCCCGGCCTTCTTGAAACCGAGCGTCGTCGAGGCGGCCGTATGCGGGACAATATTAACATAAAAGCGGTTCTTTTCACAGCGGTTGACGGTCAGGCTGATGCCGTCGAGTGTGACCGATCCCTTGGCGACGAGATATCGGTCGAGCCCCGGAGCTATTTCGATTCCAAAAACCAGAGAACCGGAACGAACAGCCACTTCGACGATTCTCCCGACGCCGTCCACATGGCCGAGAACGATGTGTCCGCCGAGCCGGTCGCCCACGCGGAGCGCCTTCTCCAGATTGACCCGATCGCCCCCCGTCAGGCTCCGCAGTGTTGTCCGGGAAAGCGTTTCCGCGGAGACGTCCGCACGGAAAGAGCGGCCCGCCTTCGCGGTGACGGTCAGGCAGGCGCCGCTGACGGCTATGCTGTCGCCGGTATGGACGTCATCCAGGTCGAGGGCGGTCTCGATCTCCAGAAGGGCGTCTTCCCCCCGTCGCGTCAGGCGCCGGACAGATCCAAGCGCGGCTACGATTCCCGTAAACACCGGCTATCCCTCCAATTTCTCCCCTCCGCCGTCCTTCTTCGTGTGGAGGAGGTCCTTCAATTCGGTCAGGAAATCGCTGACATCCCGAAATTCGCGGTATACCGATGCAAAGCGCACATAGGCGACCCCGTCCAGAGTCTGAAGCTCGCGCATGATCTGTTCGCCGATCGCCGCGGACGGGATTTCCTTTCCCTGGAATTCCTGGCAGGCGCGCTCGATGCGATCCACCACGCCCTCGATGGCATCGGTGCTGATCGGGCGTTTCTCGCAAGCCTTTTTGATGCCGGAGCGGATCTTCGTTCGATCGAACGGCTCCCGGCGGCCGTCCTTCTTGACGACCATCGGCAAGACCTCTTCGACGAACTCATAGGTGGTGAAGCGCTTCCCGCAGCCGAGGCACTCCCGCCGTCTTCGGATCGCGTCGCCGTCTTTGCTGATCCGGGAGTCGATCACCTTGTTTTCGCTATGGGCGCAAAACGGGCATTTCATTTTCGGATCACCTCGATTTTGGCCTCCGCAAGCATCTCTTCCGCCAGCTCGTCGCGGTACCCCTCTCGGATCACGATCCGGATGATTCCGGCGTTGATGATCATCTTCGCGCAGATGATGCAGGGGTGATTTGTGCAGTAGAGCGTTGCACCCTTCACGCTGACCCCGTGCAGCGCCGCCTGGATGATCGCATTCTGTTCGGCATGGAGACCACGGCAGAGCTCATGGCGCTCGCCGGAAGGGATCTGTTTCTGTTCCCGAAGGCAGCCGATCGAAAGACAGTGGCGGAGTCCCGAAGGGGCGCCGTTGTACCCCGTGGAGAGAATCCGACGTTCGCGGACCAGGGCTGCGCCCACCTGTCGGCGCAGACAGGTGCCCCGTTTCGCCACGAGACCGACGATGCCCAGGAAATAGTCATCCCAGGAGGGACGTCCATCTGTGGTTTCTTGGGGCTTTTCTTCCGGTTTGTTTCCCTCCATGGTTCCGATCTGCATCCGATTCGTCCGTTGGCTACCGATTGTCTCTGATCCGTTCGGGGTAAAGCGGAAATTGGTCGCAGAGGGCACCAACCTCTTTCCGAGCCTCGCCCAGCATCTTTTCATTCCCGATGTTCCGAAGCACGGTGGAGAGGATTCCGCCGATCCGTTTCATCTCCGGTTCTTTCATTCCCCGTGTCGTCAGCGCGGGTGTGCCGATGCGAATCCCGCTGGTGACCTGAGCCCCCTTCGGATCGAAGGGAATTCGGTTCTTGTTGATGGTGATGCCCGTCCGGTCGAGGATCTCCTGCGCCTCCTGCCCCGTGATGCCGAGATCGGTCAGATCGACGAGCATCAGGTGGTTGTCCGTCCCGCCGGAGACAAGGCGGAAACCATTCGCGAGGAGCACCTCGGCAAGGATCTTTGCATTTTTGACAATCTGGCGCTGGTATTTCCGGAACGCCTCGGTCTGGGCCTCCTTCAAGGCCACCGCCTTTGCGGCGATGATGTGCATCAGGGGTCCGCCCTGCATCCCCGGAAAGATCTTCGCGTCCAGGGCCTGTGCGAAGTCGCCCTTGCAGAGGATCAGTCCGCCGCGGGGACCGCGCAAGGTCTTATGGGTGGTCATCGTGACGAACTCGCAGCAGGGCACCGGCGACGGATGAAGACCGGCGGCGACCAGACCGCCGATATGGGCGATGTCGGCGAGGATGAGGGCCCCGACCTCATCGGCAATGACACGGAACTTCTTATAATCGATTGTTCGTGGGTAGGAGCTCGCGCCGACGACGATCATCTTCGGGCGGTGGCGCTTCGCGAGGGTTTCGACCTCGTTGAAATCGATGGTTTCCGTCTGCCGGTCCACGCCGTAGAAGACGCCGCGGTAAAATTTCCCGGAAAAACTGGCTGGGCTCCCGTGGGAGAGATGCCCCCCATGGGATAGGTTCATTCCGAGGATCGTATCCCCAGGCTGAAGCGCCGTGAAATACACGGCCATGTTGGCCTGAACGCCTGCATGGGGTTGGACGTTGGCATGTTCCGCTCCGAAGAGCCGTTTGCTCCGCTCGATGGCCAGCCTCTCCACGATGTCGACAAACTCGCATCCGCCGTAGTATCGCCGGCCCGGATAACCTTCGGCATATTTGTTCGTCATCACGCTGCCCTGGGCCTCCAGAACGGCCTCGCTGACAAAGTTTTCCGAGGCGATCATCTCCAATTTTCCGGATTGGCGACGGGTTTCCCGGCTGATCGCTTCCGCGACCTCCGGATCTGCCTGCATCAAATAGGACATAACCTTCCTGATTCTCCCGCTTCTATTTCCGTTTCAATTCCACTTCTCGGATCTTTTCAAGCCGCCTCTGGTGTCGTCCTCCCTCGAATGGGGTCGTCAGCCATGTCCTGAGAATCTTGACAGCCGTCTCCGGATCCGTTTTTCTGCCCGCGAGGACGAGCACGTTTGCATCGTTGTGCATCCGGCTGAGACGTGCCGTCTCCTCATCGAGGCAGAGGGCCGCCCGGACGCCGGGAAAACGGTTGGCAACGATGGACATGCCCACGCCTGAACCGCAAATCAAAATCCCCCGCGGAAAAAGGCCGGCGGAAACCGCTGCGGCGACTTTTTCGCCGAAATCAGGATAATCAACCGCCCGGTCGCTGTCCGTTCCCGCGTCGGTAACATCCAATCCCGCTCCCTTCAGATGCGTCTTGAGCGCCTGTTTCAGCGAATAGCCTCCGTGGTCCGCAGCAATGATGATTTTTTCTGCCGTCATTTTCGTGATCCTATGGCTCGAATTTCTGAAAGATCAGGGAGGCATTCACTCCGCCGAATCCGAAGGTGTTGGACATGGCTGTCCGAATGGCCTTCTTCCTCGCCCGATGGGGCACGTAATCCAGATCGCATGCGGGGTCCGGATGATCCAGGTTGATCGTCGGGGGGAGCACTCCCTCGCTGATTGCTTTCAGGCAGAAGATTGCCTCTACGCCGCCCGCTGCCCCGAACAGGTGGCCTGTCATCGATTTGGTTGAACTGACGGCCAACCGCCCAGCGTGTTCCCCGAAGACCGTTTTGATGGCCTCCGTTTCATAGGCGTCGTTGAGGGGTGTGGAGGTTCCGTGGGCGTTGATATAGTCGATTTCTGCGATGCCCATTCCCGCGTCCCGCAGGGCGGCCTTCATCGCGCGGACGGCGCCTTCATGCCCCGGCGGGGGAGCGGCCATGTGAAATGCATCGCCGGCGAGGCCGTAACCGACAAGTTCGCCATGAATTCTTGCGCCCCGTTTCAGCGCGTGCGACAAGGCCTCGAGGATGACAATTCCCGAACCCTCGCCGATGACGAAACCATCGCGTTCGCTGTCAAACGGACGACTTGCTTTTTCGGGTTCCTCGTTGCGTCGGGAAATCGCCCGCATCGCATTGAAGCCGGCCACGCACATCGGGGTGACCGCCGCTTCCGATCCGCCGGCGATCATGATGTCGGCGTCACCGTTGGCGATGAAACGGGCCGCATCCCCGATCGCGCAGGTGCCGGCGGAGCATGCGGTGACGGTGCAATTGATCGGCCCTTTTGCCCCGAATCGAATGGAAACATGGCCGGCGGCGAGGTTGGCCAGGACGGCGGGAATCGTGAAGGGGGACATCTTCCGCGGACCGCCCTGCAGGATGGCGACTTTTTCCCTTTCGATGGTGGCCAGTCCGCCGATGCCCGAGCCGATGATGACGCCGGTCCGTTCCGCAGCTTCCTCTCCGACGGCCAGACCCGAATCGGTCACGGCCATCTCGGCGGCGGCCAGCGCATAGATAATGAAATCGTCGAGGCGACGAAGCTCTTTCTTGTTGATGTAACGGAGGGTATCGAATCCCTTGACTTCGGCGGCGATTTTCGTCTCAAAAGATGTGCAGTCGAAACGGGTGATGGGCGCAGCGCCTGATTTTCCGCGGCAGATCGCTTCCCAGGTCTCCGCCACGTTGTTTCCCAGTGGTGTGACGGCGCCCAAGCCCGTGATAACCACCCTGTTTTTCAACCCTTTTCCCTTTCGTGTGCCGCGTCGGATCGCAGGCCGGCACAACGGGACTCTGCCGCATATGGCAAAAGTCGGCCCATGTTACTCATTCCATGTGACGCCCTTGCCCCGAAGGAAATCCAAAACGTTCTGGATCGAACGGATCTGTTGAAGTTCATTATCGGCAATCTGGACATTGAAGGTCTCCTCCATTGCCATGATCAGCTCGACAAGGTCGAGGGAATCGGCCCCCAGATCGTCAATGAACGATGCCTCGGGAACACACTCCTCCCGTGTGACATCCAGTTGCTCCATGATAATGCCGATCACCTTTTCTTCGAGTGTCATTAAAATCTCCTCCTTATCATGTTCCGCCCGGCTAAGACAGACAGCAAATCAATTGTTTAGGAAGCCTTTTCCATCGGGATGATCTCCCGGCCCTTGTAGGTTCCACAGTTCCGGCAGACATGATGGGGGAGCTTGGGTTCATGGCATTGCGGGCACTCAGACGCCTTGACCGGCTTCAGAAAATCATGCGCCCGTCTCATATTTCTTCTGGACTTTGAATGTCTTTTGACTGGATTGGCCATAATTCATCACTCCTGTTTTAATGTTGAACCTTGAATTGTTTCAGAGCCGAAAGCCGCTCATCGAGGGCTTCGTCGCGACAGTTGCAGCTTGCCGCGTTCAGATCGATTCCACAGTGAGGACAAAGCCCCCGGCACGATTCCGCACAGAGCGGTTTCATCGGAATCTGGAGCAGGATCTGCTCAAAGATGACCATGTCCAGATCGATCGCATCCCCTTCATAATGAGCGAAATCGAGATCCTCCGCAGTGAGTTCGAGCTCATCCTGTGTCTTTAACGGGAGCGGGGTAAAGGTATATTTAAATGAGGATCGAATCGGCAAGCGGATCATCTTGAGGCAGCGGCAACAGGGCATGTCGACGGTGGTGACCACGGTCCCCTCGACAAAAACATTCTCTTTCATCCTCCTGGCCGTGCAGTCAATGCCGATTCGCTCGAGTTCGAAATCACCCGTTGCTGTTCCGGACAGATTCTCCCGGAACCACACCCCATCCCTTTCGAACTTCAGGCTCATCCCCCCTTCGGGGACTTTGCTGACATTGATCTTCACTCTGTTTCCTCTCCCACCGGCCTGAAGCCGCCCTTTTCCCCTGTGGAAGGAGCCTTATAAAGTGCTGGAGTAAATTATAATCCTGCCGAATTGTCAAGAATAATTTATGATCGCGATCAATGTCCGGATCTATTCTCCGCGATCACCATAAACGGATCCGTGGTCAAATTCAAATGGAATCTGAAGGCGAATCCAACTTGACAAAAAAATGTAAAAAACGTAAGCCGCAACCCATGAAGGGCAAGAGGATGATCCCCCAAAAGGGTTCGATGCGGCAGGCAAATCGGATTTCCGGTTTGTGTTTTTGGGGAAAATGATTTTCAAAGGGTGGTGAAAAGAAGATGAGAACACGATTTGCTCCGTCACCAACGGGGTTCTTGCATATCGGGGGTGCCCGGACGGCACTGTTCAATTGGCTTTATACGAGAAGGCACGGCGGCACATTTGTCCTCCGGATTGAGGATACCGACCAGACCCGCTCGACGGACGAATCGACCCGGGCGATCCTCGATGCCATGAGCTGGCTCGGCTTGAACTGGGACGAAGGGCCCTATTTTCAGGCGGAACGGGTGGAGATTCACCGGCAAATGGTTCAAAAGCTGATTGACGAGGGGAAGGCCTATCACTGCACCTGTTCCCCTGACGAGCTGGAGACCAAGCGGAAAAAAGCGCTGTCCGAGGGGCGCAAACCAAAATACGACGGAGCCTGCCGGGATAAGGGACTGTCCAAATCGCCCGGTTCCGTGGTCCGGTTCCGCTGTCCCGAGGTGGGTGCGACGGTTGTCCGTGACATGATCAAGGGGGACATTGCGTTTAACAACGAGGAATTGGATGATTTGATCCTGGAACGGGCCGACGGGTATCCGACTTACAACTTTGCGGTCGTTGTCGACGACGCGCAGATGGGGATTACCCACGTGATTCGAGGGGACGACCATGTCAACAACACGCCCAAACAGATCCTGATCTGCGAGGCGCTGGGCTACCAGGTGCCGCTGTACGGCCATGTTCCGATGATTCTCGGAGCGGATAAAGCGAGACTCAGCAAAAGGCACGGCGCCACGTCGGTCATGGCCTATCAGGAGATGGGATATCTTCCGGAGGCGCTGGTGAATTATCTGGTGCGGTTGGGCTGGTCGCATGGAGATCAGGAGATCTTCTCGATGGAGGAACTTGTCCGCCTCTTTTCGCTGGAAGCGGTCGGCAAGTCGGCAGCCGTTTTCAATCCCGAAAAGCTTCTCTGGCTCAACCAGCATTACATCAACGCCTACCCGGCGGAAAAGCTGCTGAAAGTGGCGATACCCTTTTGGGAAAAGAAGGGGTTTGATGTCAAGGACCGGCAATATGTTGCGAAGGCAACCGAAAATCTGCGGACGCGTTCCCGGACATTGGTCGAGATGGCCGATTCCGGTGCCTTCTACTTTCAGGAGGAGATTTACTATGACGCCGAGGCGGCCTCGAAATTCCTGACGCCGGAGTATGTCGGTCATCTTGAGGTCGTACTCGAGAGGCTTCCTTCGGTGTCCGATTATACAAAAGACGGCGTGGAGGCCTTTTTACGGGTGATCGCCGAGGAGCGGGGAACGAAGCTCAAATGGGTCGCCCAGGCCCTTCGTGTCGCGCTGACAGGCAGGACCGTGAGCCCGGGAATTGATGAAGTGATGGTGATCCTGGGGAAGGATAGGGTAGCCCGGAAGCTCCGCGGGGCGATTGATCGGATACGGTCCGGCGGTTGATTTTCGCCTTGACATTTTTTTCGGCATCCATTAGAAAGCAAAACCTTTTAAGGATACGAACATCCGTTTCTCATATACCCATGGTCCCATCGTCTAGTGGTTAGGACGCTGGCCTCTCACGCCGGAAACCGGGGTTCAAGCCCCCGTGGGACTACCAAAACATTACAAGGGGTTAGCTGATAGCGGCTGACCCCTTTGCCGTTTCGGTTGCGGCTGGGTTGCGGATTGTTGCGTCATCGTCAAGCCTGTCCACGGCTGCCTTGTTTCCTTCCGGGGCAAGATGCCCGTAAATATCCACCGTAACCTTGATGCTGTG